>DATNEO010000195.1:0-53589 GCA_035553035.1 Gaiellales bacterium | reverse complement strand
GCCGGGCGTCTTGCGGGCGAGCACCTCGAGGTCGACGGAGGCCGCCAGCGGCTTGCCGCGGCCGTGCACCTCCAGGATCTTCTTGCGGCCGAGCATGTCCGGAGCGTCCACGCCGATCTGGCGGTCGAAGCGTCCGGGGCGCAGCAGCGCGGGGTCGAGGATGTCGGGACGGTTGGTCGCCGCGATCAGGATGACGTTGGTCTTCGGGTCGAAGCCGTCCATCTCCACGAGGAGCTGGTTCAGCGTCTGCTCGCGCTCGTCGTGCCCGCCGCCCATGCCGGCGCCGCGGTGGCGGCCGACGGCGTCGATCTCGTCCATGAAGATGATGCAGGGGGAGTTCTGCTTGGCCTGCTCGAACAGGTCGCGCACGCGCGAGGCGCCCACGCCGACGAACATCTCGACGAAGTCAGAGCCTGAGATGGAGAAGAAGGGCACGCCCGCCTCGCCGGCCACCGCGCGGGCCAGCAGCGTCTTGCCGGTGCCCGGAGGGCCGAACAGCAGCACACCCTTGGGGATGCGCGCGCCCAGCGCCTGGAACTTCTTCGGGTTCTCGAGGAACTCCTTGATCTCGTGCAGCTCCTCGACCGCCTCGTCCACGCCGGCCACGTCCTTGAACGTGATCTTGGGCGAGTCGACCGACATCCGCTTGGCGCGGCTCTTGCCGAAGCTCATGACCTTGCTGCCGCCGCCCTGCATCTGGTTCATCAGGAAGATCCAGAAGGCGAAGAACAGCACGAAGGGAAGGATCGTGACCAGGATGCTCCACCACGGCGAGCCGGAGGTGGGCGTGCCGTCGACCACGACGTTCGGGTTGTTGGCCTCGGCCGCCGAGATCGCCTGGTCCATCAGCGAGGTGCTGGGGATGCCGATCGTGACCGTCTGGCTGCCGTCCGACTTGGTGGTGCTGTACTTGAGGCTGTTGTCCCCAAGGTTGGTCTTCAGGTACTTGACGCCGTCGTGGCTGTTGGCGGCCTGTGTGAACTCGTTCCAGGTGTTCGCCTGCTTGCTGCTGGAGTTGTCGATGATCATCTTCTGGGCGAAAAACGCCAGCACGACGACCACGACGATCGGGAAAGCTGCGCTCTTGAAAAACCTGCTCACGGGTTGCTTCGCCTACCTGCCTGGGGAACTGACCTAAACGATATCACGGAGGTTTTCCGGCTCATTGGCGCCCGACGTTCGAACCACCACCTCTGATACGCCGCCGGCACGACGACGGATGTCCTCACGAATTGGTCTATCGGCAGCCGCCGGTGGCGACTTGAAACGGCCCGGTCAGATCAGGTCCTCGGGCAGGCGCGACTCGTCCAGGGCGGCCACGTAGGGCAGGCTGCGGTAGCGCTCGCCGTAGTCGAGGCCGTAGCCGATCGCGAACCGGTTGGGGATTTCGAAGCCGACGTAGCGGCAGGTGATGTCGGTCTGCCGGCGCTCGGGCTTGGTCAGAAGCGCGCACACCTCGAGCGTGGCCGGTGAGCGCGCCTGCAGGTTCCGCACCAGGTAGGACAGCGTCAGACCGGAGTCGACGATGTCCTCGATGATGACAACGTGACGACCCTCGATGTTGGCGTCGAGGTCCTTCAAGATCCGCACCACCCCCGACGAGTCGGTGCCGCTGCCGTAGCTGGAGACGGCCATGAAGTCCATCTCGCAGGGCACCGTCACCCGCCGCACCAGGTCGGCCATGAAGAACACCGCGCCCTTCAGCACCCCCACCAGCAACGGCTCGAGCCCCTCATAGTCGCGCGAGATCTGCTCGCCGAGCTCGGAGATGCGCGCCTGCAGCACATCCTCCTCGACCAGCGTCTCCGCGATCAGGTGCTCCGGATCGAGAGCGTTGAGGTACGAGCTCATCTAGGCATCTCGGCCCAGCTTACAACGAAGGCGCGGTAAAGCTGAGGTGGGTGCGATCGCGCACGGCCTCGAGATCGGCGGCCAGCGACAGCCGCTCCATCCCGCCGCGTCGCTCGGCCAGCTGCTCGAGCCGTCCTGTCAGCTGTCTGGGCAGCCGCAGCGGCCGCCCGGCGGCGCGCTCCGCGGCCTCGCGCAGCACCAGCACGCGCAGCGCGCGCGGCAGCTCGGCCACCTGCTCGAGGTCGATCACCTCGTTGACATGGTCGCCCGCCAGCTCCGACACCAGATCGTCGAGCTCGGCCAGCAGCTCGGCGCTTCGCGCCAGGTTCAGTTCCGCTCCGGGATGCACCCGTATCAGCGCCGGCATCACCTCGTGCCGGATCAGGTTGCGGCGGAACGCGGGGTCGGCGTTGGTCTCGTCGTCGCGCGGCTCGAGCCCCTGCGCGGCGCACCAGGCCCGCGTCTCGGCCGCCGTCACGCACAGCAGCGGCCGCACCACCCCGTCCGCGGCCGGCCGCATCGCGCTGATCGCGCGCGGGCCGGACGACGACGCCAGCCGGTAGACCACCGTCTCGGCCTGGTCGCTGAGCGTGTGGCCTGTGGCGATCGGCCGGTCGCCGGCCTGCTCGCGGGCGGCGCCGTAGCGGGCGTCCCGCGCGCGTGCCTCGAGGTTCCCACCCGGCTCCAGGTCGACCGGCACCACGCTCGCGCCCAGCGCGGCGCAGTAGGCGGCGTCGTCGAGGCCGCGGCTCCCGCGCAGGCCGTGCTCAACGTGCAGTGCCTCCACCGGATGACCCAGCTCTCGCAACACGCCCCACAGGCAGAGCGAGTCGGCGCCTCCGGAGACGAGCGTCAGCAGCGGCTGCCCCGGCTCGAGCAGCTCATGCTCCGTGATGAACTCGGCGACCCGGTCTGCGAGATCAGGCGGCGGGCTCATGGGAGCGCACGAAGCGACGCACGTAGGTGGTGCCGAGCTCGATGTAGCGGGCGTGGGCGGCCTCGGCGGCGTCGCTGTCGCCGGCAGCGGTGGCACGCTCCACCTCGGCCTGCAGGGCGGCCAGCTTGTCCTCGAGCCGCAGCCGCAGCACATCCTCCTTGGCCAGCTCCTGCTCGCGCCCCATCAGCACCAGCGCCCGCGGCCGCCACACCTCGCGCAGCTCGGCCAGCGCCGGAGTCGCCTCGAGCGCGGCCCACCCGCGAGCGGCCGGGTCGCGGATGGCATCCGGGTCGAAGCGCGCCGTCGCCGCCGGGCCGGTGCCCGCGCCGGGGGCGAAGCGCCCGCCGCACTCGCAGGACGCCAGCACGGCCGCCAGCTCGGGCTCGATGCCGGCGCCGCCGAGCTGGAATCCGTCGCCGCCACGCGTGGCCAGGCGCACCAGGCCGACCTCGATCGAGCAGCCGGCCAGGTCGATCTGCGAGCCGCAGGCCCGGCAGCTCCAGGGGTCAGGTGCGGCCATGCACGAAGCCTACAGCCAACCGTCCAGCGCCCGGCGGAAGCTGAACGGCACCTCCAGCATCGGCATGTGGCCGACGCCCGCCAGCGCCAGCCGCTCTCCCCCGAGCGCCGCGGCCAGCGCATCACCGTTGCCGGCATGGGCATCGAGCTCGCCCCAGACCACCAGCGACGGGCAGTCCGCACCGCCCGCGACATCGGCCAGATCGGTGCGGCCCAGCTCCGGCATCACGCCCTCAAGCGCGGGCCACGCGGCCGCGGCATCGCGGATCATGCGCTGCCCCAGCGCCGGCCGCACCAGCTGCGGCCCGGCCATGCCCACGAACCACCCGAACACCAGCCGCCGTCCGGTCGCGCTCCCCGCGAGCAGCGGGGCGGCCAGGCGAGCAGCCGCCGCGGCGACGGGTGCGGCGGGCAAAAGCGCCTTCGCAACCGCCACGTCCAGCTCGAGCATCCCCACGGGCGAGGCCGCCACCAGCCCGCGCAGCGGGTGCCGGGCAGCCCAGTGCACGGCCAGCGTCGCCCCCAGCGAGTGACCCATCAGCGCCGGGCGTTCAGCGCCGGCGGCCGACATCGCCGCGGCCAGGTGGTCGGCAGCCCGCTCGAAGGTGAACGGCTCGAGCGGCGGGCTGCCGGCGTGGCCGGGCAGTGCCGGGATCAGCACGCGCCGCCCCGACGCCGCCAGCGAGCGGCCGAGAGCGGCCAAGTAGGCGGGGGATCCGAGCAGCCCGTGCAGCAGCACCACCGGCGGGCCGGCGCCGACCTCGTAGAAGTTGACGCGGCCGCCGGGAACAGCGACGCTCTGGCAATGCACGATCCGGAAGCTACCAGTGGACCGCCGAGCCCGGAGACGATGTGGGACGCGGCCGCCCGTGGCTGGGAGCGGCGCCGCGACCGCATGTGGGAGTCCTCGCATGCCGTCGGCGAGGGGCTGGTCGAGATGGCGGCCCCCGCGCCCGGCGAGTCGGTGCTGGAAATCGCCGCCGGCCCCGGGGACACCGGCTTCCTGGCCGCGGAGCTGATCGGGGAGAGCGGACGGCTGGTGACGACCGATCTCTCCACCCGGATGCTGGCTGCCGCCGAGCGCCGGGCCGCCGAGCTGGGGCTGCGGAACGTGGAGTTCAGGCAGGTCGATGCGCAGGCGATGGATCTCGAGAGCGCCAGCTTCGACGTGGCGCTGTGCCGCTGGGGACTGATGCTGATGCCCGACCCCGCCGCGGCCCTGGCCGAGACGCGGCGCGTGCTGCGCCCCGGCGGCCGCCTGGCGCTGGCGGTCTGGGGCCCGCGCGAGGCGAATCCATGGAACACGACCATCCAGGGTGCGTTTGGCGCCCACGGCCTGCTGCCGCCGCCGCCCGACCCGAACGAGCCGGGCATGTTCCGGCTGGCCGACAGCGGCGAGCTGAGCGGCCTCGTGGCCGCGGCCGAGTTCGGCGCCATCGAGCTGCGCGACCTGCCCGTGCACTGGCGCTTCCGGGAGATCGACGAGTACTGGGGCGTGGTCACCGAGATCTCGCCGTCGCTGGGCGGCGTCATCGCGACGCTGGACGACGCCCAGATCGATGCGGTCAAACGCGACTTCGCCGAGCGGTGCGAGCCCTACCGCCACGGCGAGGGCTACGACCTGCCGGGCCTGTCGATCTGCCTGCTGGCGCGCTGACGGTAAGCTGGGCGGCCATGCCGATCCACCTGCGAGCCGAGAAGGGCGACTACGCGCCCGCCGTGCTGCTCCCCGGCGACCCGCTGCGGGCGCGCCGCGTGGCAGAGGAGTTCCTCGAGGATGCCCGGCAGGTGAACGGCGAGCGCGGCATGCTCGGCTACACCGGTAGCTACGAGGGCCGGCCGCTGTCGGTGCAGGCCACGGGCATGGGCTGTCCCAGCGCGGCGATCGTGATCGAGGAGCTCGTGCAGCTGGGGGCGGAGCGCCTGATCAGGATCGGCACCTGCGGCGGGCTGCAGCCCGACCTGGTGCTCGGCGACACCGTGATCGCCCTGTCGGCGGTGCCCGCCGACGCAACCTCACGGCACTACACCGGCGGCGAGCCGCATGCCCCCACGGCGCACTTCGGCCTCACGCACGGAGCCATCCACGCCGCCAAGGGGCTCGGCATCCAGCCGCACGTCGGCGCGATCGCCTCGTCGGATACGTTCTACGACCCCGACCCGCAACGTCACCTGCGCTGGGCCGAGCGCGGCGTGCTGGCGGTCGAGATGGAGGCCGCCGTGCTGTTCACGATCGGTGCGCTGCGGTCGGTCAAGACGGCCTGCATCCTGACCGTCTCAGATCTGGTCGGGAGCACCCAAATGGTGCGCATCGCCGACGACGAGCTGGCCCTGGGCGTCGAGCGGATGACGCGGCTGGCGCTGGCCGCAGCGGTGGACGCCAAAGCGTGACCGCAACGGTGATGATCGTCAACCCGGCGGCGGCCAACGGCCGCACCGCCCGGCAGTGGCCCGATATCGCGCGGCGGGCCGAGGCGCACGGCCTCGACGTCGACGTGCGCCTGACCGAGCGGCGTGGACACGCGACCGAGCTGGCGGCGGCGGCCGTCGCCGAGAGGGCGGACCTGGTGGTGGCGGTCGGCGGCGACGGCACCGTCTCGGAGATCGCAAACGGCATGGCCGGAGCGGAGGCGACCGACCTCGCCGTGGTGCAGCGGGGCTCCGGATGCGACTTCATCCGCACGTTCGGCATCCCCAAGGATGCCGACCGCGCGCTCGAGGTGGCGGCGCATGCGCCCGCCCGCATCATCGACATGGGCCGCCTCAGCTACGCGGGGAGGGACGGGTCGCCCGAGAGCCGTCTCTTCGTGAACGTGGCCAGCGCCGGCCTGACCGGGGTCGTCGCCGACCGGGTCAACCGCAGCGGCAAGCCGCTGGGCGCGACCGCCGCATTCGCCTGGGGAGCAATCGCAACCTTCGCCGGCTACCGCAACTCCCCGTTCACGGTCGAGATCGACGACGAGCACATCGACCAGGTCAGCAACAACGCGATCGTCGCCAACTGCCGCTACTTCGCCGGGGGAATGAAGATCGCGCCGGACGCCGATCCCAGCGACGGGCTGCTGGACGTGCTGGTGTGGGGCGACGTGTCCAGGCTCGACCTGGCCCGCAACCTGCACAAGCTCTACCGCGGTACGCACACGACTCACCCCAAGGCCACGATCCGTCGCGCCCGCCGGGTGGTGGTGACGCCGCGCTCGCCGCTGCCGATCGAGGCCGACGGAGAGCAGCCGGGTCTCACCCCGGCCATGTTCGAGGTGGTGCCGTCAGCTCTCCGGCTTCGCGCTCCCGGTTGAGGCGGCGCGGCGCTTGGGCTTGGCAGCCTCGACCCGATCGGCCAGCTCGGCGAGGGCCGCCTCGACGCGGTCGAGCTGATCGGTCAGCCGGGCGATGTCCTCGCGGGTTGCGGGCAGCTGCGAGCGAGCGGCGCGCGAGGCCTTCTTGGCGTGATCGCGCGTGGCCGACACGACCGGCTTGCCGACATCGCCGGTGGCGCGGCTGACGCGGTCGATCAGACTCTTCTGCTCATTCATGTGAACCCCTTTCACAGGCGGCGCTACGGCGGATTCACCGTATCATGCGCGCTCATGACGGAGCCCCGCCGCACCTTCACGGCGCACCTGCGCGTGCGCTTCGGCGAGACCGACGCGATGGGCGTCGCCAACAATGCGGCCTACCTGCAGTACTTCGAGATCGGCCGCATCGAGTTCCTGCGAGCCGCCGGCCACAGCTACGCCGAGGTGCACAACGGAGGCATCGACATGGTCGTGGCCGAGGCCGGCATCCGCTACCTGCGGCCGCTCTGGTTCGACGACGAGTTCGGCGTCGCCTGCAGCCTCACCGACCTGGCGCGGGCCTCCTTCACCTTCACGTACCAGCTGACGCGCGGCGGCGAAATCGTGGCAACCGGGTTCACGCGACACGCCTGTGTCGACCGCGCCAGCATGCGCCCGGTGCGCGTGCCGGAGTGGCTCACTCACCTGTAGATGGATCTAGCCGGTCGGCCAGGTCTCGCCCCCGTCGACGGAGCGCAGCAGCTCGCGCCCCAGCGCGGCGTAGGCCAGCCGGTCATTTCGGGGGTCGTAGGCCACGGCGTCCACCCGCCGATCGAGCACCGGCATGAAGGTGCGCCCGTAGTCCTGGCTGAGGTAGACCCTGTCGCCCGCCACCAGCACCTGGCTCTGCTCGTCGGTCGTCATCGCAACCCCGTACGCCACCGCCGGCGCCGGCATGTGCGTGAAGGTGGCGCCGTCATCCAGCGAACGCCACAGGCCGCCTGCGCCGCAGGCCACGTAGATCACATCCGGCTTGGTGACGTCGCCGCGAACCGCCGAGATCGAGACGGCCGTGTTCGGCAGCCCGGCCGCCCGCAGCTGCAGCCAGTGCCGGCCCGCGTCGACCGACACCCAGGGGTGGCCGAAGACGTCCAGCGCGTAGAGCCGGTCGGTGCGATGGTAGGGGGTTGTCAGCGATACGAACGGCTGCGGCGTCTGGCGCGCGGGCGTCAGGCCGATGCCGCCGTAGTCGGCGCGCTGCTCGCCGTGCGGCCCGACCACCTCCCCGCCCTTCTCCGAGAAGGCGACCGCGAGGCCGCCGCCGGGGCCGTGCACGCGCTTCCAGCTGAGGCCGCCGTCGTGCGATCGCCATGCGCGGCTGCCGGTCGTCTCCCACAGCGTTCCGGCGAAGTCCGGAGCCACCGCCAGCGCCCGTGCCGCCGCCGGGAGCGCCACCGCGGTGGGCTGTGCGCCATCGCTGCAGCCGGCGAGCGAGAGCGCCAGCACCGCCGCCGGCAGAGCTGTCCATTCAAGACGGAGCTGCATCGACCCGACAAACGGTAGAAGATCCACCACGTACCCTTGCGCAATGGCCTCCGACGATCTCGACACTCTGGCACGGCTGCGCGGCCTCCTGGACGTTTCCCGCGTGGTGCGCGATGACGAGTCGCTGCCCGAGGTGCTGAACGCGATCGCCGGCACCATCGCCGACTCGCTCGGCTACAAGGTGGTCGTGGTCAACCTCTACCGGCCGGCCTGGGACGACTTCGAGGTGACCACGGTGCGCGACTACAACCAGGAGGCGGTCGAACAGCTGCTCGGCACCCGCGGCGGCTGGAACGCGTGGGCGCCGCTGCTGGATGATCGGTTCAAGCGCGGCGGCGTCTACTTCGTCCCGGCCGGGGAGTACGACTGGCAGAACGACATGCTGTCGATCACCCCGGACATCCCGGTCAGCGACGATCCCAACGCCTGGCACCCCGAGGATGCGCTGTTCGTGCCGCTCACGCGAAACGACGGGCACCTGCTGGGGATCCTCTCCGTGGACGAGCCCGTGTCGGGGCTGCGTCCCTCCGACGAGGAGCTGGAGGTGCTGGTGGCGCTGGCCGAGCACGTGGCGCTGGCGCTCGAGAGCGCGCAGGAGGGCACCCGTGCGAACCGCTATCGCAGCGCCCTCGAGCGGCTGCTGCTGGTGTCGTCGCGTCTGACGGAGACGCTTTCGATCGATGCCGTGCTGCATTCGGTGGCCGAAGGCATCTCGGACGCGCTCGGCTTCGCGAAGGTCAGCATCGAGCTGCCCGACCCCGACACGGGCGTCCTGACCCCGCGGTCGGCCGTGGGCTGGAGCCTCAGCGACCTCGCCGAGAACGCGCCGCTCACGCTCGAGCTGGTCGAGCCGCTGCTGGTGTCCGAGTGCGAGATCGAGGGCTGCTACCTGCTGACCCAGACACAGGCCCGGGAGCGCCTGCCGGAGCGCTATCACTCCTACGCATCGGTGTTCAACGGCGAAGGGCCGCATGCATGGTCGCACCACTGGCTGCTGGTGCCCCTGTACGACCGCGACGGCGGCCTGATGGGCGTTATCTGGGTGGACGACCCGATCGACCGGTTGCTGCCGTCGAGGGAGCTTCTGCAGGCGCTGCGCGTGTTTGCGAACCAGGCGACAGCCGCGCTGGACTCGGCGACGCACTTCGAGGAGGTACGGTTCCTGGCCGAGCACGACCCGTTGACGCGGCTGTTCAACCGGCGCGCCTTCACCCGCCGGCTCGCGATCGAAACAGCCCGGTCGGGCCGCTATCACCGCCCCTTCGCTCTGGTCACGTGCGACCTGGACGCGTTCAAGGCGCTGAACGACCGCCACGGCCACCTGGCCGGCGACCTCGCGCTCGAGCGCATGGGCAAGCTGCTGATGCAGGCCCTGCGCCAGACCGATGCCGCGTTCCGGACCGGCGGCGACGAGTTCGCGATGCTGCTGCCCGAGACCGAAGAGCAGGAGGTGCGGGCGGTGATCGACCGGATCAGCGCCGGCCTGGTGAAGGACGACGACCCCCGCTTCGAGGACCTGCGGGCCAGCTTCGGCGTCGCGGTGTACCCGCGCGACGGCGACGATCCCGAGTCGCTGTTCCACGCGGCGGACGAGGCCATGTACGCGGCGAAGCGGTCGGGCGAGCGCACACATTTCGCCGCCTGACCGGCGCCTCGGCAGCCATCTCCCCCGGGTTGGGGTGGATTCGCAGCACCATACCTGCCAGAGTGAGAGGTGCTCACCCCGACCCACGGAGCGTGCGTGGACCCCCAGCACCTGTCAGCCTTTTCGCGACTGCGTGGCCTGCTGGAGGTGACCCGGCTCGTCCGCAGCGACGAGGACCTCGATCACCTGCTGGCGGCGATCGCGCGTACCACCGCCGAGTCGCTCGGATTCGGGACCGTGGTCTTGAACCTGTACCGACGCGCCTGGGACGACTTCTGCACGACCACGGTGCACGGCTCCGAGCACGCCCGCGAGACGCTGCTGGGTGACGCCCGCGGCTGGGACGTGTGGGGCAAGGTGCTCGACGACCGCTTCCTGCGCAGGGGCGCGTACCTGGTCCCGCACGGCACCTTCGACTGGGACGAGCTGGCGCCGCGGTCATACGTCCCCGAGCTGCCACGCGACGCCGCGCAGGACGCCTGGCACCCGGAGGATGCGCTGATGGTGCCGTTGCACCACTCGGACGGGCCGCTGCTGGGGATCATGGCGGTCGACGAGCCGGTGTCCGGCCGCCAGCCAACCGACGAGGAGCTGGACGTGCTGGTGGCGCTGGCGTCGCACGCCGCCCTGGCGATCCAGAGCGCTCAGGAGTCGGCCGAGTCCTCGCGGCACCGAAACGCGCTCGAGCAGCTGCTGCGGGTCTCTTCGCGGCTGACCGAGACGTTCGCGATCGACGCGATCCTGCAAGCGGTCTGCGACGGCATCCACCACGCGCTGGGGTTCGAGACGGTCGCGGTTGACCTGCCCGACCCCGACACCGGCAACCTCGAGCCGCGCGCCGCCTACGGGTGGGAGCTCGACGACCCGGCCGTCAACAGCAGCTTCACGCTGGCGGAGATCGCAGTGCTGCTGGTACCGGAGTTCGAGACGCAGGGCTGCTACCTGCTGACCAGCGAACAGGCCCGCGCCCGGGTGCGGCCTGAGGCCGACACGTACAGCTCGCAACGCTGCGGCAAGGGCCCGCACGCCTGGAACGACCACTGGCTGATCGTGCCGCTATACGGGCGCAGCGGTGAGCTGATCGGACTGATCTGGGCGGATGACCCGGTCGACCTGCTGGTGCCATCGCCGGCGCGCCTGCAGGCCCTGCGCGTGTTCGCCAACCAGGCGACCACCGCGCTGGACGCCGCCGCGCAGTTCGAGGAGATGGAGTTCCTGGCCGACCATGACCCGCTCACGCGGCTGCGGAACCGGCGCAGCTTCGTGCGCCAGCTCGAGCTCGAGACATCCCGCTCAGATCGCTACGGACGGCGGTTCGCACTGCTCGTCGGTGACGTCAACGGGTTCAAGCAGGTCAACGACCGGCGCGGCCACCCCGTGGGCGACCGCGCGCTGGAGTCGCTGGGCAGGGTGCTGATGGACGGCCGCCGCGAGGTGGACGGTGTCTACCGGATCGGCGGCGATGAGTTCGCGCTGATCCTGCCCGAGGTCGGCAGCGACGAGGCGCGGGCCGTGGCCGAGCGGATCCACGACGCCATGCTGGGCAGCGGCGACGAGCTCCTGATCCAGCTCACGATCAGCTTTGGTGTCGCCGTCTACCCCGAGCAGGGCACTGACCCGGAGTCGCTGTTCCGGGCAGCCGACGAGTCGATGTACAGCGCCAAGCGGGAGCCGGGCGGCCGGCTGCCCTCGGCCAGCTGACGCGTGGACGCACAACAACGCCGGGATGATTGATTCCACGAGCTGCGCGGCGCCGGTTCTGGTCTGGGACACGCTGGACGCCACGATCGCCCTTGGCCAGGACATGCCCAGCCTGCCCTGCGGACGCTCCCGTCGTCCAGCGCGCCCCATCCTGCGCCCGGCACCCACGCATCCCGTGGAAACAACCATCTAGGATCCAACGGATTTGCCGAAAGCTTCCAAGGAGTGGTCTTGAACCTCGATCTGACCGACGAGCAGCTCGCGATCCAGGAGACGGTGCGCGAGTTCGTGGATCGCCGCATCATGCCGGTCGCGCAGGAGAACGACATCAATCACCACCTCGACATGGGCATCATCGAGGGCATGGCCGAGCTGGGGCTGCTGGGACCGGTGATCCCGACCGAGTACGGCGGCTCCGGGCTCGACTACGTCTCCGAGGCGCTGATCTGTGAGGAGATCGAGCGCGGCGAGTCAGCCTTCCGCACACTGATCTCGGTGCACGTCGGGCTGAACTCGCTGTCGCTCTATAGGTTCGGGACTGAGGAGCAGAAGCAGCGCTACCTGGTGCCGATGGCCAAGGGCGAGAAGCTCGGCTGCTTTGGGCTGACCGAGCCGGCCGCCGGCTCGGACGTGGCGGCGATGCTGACCACCGCGATCAAGCAGGACGACGGCACCTACCTGCTGAACGGCCAGAAGAGCTGGATAAGCTACGCGACCGAAGCGGCCTACTGCCTGATGTTCGCGAAGACCGACCCGGCCGCGGCCCACAAGGGCATCTCGGCGTTCATCATCGAGCTGGACTGGGACGGCATCGAGGCCCGGCAGATCCCGAACAAGCTGGGAATCTGGGCCGGATCGACCGGCGAGCTGTTCTTCGACAACGTGCAGGTGCCGGCCGAGAGCCTGGTGGGCGCCGAGGGCGAGGGCTTCAAGATCGCCATGCACTCGCTCGACCAGGGCCGGTTCACGGTGGCGGCCGGCGCCGTCGGGGTCGTCCGCGCGTGCCTGGAGGCGTCGGTCAAGTACGCGAACGAGCGCAAGACGTTCGGCCAGGAGATCGGCAAGTACCAGTTCGTGCAGGACATGATTGCCGACATGGTGATGGGCTACGAGACCAGCCGGCTGCTGGTGATGCAGGCGGCGCACCTCAAGAACAAGGGCGTCCGCAACACGCGCGAGACGTCGCTGGCCAAGTGGCAGGCCACCGAGAGCGCCTTCAAGGCCGCCCACCTGGCGATCCAGGTGCACGGGGCCTACGGCTACTCCGCGGAGTACCCGGTCGAGCGCTACTTCCGCAACTCGCGCGCCCCGATCATCTACGAGGGCACGACCCAGATCCACAAGATGATGCAGGCCGAGCACGCACTCGGGTACCGGAAGCTGAATGGCTGAGGCCACGCAGCGGCTGGTCAAGCTGGACGACGGCGTCTCGTTGAACATCGCCGAGGTCGGCAGCGGGCATCCGCTGATTCTGCTGCACGGCGGGCCGGGGCTCGACCACCACGAGCTGCACCCGTGGCTGGATCCGCTGGCCGGAGCCGGCTTCCGGATGATCTACGTGGACATGCGCGGCCAGGGCGGGTCGGAGCGGGTCGACCCGCAGTCGCTCACGATCCAGGTGTTCGCGCAGGACGTCGACCGGCTGGCGCGGGCGCTGGAGCTCGAGGAGTTCTCCCTGTACGGGCACTCGTTCGGCGCGATCGTGTCGCTGGCGCACGCGCTCGAGCGCGGCACGGCCGGCCAGTACGTGATCTCCAGCGGCGCGGCGTCCAGCGAGGCGCTGGCGGCCGACGTCGAGCGCGAGATCGACCGGTTCGAGCCGGCCGCGATGCGCGAGCAGATCAAGCGGTCGTGGGACGCCGAGCCGAACGTGTCGACGGTGGCCGAGTTCCGCGACATCATGACGTCGCAGATGCCGTTCCACTTCTGGGAGATGGGCGACGCCTACCGCACGTTCACCGAGAAGGACGAGACCGTCTACTCACCGGAGGTGCTGGCGCACTTCGCGAAGAACGGCTACGGCGGCTTCGAGTGGGTCGACCACCTGCGCTGGATCTCCAAGCCGATGCTCGTGGTGACGGGCCGCTACGACCGCACGTGCACGGTTGCGCGCTCCCAGGAGATCCACGACGAGGTGGCCGGATCGCAGTTGGTGGTGATCGAGAAGGCGGCGCACATGACGCACATCGAGCAGCCCAAGGCGCTGATGGACGCGGTCCGCAGGTGGTTCACCGATCAGGGCGTGATCGGCCAGGAAGAGCCGGAGGCAACGGCCTAGCCAGGGGTCCTTCATATGGCGCGAAAGCCGTATCGGCGACCGTGTAGGCATCGGGCCGGCGGTGGTCGAGTGCCGGCAGCGTGCTGCGCGTGGCGCGCTGAGCGGCCAGGTCGAGCTCGGCCACGATCACGCCGTCACCGGTGGGCCCTGCCTGAGCGATGACCGTGCCCCAGGGGTCGATGATCATGCTGTGGCCAAAGCGCGGCATGCCGTAGCCGCCGGGGTCGCTGTGCTGGTTGGCGGCCATCACGAACGCCTGGTTCTCGATCGCGCGGGCGCGCAGCAGCGGCTCCCAGTGGGCCATGCCGGTGACCAGGGTGAAGGCGGCCGGCACCGTCAGCACCAGCGCGCCGGCCTGCTCGAGAGCGCGGTACATCTCGGGGAAGCGCAGGTCGTAACAGACCGAGAGGCCGACCGGCAGGCCGGACATGCTCGCCATCACCAGCTCGCCGCCGGGGGCGGTGCCGTCGGACTCGCGATAGCTGATGCCGCCCACGTCGACGTCGAACAGGTGGATCTTGGTGTAGGCGGCGACGCGCTCGCCGTCGGGAGAGAAGGCGATCGAGACGTTGCCAACGCGGTCACCGTCGGCGATCGCGATCGAGCCACAGATCAGGTCGAGCTGCAGGCGACGCGCCCATTCTGACAACGCATCGAGGGTGTCACCGCCGTCCTCGAGCGATTCGGCGTACGCGAGCAGCTCGCGGCCGTCGGCGATGGCGTTCCACTTCTCGGGCAGCAATACCAGGCGCGCGCCGCGGGCGGCCGCCTCCTCGACCAGCGTGGCCATGCGGCCGATGTTCTGGGCCTTGTCGCGCGAGGCCGAGAACTGGACGCAGGCTGCGGTGATGCGATCCATCAGGCGGAATCTAGATGATCCAGCGGGTCGGGCCGGCGCTCGTCGTCGGCGAGCAGCTGGTAGAAGGTGAGGCTGAAGACCACGAACAGGATCAGGCTCTGCTCGACAGCCATCAGGATGCCGCCGAGCTGCTGGTCGTCGCGGGCCGACAGGCCGAACAGGTGGGGCGTGGTGTCGTAGTAGTGGTAGATGGTGTTGGAGGCGAGGGCGATCAGGAGCGCGACGGGGGCGGCGAGGAAGAAGGCGGCGGCCAGGTAGACGAGCTTGGCCATCGGCTGCATGCGTTCGGGGACGAGCACCGGCCACCAGAAGGCGAGGCCGGCGGTCAGGAACAGCAGGTGCTCGGAGCCGAGCGCCCAGCGGTGGTCGAGGCCGTAGCCGTAGACGGCCGGGATGTGGACGATGTACCAGACCGCCAGCCAGTAGGGCAGCGCGAACACCGGGTGCGTAGCCGCGCGCAGCCAGGCGCGGCGCTCGGCGGTGGCGGCCATGGCCGGGGTGAGCCCGAGCACCAGCAGCGGCGGCGCCCAGTCGGCCAGCATCACATTTTGGAGCAGGTGGAAGGACAGCATCGCGTCGAGGGCGACGTGCTCGATCGGCGAGAGCAGGGCCAGGGCCGCCAGCAGCAGGCCGCACAGGAAGCAGGCGCGGCGCCAGAGCGGCGCGGACATTACGTGCGCGGCCCACAGGTACCCGGCGCCGAACAGGAGCACGGCCAGCGTCCACTCGGGGTCGAACACGAACCGCCACGCGTCGAACTGCCCGGCGAGCAGGGTCACCCGGATTGCGTCAGCGGCGCCATCGTCAGCCCGAAGCCCATCAGCTGCTCCCAGTAGTGCTCGGCCTGTTCCAGCTGGCCCTGCCAGACGATCGCCTGGCCGGCGTTGTGGATGCGATCGGCGAGCCGCATGCCGCCCTCGAACGTGAGGCCGGGAATGGTGCGGGCAAGGGCGAAGGCGACCCCGTCGAAGGTGTTGTGATTGTCGTTCTTGACAACGACCAGCCAGGGGCGATCGCTGCCGGAGCCGGGGCCGGTCGTGCGCGGCTTCTGCTTCCGCACGGGCGGGGCGACCGTGGACATGATTGCGAGTGTACCGGTGGCTGCTGGTACGCTTGTGACATGACGCAGCGACGCGACATCACCCACATCCGTGGCCCGGTCGTCGTCGTGCTGCCGCGCATCCCGGCCTAGGCGTTCCCGGCCCACCGCCCCGGAACGCCGTGACGAACGCTCGCCTCGTCAACGCCGACAGTTGGATGCGCACATGACCACGCTCCCTTCAATCGAGAACGACTTTCCCGCCTGGTACGCCGACGTCGTACGCCGGGCCGGCCTGGCCGAGAACGCGGCCGTGCGCGGGATGATGGTGATCAAGCCGTACGGGTACGGGATCTGGGAGTTGCTGCAGCGCCAGATGGACGATCGCATCAAGGCCACCGGCCACGAGAACTTCTACTTCCCGATGCTGATCCCGGCATCGGTGCTGGCGAAGGAGGCTGACCTGGTCGAGGGCTTCGCGCCCGAGGTGGCCGTGGTAACCGAGGCCGGCGGCGCGAAGCTTGAGGAGCCGCTGGTGCTGCGGCCGACGTCCGAAGCGGTGATCTGGAGCACGTACGGCCGCTGGCTGCAGTCCTACCGCGATCTGCCCATGCTCTACAACCAGTGGGCGAACGTGGTGCGGTGGGAGCTGCGGCCGCGGCTGTTCCTGCGCACCAGCGAGTTCCTGTGGCAGGAGGGGCACACCGCTCACGAGACCGAGCAGGGGGCGGTGGCGGAGTGCCTGCGGATCCTGCACGAGGTCTATGCCGATACGCAGCGCTGGGTGCTGGCGATGCCCGCGCTGCTGGGGCGAAAGAGCGCGGCCGAGCGGTTCCCCGGTGCGAGGGAGACGTTTACGGCCGAGGCAATGATGGGTGACCGCAAGGCGCTGCAGGCGGCGACGTCCCACTATCTGGGGGACGAGTTCGCGCGCGCCTACGGGGTCACCTACACCGGACGGGACGGCTCCGAGCACCATCCCTTCGCGACATCCTGGGGCGCCAGCTCGCGCCTGGTGGGCGGGGTGATCATGATGCACGGTGACGAGCGCGGGCTGCGGCTGCCACCGGCGGTTGCGCCGCACCAGGTGGTGGTGATCCCGATCCAGCCTGGGGCGGCATCGGTGCTGGAGCAGGCGCACGCGCTGGCGGCCGAGCTGCGGGCGGCGGGCATCCGTGTGAAACTGGACGACCGCGACCACGTCCGTCCCGGCGCAAAGTTCTTCGAGTGGGAGCTGAAGGGCGCGCCTATCCGCGTCGAGCTGGGCGAGCGCGAGCTGGCCCGCGGCGAGGTGTCGGTGGCCCGCCGCGATCGCGAGCCGCGCGAGCTGTTGTCCCTCGACCGGCTGGCCGAACGGCTGCAAGGGATGCTGGGCGAGATCCATCAGGAGCTGTTCGACCGCGCCGCCGCGCACCTGTCCGACAACACCCGCAGCTTCGACGATCGCGCCGAGCTGATCGAGTACCTGAAGGCGGGCAGCGGCTTTGCGGTCACCGCATGGTGTGGCTCGCCGGAGTGCGAGGCCGCGATCAAGGCGGAGACGTCGGCCACCCTCCGCTGCCTCACCCTCGAGCCCGAGGATCCCGGCGCGCCCTGCCCCGTCTGCGGGCGGCCTGGCGTTGAGACCGCCACCTGGGGCCAGGCCTACTGAGGGACCCACGTGCCGGCCGCGGACACGGTTCCGTGGCCGGCACGGCACAACTCGTGACCTTCCCGCGGGCAACACCGGTGCCAGGCGCCGCTGTTGCGCCGACCGCGGCGTTGCAGCCGCGTGACGGCGGCAGGCGGCGAACCCTGCACAGGCGGACGCGCAAAGCGATGGACGGCGTTCCGTCATGGCGGCGCCTCCGGTTGCGGCGATTCTGTGCGCTCGCGGGGTAGCCGGCCGTTACCCTGAAGTGACCGGCCGTGACATCTCGGCTCGGCGGCACACGAGGCGGTGGCCGTTTCGCCGGCGTTGCGAAGCCGTAACGGATGTGTCAGGCCGGCGGCGGGCCGTACCCGCCGCCGCCGGGCGTGCGCATCTCCAGCATGTCGCCCGCGCGCAGCTCGCGGCTGAGCTTGCCCGCGATCGGGCGGCCGTTCAGACGGTTCTCGCCCAGCGCTCCGTCGCCGCCGCCGGCCGCCCCCCTGGGCGCGCGCCTGCGGCGCTCGGTCAGCAGCGACAGCCGGCAGTCCTCGAGCACCCGCATCGCCCTGATCACTCCGTCGCCGCCGCGGTGACGGCCGACCCCGCCGCTTCCCGGTCGCAGCGCGTAGCGCTCGATCCGCAGCGGGTACTCGCGCTCGAGCGCCTCGATCGGCGTGTTCAGCGTGTTCGACATCGCCACATGCACCGCGCTCGGCCCCTCTCCGTCCGGGCACGCCCCCTGGCCGCCGCCGATCGTCTCGTAGTAGGTGAACCGCTCGTTCCCGATCACCGTGTTGTTCATCGTCCCCTGCCCCATTGCCGAGACCGGCAACGCCTGACCGAACGCCGCCATCACCACATCAACGATCCTGCTTGACGTCTCCGTGTTCCCCGCCACCACGGCCGCCGGGAACCGCGCGTTCACCAGACACCCCTCCGGCGCCAGCACCTGCACCGGCACGAACGCGCCGCCCGATGCCTCGAGGTCCGGCGCACACACGACGCGCACCACGTAGTACACCGCCGACCGCGTCACCGACAGCGGGCAGTTCAGGTTCCCCGGTCGCTGCTCGGCCGTGCCCTCAAAGTCGACCTGCACCCCATCGCCCCGCACCGTCACCGTCGCCCGGATCACCGCCTCGCCCTCCAACTCCTCCACCACGTCGCTCGCCTGGTAGCGGCCCTCCGGCACCCGCCGGATCGCCGCCCGCATCCGCCGCTCGGCATAGCCGTGCAGCTCGTCCATTCCCCGCAGCAGGCCCTTCTGCCCGAACCGTTCGGCCAGCTCGCCCAGCCGCTGCGCCCCGATTGCATGGCTCGACAGCTGCGCCCGCAGGTCGGCCGCGCGCTGCTCGGGGTTCCGCATGTTCGCCAGCATCAGCCGCAGCACCTCGTCGGTCAGCGGCAGCGGCGGGATCACGAGCCCCTCCTGGAAGATCTCCCGCGAGTGAGCCGGCAGGCTCCCCGGCCACATGCCGCCCACGTCCGCATGGTGCGCCCGCGACACCAGCAGCCCCAGATCCGCTGCCCGCGAGACCAGCGTGATGTCCGGCAGGTGCGTGCCGCCCGTGAACGGGTCGTTCAGCACGAACACCGCCCCCGGCTCGGGATCCAGCTCCAGCACCGCCGCCACCGCATCGGGCATCGCCCCCAGGTGCACCGGGATGTGCTCCGCCTGCGCGATCATCCGCCCGTCCGGATCGAACAGCGCGGTCGAGCAGTCTCGCCGCTCCTTGATGTTGGCCGAGTGCGCGGCCCGGATCAGCGCCGCCCCCATCTCCTCCGCCACGCCGCGCAGCGCAGAGGCGAGCACTTGCAGCGTCGCCGGATCGCTCATCGCGTCACCCGCCAGCCACCGTCGCCGGCTGCGCGTGCCGTCCAGCCCGGCCCCACCCACAGCGTCGCACCATCCAGATGCAGCGTTGCCGGCCCTGGCACCGGCCGCTTGCGCGGGGCACGCACCAGCTCCAGCGCCGGCCCTGCCGCGGTGCTGGCGGCCCGCAGGTTGACCAGCTCGATCGGCGTCCCGCGCTGCTCGTGGCCGTACCGCTCGGCGTGTCGCTCGTGGAACCGCTCCGCCAGGGTCGCCAGCGGCTCCAGGTCGACCTCCAGCTCGAACCCCTGCCCCGCGTAGCGCAGGTCGCCCCCCGCCCACCGTTGCGAGCCGCGCTCCGCCTGCGGCCACGGCACCTGCGACCGGATCTGCGATCGCGTCAGCTCCTCCAGCCGCCGCATCACGCTGCGCACCGCGTCCCGTCGCCGCTCTCCGGCGGCGATGCCGAGCGCCGACAGCACTCCGCTGGCGGCGGGCACGCGCACCGACCGCATCCCCAGCTCCTCGGCCACCTCGCAGGCGTGCAACGGGCCCGCGCCGCCGAAGGCGATCAGCTCGAACCCGCGTGGGTCGTGACCCCGCTCCACCGACACGACCCTGATCGCACGCACCATCTCCTGGTTCGCCACCGCCACGATTCCGGCCGCGGCGGCGCGCACGCTCGCGAACCCGTCCGCCACCGTCGCAACCGCGCGCCGGGCCGCCCTCGCGTCCAGTCCCACGCTGCCCGCGAGCGGCACGGCCGCGTCCAGCCGGCCCAGCACCAGGTTGGCGTCCGTCACGGTCGGCAGGCCGCCGCCGCGGCCATAGCAGGCGGGCCCGGGATCGGCCCCGGCGCTCTGCGGGCCGACCCGCAGCGCGCCGCCGTCGTCGATCCACGCCACGCTTCCGCCGCCAGCGCCGACCGTGTGGATGTCCAGCATCGGCAGCCGCACCGGCAGGCCCGCCACCTCGCGCTCGGTCGACCGGCCCGGCCGGCCCTCGCGGATCAGCGAGACGTCGCAGCTGGTGCCGCCCATGTCGAAGGCCACGGCATCACCGGCACCCATCCCGACCGCCGCCGCCACGCCGCCGGCCGGCCCCGACAGCAGCAGCCGCGCAGGGTGACCGGCCGCCTCCGCCAGCGGCACCAGCCCGCCACTCGACTGCATCACCAGCGGCTGCGGCAGCCCGTGGGCCGCCGACTGCTCGCCCAGCGATCGCAGGTAGCGGCCGGCCGCCGGCCCCAAGTAGGCGTCGATCGACGTGGTCGAGCCGCGCTCGAACTCGCGGTACTCGGCCGCCAGCTCGTGCGACGCGACCACGAACACGCCCTCCAGCTGCGACCGCAGCAGCTCCGCCACCCGCCGCTCGTGTTGCGGATGCGCGTAGGCGTGCAGCAGGCAGATCGCGACCGCCTCCACCCCGCCCCGCCGCAGCGCACGGGCCGCGCGCTCCACCGACCGCTCGTCCAGCGCCCGCAGCGGCCCGTCCGGACCCATCCTCTCGTCCACCTCGACGGTCAGCTCCGGCAGCGGCGCCGGCCGCGCGACGCAGGGCCGGTACAGCAGCGGGCGCGTCTGCCGCGCCAGCGCCAGCAGGTCACCGAACCCGCGGGTCGCCACGAACCCGGTCACGGCTCCGCGGCGCTCCAGCAGCGCGTTCGTGGCCACCGTCGTGCCGTGCCCGAGGTGGCCCAGTGCTCGCGGCGCCAGACCAGCCTGCTCCAGCGCCCTCTCCACGCCCTCGATCACCGCCCGCGACTGATCGTCGGTCGTGGTCGGCAGCTTCACCGCGGTCAGCCGGCCCTCGTGCACCAGCGCCACGTCGGTGAACGTGCCGCCCACGTCGACCCCGGCCAGCGTTCGCACGTCGCCTACGAACCGATCTCGCCGGCCAGCCTGTGCAGATCGCGCTCGGTGAGTGCGGCTTTACGTTCGCCGTGACTCAACCCCAGCAGCAGCCGCCCGCTCGCGAGGTAGGTATCGAACTCGGGACGCGTGCCCGGCCGGTGCTCAGCGCCCGTCACGTCGACCGAGAACCCGTCCTCCTTGACCTGTGACACCGCGTCCGATACCGGGGGCGACCCGGTCGACGACAACCCGCCGCAGCCGGAGGCGGGGACGGCGATCACATGCATGGCACCCATCAGGATTCGATTCACCGACCTGACTCTACGGGTATTCTGGGGCTCGTGGCCATCCCCGTTCATCATTCCACCGAGTCGACACCGGGCGACCGCGGGCGGGGCTTCGGCGTCGCCCAGGCCGACCGGATCGCCGCGACCGCCGACGTCTATTTGCGCCTGTTCCGGCTGAAGGGCCTTGAGGAGGGCCAGGTGCTCGAGTTCGGCGCCGAGGCGGTCGACCGCATCGGCGTCTTCGCGCCCGACCTGAGCGACGAGATCGCGGGCATCGCCGCCGGAAGCGGGCTCGCGCCCGAGCTGATCGGCGCGCTCAACGCCCGCACCGAGCTGCTGGCTGCCGGCCGCGGCGAGTGCTCCGCGATCGCCTGCCTGGGCACCACCACCTCGTCGGGCACGCCGATCGGCGTCCAGACCTGGGACTGGCACGACGAGCTGTCGGATAGCTGGATGCGCTGGACGATCGACCATCCCGGCGGCCATCGCGTCGAGACCATGACCGAGGCCGGCATCGTCGGCAAGGTGGGCGTGTCCAGCGAGGGCGTCGCAATCCTCATGAACATCCTCGGCCACCGCGATGATGGCCCGCCCATCGGCGTACCGGTACACGTGCTGAACCGTCACGTGCTCGATCGCGCCGGCGACGGGGTCGAGGCGCTGGCGATGCTCTCCAATGCGACCATGTCGGCCTCGAGCGCCGTCACCGTGATCGCCGACGACGAGGACGGCGGCGCCGTCTGCACCGTCGAGCTGTCACCCGCGGGGCCAGGGTTCGTGACGCCGGACGAGCGCGGCGTGCTCGTCCACACCAACCACTTCCTGGCTGAGCCCGGCCGTCTGGCCGACACGATGGTGCGCGAGGCGCCCGACTCGGTGCTGCGGCTCGACCACGCCCGCCGGGCGATGTCACGCGTGGCCGAGGGTGCGATCGATGAGGACGCGATCCTGAGCGCGCTTCGCAGCCACCGCGGAGGCTGGGGCGCCATCTGCGTGCACCCCGACCCGGCAGCCGAGTTCGGCGACCGCTGGCGCACGCTCGCCACCGTGATCGTCGACCCGGCCGCGCGGCGCATGACGCTGCACCGCAACGGGCCCTGCGGCGGCGTGCACGCCGTGCCGCTGCACGCCGCGTCCGTCTAGGCGAGCTCGCGCTCGACCACGGCCGCAGCGGCCAGGCAGTCGACCTCGCGCCAGGGCCGCGCCGCGATCTGCAGCCCCACCGGCATCCCCAGCGAATCCATCCCGCACGGCACCGAGATCGCCGGCCAACCGAGCGTGTTGAACACGCCCGTCAGCCCGCACATGACGCTGGTCACGTCCGCCTCCTGCTCGCCTGCGAACGGCACCTTCAGCGTGCCGATGGTGGGCGCGGTGATCGGCTCGGTCGGCGAGACGATCATGTCGATGCCCTGCTCGTGCATCTTCGCCAGCATCCGCCCCTGGTACGCGAGGCGCAGGAACATGATGTGGCCGGCCTCGCGTCCGCTGAGCCGGTCGCCCGCCTCCATCTCGGCGACGATGTCCGGCCCCAGATCGGCGCGCCGCTGCGGCCAGTGCTCGTAGAGCGCCCCGGCCTCCTCGGTCAGGTAGAAGCTGTTCTCATTCAGCCCCGCGACCGGCCACTCCATGTCGACCTCGACCAGCCGCGCACCCGCCCGCTCCAGCAGCGCCACCGCATCCCGCACGATCGGCACGAGGCCCGGGTCGGTGTGCTCGAAGAAGAAGCGCTCGGCCACGCCGATCGTGCGCCCCTCGACTCCGGCATCGAGCGCGTCACGGTAGCGCGGAACCGGCACCGGCTGCGTGCGCGGATCGTTCGGCGACGGCCCGGCCAGCACCTCCAGCGCCAGCGCCGCATCACGCACCGACCGGGCCATCGGGCCGCAGTGGTCGAGCGACGGGCAGAGCGGCTTGATCCCCGCCAGGCTGACCCGCCCGTGGGTCGGCTTCAGCCCCACGATCCCGCATACCGACGACGGGCATCGGATCGAGCCGCCGGTGTCGGTTCCCGGCGCCAGCGCCACGATCCCGGCCGCCACGGCCGCTCCCGAGCCGCCGCTCGACCCGCCCGGGATGCGCGTGGGGTCGTGCGGATTGCGGCACGAGCCGAACCAGGGGTTGTCGCAGGTCACGCCCCACGCCAGTTCGTGGGTGTTCAGCTTGGCGATGCAGACGGCGCCGGCAGCCGCCGACCGAGCGACCACATCGGCGTCGCGCTCGGGCACGTGATCGCGATAGATGGCGCTGCCGTACGTCGTTCGGATGCCGCCGGTGTCGATCAGATCCTTCCAGCCGACCGGCACGCCCGCGAGCGGGCCCGGGTCACGCCCAGCCGCCACCGCAGCGTCCACCGCGGCGGCCTCTCGCAGCGCCCGCTCCTCGGTCACCAGCCAGACCGCGCCCAGCTCGTCGGCGCCGGCCCGGTCAAGTGCGTAGCGGGCAACCTCCGTCGCCGACACGTTGCCCGCACGGACCGCGGTTGCCAGGTCGGTCGCGTCCTGCACGCTCAGGTCACCGCCTTCGCGAAGCGGTCGGCCCGGAAGCGGTCACACTCCGGTGGCAGCGGCCGCCCCTGCGCCAGGTCGGCGCACAGGCGCCCCAGCAGCGGACCGAACTTGAACGCGTGGCCGCTGTCGCCGCCGCAGACCACGACGCCGTCGATCTGGTCGAGGATGAAGTCGCCGTCGGGCGTCACCGTGTAGAGGCAGGCCTCCTGGTGCACCGGCTCGGGAATCAGGCCGGGCAGCGCCTCGGCGACGTGGGCGCGCAGGTCGTCGACCACCTCCGACAGCACCGGGCGATCACGCCGGTCGGGGTCGAACGGCCCCTTGCGGGCGCCGTCCTGCGCGGCCTTGTAGCCGACGCCGGGCGACACCACCCCATACCAGAAGCGGTCGTCCCGCCCACCGCCGTGGTCGACCAGCGACGGCCGCGAATCGGGCGCGCCGCGAAAGAAGCAGACCTGCTCGATCTGGCCGTACACCGGCAGATCGTACAGGCGCGACAACCACGAGCCCGGGCAGACCACCACGGCATCGGCCTCCAGCTGCGAGGGGTCGGCGATGCGCGCACCCTCGACCACCTCCACGCCCTGCCGCAGCCGTGCCAGCGCGTCGTCGGCGAGCACCGCGCCGGCGTCGGGCGTCCACAGCACCGGCCCGGAGAACCGCGCCTCCGGGAACAGCCGCTCGGCCTCGGCCGGCTCCAGCCAGCTGTACTGCTCGCCGCAGCGCTCCAGCACCGCCGCGTGCTGATCGACCCCGCGCCCGTGTTCGAGCAGGCCGTTTCGCAGCAGCAGGGCCGGATCCAGCCGCATCCACTCGTCGATCGAGCGCCGCGCCAGCCGGCAGTAGTCCTCGTGCCGGTAGCTGGTGCGGTAGATGCGCGAGCGCCCGGGCGAGCTGCCCAGCCGGGTGCCCACCGAGTGCTGCTCGTAGACCGTGACCGCGAACCCATCTTCACGCAGTGCGCGTGCGGCCGAGAGGCCGATCACGCCCCCGCCGACGACGGCCGCGGTGCTATGCGGCGGCGTTGACCAGCTCCTTCAGCTGACCGGTCTCGTGCAGCTCCGTGACGATGTCACAGCCGCCCACCAGCTGGCCGTCGACGAACAGCTGTGGGATGGTCGGCCACCCCGAATGCTCCGACAGCAGCTGCCGGATGCGGGGATCGGGCAGGATGTCCATGGCCGCGAACTCGGCGCCGGTGTCCTTCAGGCAGGCCACCGTCTGCATCGAGAAGCCGCAGCGCGGCATCTCCGGGGTGCCCTTCATGAACAGCATCACGCGGTTCTGCGCGATCGAGTTCAGCACCTCCTGGCGGATCTCGTCCTCGGTGATGATCATTGCGTTGCCTCCGTCTTGATCTTGAGTGCGTGGATTGGCCGGCCCGGGCCGAGCAGGTGGTCGACGGCGCCGTTCACGAGCCGGTGCTGCTCGATCAGCGGCAAACCGGTGAACTGCGGGGCACGCACGTGGGCGTACAGATGGTCGCCGCCTGCCATGTCCTCGACGCTCACCTCGGACCCGGGCAGAGCTGTGCGGATCAACCCCTCGATTTCGGCGATGTCAGCCACGCTACGAACATTAGCGAGTGATGTGACGCGCCCGATCCGGCAAAGCAGGAACGGCTACCCTTCAAGGCAAATACTCGTCGAAACGCCCGGAGGAGGGGCGCCGACACATGTTGTATCTGCTGCTGTTCATTCCACCCCTGATCCTCGGTGCCCTCGGGCAGATGTGGGTCAAGCGCGCCTTCGCCGACGGCTCCAAGGTGCACGCCGCTTCCGGCATGACCGGGGCCCAGGTGGCCCGCCGCATGCTGGAGTCGGGCGGCCTGGACGTCGGCATCGAATCGATCGGCGGGTCGCTCAGCGACCACTACGACCCCCGCGCGAAGGTGATGCGCCTGAGCCAGCCCGTCGGCAACTCGGACACGATCGCAGCCGTCGCCGTCGCCGCGCATGAGACCGGGCACGCCTTCCAGGACGCCCGCCGCGAGTCCATGTTCCGGATGCGCGGATCGCTCGCGCCGGCCGTCGGCTTCGCCTCGCAGGCGTGGTTCCCGCTGGTCATGATCGGCGCCTTCACCTCCGCCGGAGGCACCGCCGCCAGCCCACTGATCCTGATCGGCGCCGCGATCTTCGCCGTCACGGTGGTATTCCAGCTCGTGACACTGCCGGTCGAGTTCGGCGCCAGCCGCCGCGCCATGCAGATGCTGGGCGCGCAGGGCATCCTGATGCCGGAGGAGCTGCCGGTCGCCCGCAAGGTGCTGACCGCTGCCGCCCTCACCTACGTGATCGGTACCCTGATCGCGGTCTACCAGCTGGCGATCCTGCTGCTGCAGTCGCGTAACTAACGCCGCACGCTCTATCGTGCGGGCCGTGCGCCTGATCAGCTTCCGCATCGATGAAGGGCCGCCGCGCGCGGGCATCTGCGACGGCGAGATCGTCCACGACACCGGCCTGGGCATGCGCGACCTGCTGGCCCGCGGGATCGACCGAGTGCGGCCGATCTCGCATCACCCGCGGGCGGCCGTGCAGCCGCTGCCGGCCGTGCCCGACCCGGGCAAGATCATGTGCATCGGGCGGAACTACCGTGAGCACGCGGCCGAGCAGGGTGCCGAAGCGCCGGCCCAGCCGCTCGTGTTCGCCAAGTACCCGTCCGCGCTGATCAGCGACGGTGAGCCGATCCGCCTGTCGCCCCTGACCTCGCAGGTCGACTGGGAGGCGGAGCTGGTTGTCGTGATCGGCCGCGCCGGCAAGCACATCGGCGAGAGCAGCGCCTGGCGGCACGTGGCCGGCTACACGGTCATGAACGACGTGTCCGCGCGCGACCTGCAGCGCGGCGACGGGCAGTGGACACGAGCCAAGAGCCTGGACACCTTCGCGCCGCTGGCGCCAGAGCTCGTGAGCGCCGACGAGATCCGCGATCCGCACGACCTGGCGATCCGCTGCTGGGTGAACGGCGAGCTGATGCAGAACTCCTCGACCGGCAACATGATCCACACCATCCCGAGACTGGTCGCGCACCTGTCCCAGGCCTTCACGCTCGAGCCGGGCGACCTGATCGCCACCGGCACGCCCGCCGGCGTCGGCGCGTTCCGCGACCCGCCCGTGTTCCTGCGAACCGGGGACGTGGTGCGCTGTCAGGTCGACGGCGTGGCGACGCTGGAGAACCCGGTGGCCTGATGACGCTGAGGCGGCCGTGATTGCGACGATGGCCGGCGCCCCGATCTCGATCGAGCACGTCGGCCACGGCTACGGGCCGCTGGCGGTGCTGCACGACATCAGCCTCGAGATCGCGGCCGGCAGCCGACTGGCGGTGGTCGGTCCCAGCGGCTGCGGCAAGTCCACGCTGCTGCACCTGATCGCGGGCCTGGAGCAGCCGCGCGCCGGCGCCATCTCAGTGGCCGGCGGCGACCTGCCCGAGCGGCGTCTGGCCGGCTGCGCGCTGATGCCGCAGGACGACCTGCTGCTGCCCTGGAGAAGCGCGCTCGACAACGCGGCGCTGCCGCTTATGAACGCCGGTGTCGGCCGCGGCCGGGCGCGAGAGGCAGCGCTGCCGCTGTTCGGCCGCTTCGGGCTGGAGGGGTTCGAGCAGGAGCAGCCGCGGCATCTGTCGGGTGGGATGCGGCAGCGGGTAGCGTTCCTGCGCACGCTGCTGGCGGGGAAGGGCGTGCTGCTGCTGGACGAGCCGTTCGCGTCACTGGATGCACTCACGCGCGAGGAATTGGGCGGGTGGCTGGCAGAGACGCTCGGTCAGGAGCCGCGCACGGTCGTGCTCGTCACCCACGACGTGGACGAGGCGCTTCGCACCTGCGAGCGCGTGGCCGTGCTGTCGCCGCGGCCGGGCCGGCTGTTGCTGGACGCGCCCAGCTCGCAGCTCAGCCATGACGACGTGATGGAGGCGCTGCGATCCTGAAACGGTTCGCCTGGGTGTGGGTGCTGGCGGGGCTGCTGCTCGCCTGGGAGGCCTGGGTCGACCTGCGGTCGGTGCCCGACTACCTGCTGCCGTCGCCCAGCGGGATCGCCTCGGCGCTGTGGGACGAGCGCTCCACGCTGCTGTCGCAGGCTGCCGTGACCGCCCGCGAGATGCTGCTCGGCTTCGCGCTGGCGGTGATCCTCGGCCTGGGCGCGGCGATCCTGCTGCAGCGTCTGCCCTGGCTGCGCTCGGCCGTGTACCCGCTGCTGGTGGCGTCGCAGAGCATCCCGGTCGTCGCGATCGCGCCGCTGCTGGTGATCTACCTCGGCTTCGGCCTCTCACCCAAGGCCCTGATCGTGGCGCTGGTCTGCTTCTTTCCGATCACGGCCAACGCGCTGGACGGATTCGCGTCGGCGCCGGCCGAGCTGCGCACCACCATGCGCACGCTGAACGCCTCGCCGCGGGCGATCTTCTGGCGGGTGGAGCTGCCGTGGGCGTCGCCGCGCGTGTTCACGGGCGCACGCATCGCCGCCTCCTACGCCGCCGTGGCCGCGCTGTTCGCGGAGTACGCGGGCGGCTCCGGCGGGCTTGCCGATTCGATGCACGACCAGCTCGACACCCAGCTGGTGGGCGCCGCGATCCTGCTGCTGGCGCTGCTGGCGCTGGCCCTGTTCGGGCTGGTGACGCTGCTCGAGCGGGTCATGATCCCGTGGGCGCGCGAGGGCTAAACTAGGCCCCGTAACCGTTTGCCGGGGAGTCCCTTACCGGGCTGAGAGGACGCGTAGCAGCGTCGACCCGTCGAACCTGATCCGGATCATGCCGGCGAAGGGACGCAAGCAATGCCACGACGATTCCTTCCACTCCTCGCGCTGCTGGCCCTGGCCGCAGGCTGCGGCCGCGACGGCGCCGCCACCTCGAGCGGCGCCGCACCGCAGAACGTATCGCTGCAGCTCGATTGGTACCCCAACCCCGACCACGTCGGGCTCTACACCGCCATCGACCGCGGCTTCTTCCGACGCGCCGGCCTGGACGTGACCCCGCGCCAGCCGACCGACGTGTCCGACCCGATCAAGCTGGTCGCCGCCGGGCGCGCCGACCTGGGCATCTCCTACGAGCCGGAGCTGTTCTTCGCACAGCAGCAGCACGCGCCGGCGGTGGCCGTGGCGGCGATCGTCCCCACCGCGCTCAACTCGATCATCACGACCGAGCAGGGCATCACGACGCCCGCCGGGCTGCGCGGCAAGACGATCGGCGTCGACGGCAGCGCCTCGACCAACGCCTACGTCGAGACGCTGCTCCGCACTGCCGGCCTCGCACAAAGCGACGTGCACCTCGTCACCGTCGGCTTCAATCTGCTGCCGGCGCTGCTGGCCGGCCGCGTTGACGCGATCGCCGGCGGCTTCCAGAACATCGAGGGCGCGGAGCTGGCCGCGCGCGGCCTGCATCCGGTGGTGTTCCCGGTCGATCGCTACGGGGTGCCCGGCTATGACGAGCTGGTGGTGGTCGCGAACAGCGAGCGGCTGGCGAGCGACGGTGGCTACCGCCACGAGGTGCGCGCGTTCGTGTCGGCGCTGGCGGCCGGCACCGCCTACGCGAAGGCCCACCCCTCGGCCGCGCTGGCCGTGATGCGCGCCAACTCGTCGCGCGACTACCGAAACGCGCTTGCGACGTCGGTGCCGGAAACGCTTCGGTTGCTGGACACGACCTCCCTGGATCCCGCCGCCTGGAACCGGTTCGGCCGCTGGATGCAGGCGCAGGGCCTGCTCAAGAGCCCGCCCGACGGTGCCGCCCTGGTTGCGAGGCCCTAGACCCCACCCCGCTTAGAATCCCCGGTGTGGAGCACGATTCCCTCAAGGGCCAGCTGCTGATCGCGGCGCCGATGCTGCTCGATCCCAACTTCCGGCGCACCGTCGTGCTGCTGCTCGAGCACACGCCGGAGGGAGCGATCGGCGTCGTCCTCAACCGCCCCTCCGACACCGAGGCGCGGGAGGCTATCCCCGACCTGCGGGCGGTGCTGCTGGACGACGAACCGATCTTCCTGGGCGGGCCGGTGCAGCCGGAGACCGTGATCGCGCTGGCCGACCACAACGACCCGCTCGAGGACGAGGCCATCTGCGGCTCGATCGCGTCGCTCGAGTTCGATGAGGATCCCGACAACCTGCACAGCTCGGTCAGCCGGGCGCGCGTGTTCGCCGGATACGCCGGCTGGAGCACGGGACAGCTCGAGGACGAGATCGACGAGGAGGCCTGGTTCATCGAGCAGGCGCTGCCGGGCGACGTCTTCAGCACCGAGCCGGAACGGCTGTGGTCGTCGGTGCTGGAGCGCATGGGCGATCAGTACCGGCTGCTGGCACGGATGCCCGAAGACCCGCGCATGAACTAACTTGTGCCCACCCGTGCGAAGGGAGCGAGATGAGCACCATGCAGAGCGGTACCGGCTGGAGCGTCGCGCACGTCGATGAGGTGCCGCCGGTCAAGCCCGACTGGCCGGACACCTGGAAGTCGATCCGCCACCATTTCGGCGTATCCGCGTTCGGCATCAACGCCGTCACCAAGGATGAGGGCAAGGTGCTGATCCCCGAGCACCACGAGCAGGAGTCGGGGCAGCAGGAGGTGTACTTCGTGCATCGCGGTAGCGCCCTCGTCACCCTGAACGGCGAGACGGTGACCGCCGGCGCCGGCGCGGTGGTCGCGGTCGAGCCCGGCACCTCCCGCAAGTTCGAGGCGGCGGCGTCGCCGACGACGCTGCTCGTGATCGGCGGCACCCCCGGCAAGGCGTACCAGATCGGGGACTGGGAGAAGTAGCGCCGACCGTCAGGGAACGGTCAGGCGCTTCTGATAGCAGACGCTCTTGGGGTCGGTCAGGTACGGCCCCCAGCAGGGGCCGCGGCGGTAGCCGGCCCGCTCGTAGAGGCGGATGGCGTCGAGCAGGCGGTCGCCGGTCTCGAGCCGCAGCGTGTCGAAGCCGAGGTCGACAGCCCACGCCTCCAGAGCCTCGAGCACCACACGGCCGATGCCGGCGCCACGCGCCTCCGGTGCCACGTACATGCGCCGGATCTCGCCGCCGCCCTCCGGGTGCCGGCAGATGCCGCCGCATCCGATCACCTCGCCCTCCCGTAGCGCCACCAGGAACACGCCCTCTGGTGGCACGAACTCCTCGTCGCGCGGCGGCGCCCCCGATCCGCCCTCGCCGCCGTAGCGGGCCGCCATCTCGGCCTGCTGTCGGACGGTCATCTCGGTCAGCTCGCTGAGCCGGCGCGGTTCGATCCTGATCGACATCCGGGCAACGATAACCGGCCATGTGTGGAGGGTGATGGCTGCGGGTAGCACCCCAGCATGTCCGATGGGCAGCGACATATCCCCGACACGCCGACCGGCCCGGCGCCACCCGAGCACGACCGCGACACTCCCGACCTGCCACGTCGCGACGCAGGGGAGCCGGCCGAGGGAAACCTCGTGAAGGACGGTCAGGTGCGCACGGACCATCCGTCCACCGCCGAGCCTCAGAAGGGGCGCTCCTCGCAGGACGAGGCGGGTGATACGGCGGCCGAGTCGGTGATCGAGTCGCTGCAGGTGGACTCGAGGATCACCAAGGGCAGCGATCCGGATTCGCCGGTGGCGGGCCTGCTCGCCGCTGCCGCGGCCGCGAACGGCCCCCTCGACGAGGGCGCATACCGCCGGTTCCTGGCGGAGACGGATCTCGGCTGGGCCAGCGTCGAAGACCTGGAAGCCCGCTACGGCTCATTCCAGTCCGCGCTGGCCGAGGCCGGCATCGCGCCGGCACGCTGAAGCGTCAGCCGGCACCGGCGTGGACGGCGAGGCCGCCGACGCGGTCGAGGTCGTCCGCGAGCTCACCCAGATGCTCGTACACCGCCTCGGCGCCCGCGCCCTCGAGCTCGCTGCGGGCGAAGCCGCCGGTCAACACCGTCACCGCCGGCAACCCCGCGGCCGAGGCGGCCAGGCAGTCCCACGGCGAGTCGCCGATCACGACCGCCGCGCCGCATCCCGACTGCTGAAGCGCGATCTGGATCGGTTCCGGATCGGGCTTGGATTGCGACCCGTCGGCCGCCGAGGTCGATGCCCAGACGAGATCCTCCGCCTCCAGCAGACCGACGTAGTACTCCACCTCGTGCCGCTCGGCCGAGCTGACCAGCACCGCCACGACGTCACGGGCGACCAGACGTTCCAGCAGGTGGCGGGCGTGCGGCAGCGGGACGACCTGATCACGGACCGCCGCGAAGCGGCGGGCGTGCTCATCGATCGCCCGCTCCGCCACGCTCGCAGCGTCGCGCTGCCCGAGCAGCTCCTCGAGCAGCCGCTCACCCCGCATGCCGATCAACCTGTGCGCGCGGGACGTGGGGATGTCGAACCCGCACACGCGGATCGCGGATGACCATGCGCTGGCATGCAGGTAGGTCGAGTCGACCAGCGTGCCGTCGATGTCGATCAGCGCCGCCATGCGGCCGCCGGCGTTGATCCGCCCGGTCACGTCACCGCCCCGTCAGCATCGCAGGCACCGGATCGGGTTCCGGCTGCGGGATGTCCGGCGCCGGCGGCGCCGGATCCGGCTCACTGGGCGGCGTGGGCGGCTCGGGGATCGGCAGCGACGGATCGGGCGGCACCGGCGTCGGCGGCGCGCCCGGCGGCTGAGGCATGGACGACTCTGGCATGGCGGCTGACTACCCGAGCCGCGGTGCCGCGAAACCACGGCATCCCGCAGAGACGGGTTGGGGCCGGCCGTTCGGCCGGCCCCAATCTGCCGCTACGGAGTGACCTTGTCGACTCCGCTCTTGATCTTGTCGGCGGCGTCGTCGACGCCCTCCTTGAGATCGCCCTTGGCCTGGTCGCGCTTGCCCTCGGCCTCGAGATCGGGATCGTCCTTGAGCTGACCCGCCTTCTCCTTGGCGGTGCCCTTCATCTGATCGATGTTCTCGCCCATGTCCTGTACCTCCTCCCGGCATGCATCATTCGGTCATCGGGTCCATGCCCGCGGCGGGGGAGGACGAAACGACAGACGCCGAACCCCCCGGCCATCTCGCGCGCGCGCCCAGCAGCGCGAGCAGCGCGGGCGCCAGCAGGGAACGGACGAAAAAGGTCTCGACCAGGATGCCCACGGACATCACCGCGGCCAGCTCGCGGAACGACCGGATCGGGATCAGCGCCACCAGGGCGAAGCTGGCAGCCAGCGACAGCCCGGCCGCACGGATCGCGCGCGACGCCCGCGGGGCAGCGGTCGCGATCGCGTCGCGCATCGACCGGTTCTCCCCCTCCGCCCAGATCTTGCCGACGATCAGGACGTTGTAGTCCGAGCTCAGCGAGACCAGCAGCACCGCTCCGGCGAAGGGCACGTAATAGGTGATGTCGGGATAACCCAGCACGTCCTGGAAGAACCAGACGGTCAGGCCCAGCGTGGCGGCCACGCTCAGCACGTTCACCGCCAGCAGCACCAGCGGCGCCAGCAGCGCCCGCATGAACAGCGCCATCAACACCAGGTTCACGAGCAGCACCGCCAGCGCGATCTTGAGCGCGTCGCCGGAGACGGCGTCGACCGCCGACTGGGCGAGCGCCGTCTGGCCGGCGTACTCCACGGATGCATCGCCGAGACCTGCCGAGCTGAAGAGTTCCGGCATCCGCGCCTGGAGCTGGGCGAGGTCGCGAACCGCGACGGGGGACAGCGGATCGGTATCCGACACCAGCACGTACCTGGCCGCCCGGCCATCAGGCGTCAGGAACGGCTGCACGGATGTGCCGCTGACCTGCTCCGACGGCCCCACGGCACCCGCGAAGCCCGGCTGGCGACGGAGCTCCTGCTCCAGCTGCGCGAGCCCGGCGGGCGGAAGCGCGGCTCCGCGATCCTGGACCATCACCTCGAGCGGGGCCAGGGCTCCGGGCGCGAACCCGGCGTCAGCGGCACGAGCGGCCACCCGCGGCCCGCTGTCGCTGGGGAGCCCTGAGATCACGTCCACGCCCAGATGCAGCGTGCGGGCCTGGAGGCCGGCAATCACAAGCAGCCCCACGCAGGCGACACCGATCAGGGTGGCCAGCGGGCGCCCCGCCGCGAGGTGCGCGATCCGCTGGCCGATCGGCCTGCTCACCGCCACCTCGTCCCCGTCCTGCTCCGGTCGTGTCGGCCACACGGCGAAGCGACCCAGCAGCGCGATCAACGCGGGCACGAACACCAGCGAGACCAGCATCGCGACGGCCACCGTGACCGCCAGCGCCGGCGCCAGCTCGCGGAAGAACCCGAGCGAGGAGGCGCGCAGCGCCAGCAAGCTCAGGGACAGGATCACGCCGCCCGTGAACACGATCGGGATCACGGCCCGCGCCGCGGCCTGCACCCCGTCGCGCGACCCCGCTCCCGACCGCAGCTGATCCCGGAACTCCGACAGGAAGAACACGGCGTAGTCGGTGACCACTCCCAGCAGCAGCGCCACCACCAGCGGCTCCACCTCCTGCGGCAGCGGGTTGCCGCTGAGCCGCGCGACCTCGGTCAGCGCCCACAGCGTGATCGGGAAGGCCACCCCGATCGTCGCCATCGTGACGACCGCGGCTCCCGGCGCACGGAACACCGCGAGCACGATCACGGCGATCACCAGCACGGTCAGCAGTTCCACCAGGCCGATCCGATCCAGGATCAGGGTGCCCTGCTCGATCCGCGCCGGGGTGACCCCGGTGACCCCGACCGGCGCGGCGTCGGGCCCCGCAGCGTTCAGATAGGCCTGGGCCGCATGCGTGCGCTCGTTGGGCGAATACGAGCCATCGAACACCAGGTGCGTGATCGCGGTGGTCGAGTCGCCCGTCGACGCGGGTGCGCCGGGGACGTTGATGAACGGGATGGCGAGCCGTGCCCCGGATCGGTCCCGGCCACGGCTGACCGCGACGGCCCGTGAGATCACCCGGGTCTGGGCATCGCGGCTGAGGCCGTGGGGGTTGCGCTGCACGACGATCACGTCGCTGCCGGCCGGAGCGCGGAACAGGCGCAGGGAGTCGGCCTCGGCGCGCAGCGCCGGGGAGTCCTTGGGAATCAGGTTGAGCACGGGGCCGCCGGGCTGGAACGGGTCCGCATGCAAGCCGGCCGCGACCGCCGCGACGGCGAACGCCGGCACCACGAGAAACCGCAGCCGAACGGCGATCCAGGCGATCGCGCGGGTCGCAAACCCGGAGGCATGCGGCCGCGGGCTCATGCCGGCTCGACGTCCGGCGCGCCGTGGACGCGCTTCAGCTCGGCGTCGAGCTCAGCGCCGACCAGCAGCGCCAGGCTCGACAGCCACAGCCAGGTCATGGTCACGATCACGGCCGCCAGCGATCCCCAGACCTTGTTGTAGCCGCCGAACCGGTCGGCGTAGATCGCGAACCCACCCGAGGCGATCAGCCAGACGGCCACGGCCAGGACCGCGCCCGGCGTGACCAGGCGGAACTCGCTGTGGTCGAGGTCCGGTCCCAGATACAGCACGCCGCCGAACACGAACAGCAGCCCCAGCACCAGCAGCGGCCAGCGTCCGTAGTCCCACAGCCACGAGACGGCGGCGACGCCGGTCTGGTCCTGCAGCCAGCTGCTGATCGTCGGACCCAGCACCAGCATGAACACCACCAGGCCGACCGCCAGCAGCGACACCAGGATCATCAGCAGTGCCACGAGCCGCTTGCGCACGAAACCCCGGGTCTCGGGGCGCTCGTGCGCGGCGTTCAGCGACCACATCACCGTCTGCATCGCGCCGCTCAGCGACCACAGGGCGAACACGGCGCCGACCGCGATCATGAGGTCGCTCCTGCCGGACACGAGCAGCTGCGCCATGCTGGCCTGCACAAGAGAAAGCACGCTGTCGGGCACCAGGCCCTGGAGGTGGTCCAGCAGCGTCTGGATCGACCCGGGCCCGGCCGTGGCGCTGAACACCCCCACCGCCAGCAGCAGCGCCGAGGGGATGGCAAGGAAACCGTTGAAGGCGATCGCCTGGGCCAGGTGCGGGATCTGGTCGGCCTGGGCGTGACGCACCGAGCGCTTGACCACGGTGGGCAGTCCAGGCGGCGAGGATGGGCTATCGGGGGTATCAGCATGCATGCGGCCTCTGGTTTCGTGGAGGTGCCGGCCGGGAACGTTCCTCCCGGTTGGCTATACCTGATTGGAGGAACAATCATGCCTATCCGCACCGAGGGAGTACCGGGGACGATCCGGCGGTCGCCTGAGAAGGTGCGCAGGACGTACCGCGAGACGCTCGACAGCGCCCACGAGCAGTACAGCTCAGAGGAGCGTGCGCACCGAGCGGCCTGGGCCTCGGTCAAGCACGTGGCCGAGAAGGTCGGCGACCACTGGGAGCTGAAGGACGTGCAGGGCCCGTCGGACGACCAGGATGCGCAGCGCGGCGCAGCAGCGCTGAACCACCCCAAGCCGACGGCCGGCGGCGTGGACGTGCGCGGCCATACCCGGGACGAGCTCTACGAGCGCGCGCGGCGGGCCGGCGTCAAGGGCCGTTCCAAGATGAACAAGCTGGAGCTGGCGCAGGCCATCGCCCGGCGCAACGGATAGATGATTGGGCGTCACCTTCGCGTAAGCGACATCGCAACTACGCTGCCGGAATGGAGCCGATCCGCGTGATCACGTGAGTGCTCCGGCTCCGGCGAGCTTCACGTTCGAACCGCTCTTCGCGATCGCCGCCGCGGCGGCCGCGGTGCTGTACGCGCGCGCGGCCCGCGGTCGGGACGTGCCGGTGTGGCGGGTGCTGGTGTTTGGGTTCGGCCTGCTGCTGGTGGTGGTGCCGCTCAACTCGCCGCTCGAGACGCTGGCCGAGCACTACCTGCTGCTGGCGCACCTGCTGCAGAACGCGATCATCGCCGACTGGGCGCCGCCGCTCCTGATCCTCGGCCTCACGCCCGGCATGCGGGCGGGGATCGAGCGCCGCGGCGGCCGCCCGTTGGCGGCCCTGACGACGCTGCCGGTCGCCCTCGCGATCTGGCTGACCGGCTGGTACGGAGTGCACCTGGCGCCCACTTACCAGGCGCTGCTGCGCCACCCAGAGCTCCTGAACCTGGAGCACGCCTTCCTGATCGGCATCGGGCTGATCTTCTGGTGGCCGGTGTTCGGCGCGACCAGGCGGATCGGTGGCGACATCGTGCTCTACCTGCTGGCCGCGTTCGTCGCGGTGTCGTTCCTGGGGCTCGCGTTCACGTTCATCACGCGGCCGTTCTACCCGTACTACGTCGAGACGCCGAGGCTGTGGGGCCTGTCGCCGAGCGAGGATCAGAACCTGGGCGGCGTGATCATGAACGCCGAGCAGGCGATCGTGTTCCTGTCGGCGCTCGTCTTCGCGATCGCCGCGCTGCTCGACCGCCAGGACCGGGAAACGGCCGGCTACCGCGACTGATCGCGGCGCAGCGCGACCGCAGCGGCGAACAGGGCCACGGCGAACACCGCGGTCTCGGCGAGCACCGCGACCGCGCCGGCGATGCGCTGGTCGGTGAGCGCCGACGCGCCGCCCAGCTTGGCCGTGTGCTCGTAGAAGCTGTAGAGCGGGCGGGGATAGAGGGCGATGAAGAAGTCCAGCGGCATCATCATCACGAGCGCGATGAACAGGTAGAGCACGCGCCGGGACGGGCTCAGGTACCCGGGAACGATCTCCGCCCACCAGAACAGGAGGCCGGTGACGATGAAGACGAGGTGCTCCACGCTCAGCGCCCAGCGGTGCTCGAGCGCGTAGTCATAGACCACGGGCAGGTGGATCGCGTACCAGGCCACCAGCCACAGCAGCATCGCGACGGCCGGCTGCGCGAGCCGGCGGACGATGCGCAGGCGGTCGACGGCCAGCACCATCGGCGTCAGCAGGCCGAGGATCAGCAGCGGCGGGGCCCAGTCGGCGATCATCACGTTCTGGAGCAGGTGGAAGCTCAGCATCGAGGTCAGCGCCAGGTGCTCGATCGGCGAGAGCAGCGCAAGCGCGATCATCGCCAGGCCGGCGGCGAACAGCGCGCAGCGCGCCGGTTGCACGGGCACGCCGCGGCGGTGGTAGGACCGGGCCACGACGGCGTAGTCGACCGCGAACACGGCGACGGCGATCGCCCATTCCGGGTCGAGGGAGAATTGCCAGGGATCAAGCATCGGGGCGGCGCCGAGCCTATCCCGGCGGGGAGTCAGCTGTGTGTTCTGGGGCGGCTCAACAGGGCGCGCTGCAGGAGCAGCGTGCCGACGGCCCCGACCACCATCATCAGGACGTTCACGCCCAGCACGCCCAGCGCACCGAGCGCCTTGTCGAGCTCGCGCAGGCCGACCGCGACGCCGAAGTAGCCGACCGCGGGGATGGTGGTGACCGAGATGGCCACGCCCACTCCCGAGCTCGCCCGTGTCTCCAGCGCCAGCATGCCGGCCACACCGGCGACGAATGCCACCACCACCGTCTCGTTGCTGATTGTCGTGAGACCCGTCAGGACTCCGGTCGCTCGAACGTCGTAGCCGGACGGTATGAAGCCCAGGTGATCCTGGATGAAGGTGGAGACGGCTGCGGCCAGACCCGCAGCACCCAGTCCCGTCGCAAGCGTGACCAGCGCGCGGCCGGCGAGCTCCGCCTGTCGGCCGACGATGCCCACGGCGATCGCCGTGATCGGCAACAGGTCAGGGCTGACCGCCATCGCTCCCACGATCAGGACCCCGTTGTTGTCGACCACGCCGTAGCTGGCGATCACCCCGGCCACGACCATGAACGCCAGGTAGCGGGCCAGCGGCCGCGCGTTCAGCCAGGCCGTCCCCAGCACGTCGGCCCACACCATCGTCCGCTCCGCCCGGCCCTGCGAGAGGGCGCCGACGACCTCGATCCGGTCGAGGGTGACGTCGCCCCCGGCCACGCCGAGACCCTGCAGCGTGTCCAGCAGCGTATCGACCGACCGCGGCCGCACGCGGGCCGACACCAGGGAGTACCCGGGCCTGGTTGCGTCGACGCGCGCCACGTGGCTGACGCCGTCGGTCTGGTCGAGCGTGCTCGCGACCCGTTCGAGCAATGCCGACTCCCCGAACACCTCGAGCCCAATCACGTCATCGTCCTAGTGCATCGGCTCGTCTCGGGGGCCGCCGACCCGGGCGCGGAACACGTGGTACGTCCAGCCCTGGTAGAGCAGGATCAGCGGGACGAAGATCAGGGCCACGACCGACATCACCGCCAGCGTGTAGTGCGCCGAGGCGGCGCTCTTGACCGTGAGGCTGTTGGCGAAGTCGGTGCTCGAGACCATCACCCGCGGGAACAGGCTGGTGAAGAGCGTTGCCACGACCGCGATCGTGCCCAGGCCGGTCATCGCGAACGCCCGGACCTGGCTGTGGCGGCGGGCGAACACGACCGCGAGCAGGAAGGCCGCGATCCCGATCGCCGCGGGCAGCACCGGCGGGAAGACGCTCTTGTCGTTCCGGTCGACGGCGACCACCACCGCCCAGATCAGGAACACGGCACCGAGCGCCGCGGAGACCAGCGACAGCCGGCGCGAGGCACGGCCGGCCCGTTCCAGCAGGTCGCCCTGCGTGCGCAGCGTCAGGTAGGTGGCCCCGTGGAAGGCGAAGATGGCAATCACCGCGACACCAGTTAGCACCGTGTAGGCGTTGAACAGGTCCCAGAACGTTCCGTCGAAGTCGCCCTGTGAGTTGATCGGGGTGCCGTACAGGAGGTTCGCGAGGCCGACACCCCAGATCAGCGAGGCGCCGAAGCTGCCGACCGCGTTCGCCCACAGCCACGCCCGCCGCCAGCGGGGGCTCGTGCTCTTCGTCCGCCACTCGAACGAGACCACGCGGATGATCAGGAAGAACAGCACGGCCAGCAGGGCGATGTAGAGGCCCGAGAACATCGTCGCGTACCAGGCCGGGAACGCCGCGAAGGTGGCTCCGCCCGCCGTCACCAGCCACACCTCGTTGCCGTCCCAGACCGGCCCGATCGACGCGAACATGGCATCCCGCTGTTCGTCATCGCGCGGCAGGAACGGCAGCAGCATGCCCACGCCGAAGTCGAATCCCTCCAGCAGGAAGTAGCCCGACCAGAGCACGACGATCAGCACGAACCAGAGGTTCTGAAGATCCATCAGTAGCCGACCGCCGGCGTCGGAGAGGTGTCGCCCGGCTTGCCGGCCGGGCTCGACGGGTCACGGCCCGCGTAGCGCCGCATCAGCCAGATGTCCAGCACGCCCAGCATGACGTAGAGGCTGACGAACACCGCGAGGCTGATCACGAGCCAGGTCGTTCCCACCGCTGGCGAGTTCGCATTGGAGGTCTTAAGCAGCCCCTGCACGATCCAGGGCTGGCGCCCGAGCTCGGTCAAGAGCCAGCCGAACGTCGTGGCCACGAACGGCACGAAGCTCGTCACCACGCCGATCCAGAGGAACCATTTCAGCCGCTCCAGCCGCCGCTTCCAGAACAGGAACGCGCCGACCAGCGAGACGAGGGCCACGACCGAGCCCGCATAGGCCATCCCGCGCATGCTCCAGTAGATCGCCTCGACCGGCGGCAGGTAGTTGCCCCGTCCATACTGCCGCTCATACTGGTTGTTCAGCTCGGTCAGTCCCGTCACCTTGCCCTTGAACGAGCCGGTCGACAGGTAGGAGAGCAGCCCCGGAATCTCGATCGAGAAGGTTGGCGTCTGGTCGCTCTCGCTGAAGCCGCCCACCTGGAACAGCGAGAACGCGCACTTCTGGCAGTCCTTCCACTGCGCCTCGGCGGCCGAGATCTTCATCGGCTGCAGCTCGGTGACGAGGATCCCGAAGTGGCTGCCGAACCACATGTTGAAGCACGACACCGGCACCAGCACGATCAGCGCCACCTTCGCGGCGGGCCTGAACAGCTCCACGTTGCGGCCGCGGGCGAAGTGCCAGCAGCAGACCCCGAACACGACCGCCGCGCCGCAGGTGAGGCCGGCCAGGATCGTGTGGACGAATGCGTAGATCGCCCAGCGGCTCGAGAGCAGCGCCGACACGCTGGTCAGCACCGCCTGGCCGTTCTCGATCTTGTAGCCGACCGGATCCTGCATGAACGAGTTCGCGACCAGGATGAAATAGGCCGACAGCCAGGTGCCGGCCACCGCGATCCACAGCGTGGCGAGATGCAGGCGTGGCGAGAGCCGGTCCCAGCCGAAGATCCACAGCCCCAGGAACGTCGACTCCAGGAAGAACGCCGCCAGGCCCTCGATCGCGAGCGGGGCGCCGAACACGTTGCCGACGAACTTCGAGTAGACCGACCAGTTCATGCCGAACTGGAACTCCTGGACGAGACCGGTCGCGACGCCGATCGCGAAGTTGATCAGAAACAGCGTGCCGAAGAAGTGCGTCAGCCGAAGCCACGACTCGTCACCCGTCCGCCGCCACATCGTCTGGAAGACCGCGACGATCGGGCCCAGCCCCAGAGTCAGCGGCACGAACAGGAAGTGATAGAGGCTGGTCGTCGCAAACTGGGCCCGCGCCAGATCGACGGTCGTGGCAGAGACGAGGATCACCGGCGCAGGGTCGAACACGGGCCACGGCGCCGCATCATCCAGACCGCACGAAACCCCGCCGCCGTGCGTAGTTCCCCGCAGCCGCATTCCCGTGAATCCGCGGTTCCACGATGGCTCCCGGAGGCGGTATTGTCAGCGCATGCAGCAGCCCGAGCGCCCACCGCGCAGCGACGGCACCGCCGTGGCAGTTGCCGTTGCTGCGATTGTGCTGGTGATGATCGGTGTGGGTGTCGCTTCGTACTACGCGGGGCAGGACCACCGATCCACTGCCGCCGCGCCGGTCAGCTCCACCTCCTCCTCAACTCCAGCGGCGGTGTCATCGCAGGTCGCGGTCGGCGCTCACGCCTTCGTTCAGTTCGCCTGCGCGCAGTGCCACGGCGATCGCGGCGCCGGCGGGGTCTCGCCGTACGTGCCCGCGTTGCAGGGTCTTGCGCCGGGACTCACCATCGCCCAGCTGACGTCCACGATCGAGCATGGGGCGGGAGTCTCCAGCAATCCCACACGGCCGTTCATGCCGATCTGGCACGGCGTCATCGCCAAGAAGCAGATCGCCGCTCTGGTGGCATACATGAAGGCCGGCTTCCCGGCGGTGCAGTACGCGGATCCGGTTTCGGTGCCCGACAACCAGGGCGACATCGCCGCCGGGCAGGCGCTCTATCAGCGCTACAGCTGCATCAACTGCCACGGCCCCAACGGCCTCGGTGGTGTACCCAACCCGCAATCACCGGACACCGTGATCCCGCCGCTGGTGGGCAAGGGGTTCCATGGCGAGTTCAGCGACAAGGACATCGCCCAGATCATCCGCACGGGCAGCGTGATCGGCAAGGCGCCGATCGTCAGCATGCCGCACTGGGGCACGATCCTCAGCGACAAGCAGATCGCCCAGCTGGTCGCCTACATCGACTCGTTGAGCTGACACGAGAGCTTCGATTGGGCGGCTGGCCGGCGGCATTCGGGGACGTCATCATTCGCTCGATGACCACAGCTGCGGCCCCCGCCTTGCGATCACCACCTTATGCGATTAGCGCGTGAACGCTTGGCTTCCGGGGAGTTCAGGTTTCCGCAGCAACCGGCTGGAGTGGCTTCGGTCGGATATCGTCGCGGGGTTTGTGCTCGCGGCACTCTTGCTGCCGCTAGGGACGGCATACGCGCAGCCAGCAGGGATGCGCCGGTGACCGGCATCTACGCGGCGATGCTGCCGATGCGTGCCGCCGCATCCAACGCCCGCATGTCGGTCGCGTCGTGGAGCGGCAGCAGCTAGTGGACGATCAGTACATCGCAGCTGGCATGGCGGGCAACTGCCTGGCTGATGCTCTGCCCAAGCAAGCGCTGGACGAACCCGGGTTCGCGCGTGCCTACAACGATCATGTCGGCGCTGTTATCGTGCGCGATCTGGACGATCGTTTCCGCCGGATGGCCGATTGCCGGCAGCAGCACGGCCGATAGGCCGGCCGCCTTGATCGCCGCCGCGGCCTCGTCGAGCTCGGCCTGGTGGCGCTCGGGCGGATCGGTTGGATCGAGCGCGCCCATACTCCGGCCTGCCGCTGCTTGCGCCGTCGGCGCAACGCTCGTCACCAGTAGTTTCGCTTGGAAAGCATTCGCCAACTCGATGGCTCGCTCGAGCGCCCGCTTGGACGCCTCTGTGCCGTCATAACCGAGCAGGATCGCATTCATCAGACACTCCTTCACTGGTCATTTTGCGGACCGCGATCTTCTTCAATCACGGAACCGGGTGCAAACGCCGCGTGGCGCATCACCGAAAACGGCGGCCCCGACGCACCCGCGGGCTCAGCGCGTGGCACCGCTGGCAGCCGACTCGCCCGCCTTTCCGGTTGCGACATCCGTGGGCATCGGCACGACCAGTACGGGGCATGGCGCCACATGCAGTAACCGCTGCGTGACACTGCCCAGCACCGCCCCGGCCAGGGCCGAGCGGCCTCGTCCTGCGATCACGATCAGGTCGGCGTTCGCCTCGGTGGCGACGTCGCCCAGGAAGCTGGCGACCTCCTCAACGAGGCTGGTGCGGATCTCCAGCACGGCGTCGATACCGCCACTTCGCAAGCCCTCGACGGTCTGCTCGAGCATCGCCTCCTGCGAGGTCTCCAGCGCGTGCGTGCGTGCGTGAGCGATCACCAGAGTTGCAGCATCGCGTCGCGCCAAGTTCACCGCGTGTGGCAGTGCATCTGCAGCTCCCTCGGATTCGTCGAGGGCCAGCACGATCGTCTTGTACATGGTGTAGCTCCAGTCGTCATGTGACCTGATCGTCGCACCCCGGGCACGTCCGAACAACCGGGAAAACCACATACCCGCAGCGGCGAACTACCGTCTGTTTCGGGTCCCTCGCTTTGGGATGACTCAGCCGCGCAGCGCTCGCAGGGCGTTGAGGATGACAGCGAGGTCGATCGCCTCTTGGAAGAGGGCGCCTGCGACCGGCGTCAGGTATCCGACGGCGGCGACGGCCATGGCAGCGACGCTGAGTCCCATCCCGGCGAGCACGCTTTGTCGCGCGATGTGGAGTGATCGTCGGCCGGTATGCACTGCATCCGCCACCCGGTCGATCCGGTCGACGGTGATCACAGCATCCGCCGTCTCCGAGGACACGGTCGCGCCGGCCACGCCCATCGCGATGCCGAGATCCGCGAGTGCCAGCGCGGGCGCATCGTTGACCCTATCGCCGACCATGATTACCGGGCGTAGCCCCGGGTCGTCGCGCAGCCGTCGGACGACATCGAGTTTGTCCTCGGGCGGGGCTGCGTCGTCATCTGCGCCGGCGGCGGCGGCATTCCGACGATGTACACCGATGACCCGTCGCCGGCCGGCCGGCGCCTGGTCGGGATCGAGGCCGTGGTCGACAAGGATCACGCCAGCGCCCGCCTGGCCGCTGACATCGACGCAGACATGCTGGTGATCGCAACCGACGTCGACGCGGTGTATCTGGACTGGGGGCAACCGGGCCAGCGGGCGGTGAGACGCGCCACCCCCGAAGCGCTCTCTGACATGGCGTTCCCCGAAGGCTCGATGGGACCCAAGGTGCAGGCGGCGTGCGCGTTCGCTCAGAGCCCGGGACGGGTTGCGGCGATCGGACAGCTCGCCGACCTGGGAGCGCTGCTATGCGGTGCGGCGGGCACGATCGTGACCCCGGATGCGGACGGTGTGGAGTTCGCCCCGCATCCGCCCGCGAGCCGCAGTGGCGTTTCGTAGCAGCGGACGCTGCGTGACTCCCCTGCGGGAATCCCGCACCACGACCCGCCGAGTTGCCGCATCCTATTCAGCGTCAGCTCCGATGGCAGGCGGGGCCGTTTGTCCGAGACTTGGCATGTCGCACGTCGGACACATCGGACGATCAGAAGGAGTAGGTCATGCGCAAGGGTTTCGAAATCGGAGGGTTCATCGCGGCGGCGGTGTTGATCGCGTTTGGAATCGGTGCAATCGGCATGGGTCTGAACGCGCGCAGCACGGTGAACAACACGCTGTCGCAGGAGCAGATCGTGGGCACGCCGGACATGACGCCGACCGCGATCAAGGCCGAGGCCAAGCAGGCCGGGCTGAACGTGTCCGACCTCAGCTTCCCGACGACGCCGGTCGCCGGACAGGCGATCAACAACGGTGCACGCGCCCACGCCTTCGCGGGATACATGCGGATCCACGCCCTTGAGGCGACGGGCGGCCTTACCTACGCGCAGATGCCGCGCTACGCCACTGCCGACGGCAAGGGCACCAACGATCCGGCACAGGCCGTGAAGGTGAATGGCCAGCCCCAGGACAACGGCGCACGGCAGGTGTGGGTGACCGAGACGGCGCTTGGCACGGCGCTCCAGTCGAGCTACATGGCCAGCCAGCTGGCGCTGTTCGCGATCGTCACCGGCATCGCCCTGCTGCTGACCGGCATCGGCTTCTCGGTCCTGGCCGCCGGCGGCGCACTCCGAAACCGAGAGAGCCCGATCGCGTTCGCACATCGGCGCGAGACTTCCACCGACCAGGCGGTCGTCGCCTAACCGCCCGACTCATCCACGGCGGGGCCGGGGAGGGCCGCCCCGATCGGGGGCGGCCCTCCCGGCGCTGCAACGCGATCCGCGGCGTCATGTCGGCCGAGCTGTGGGCGGCGTTGTCGGATAAGCCGGGCCGCCACCCGCTCCGACAGCTGGCACGTGTTTCTGGCTCAGGCTGCGTCGTTGCCGCGAACCACGACCACCGGGCAGTGCGCGTGAGCGGCGCAATGCTGGCTGACCGACCCGAGCAGCAGGCCGGCGAAGCCGCCGTGCCCGCGTGAGCCAACCACGAGCAGCTCGGCCCGGCGGGATTCGGCGATCAACACCTCGGCGGGGCTTCCCTCACGGATCACAACGTCGACGGTGGCTGCGCGTTCGGCCCCCAACACGTCGACAACCTGCCGCTCGGCGACGTCAGATGCCGTCTGCCGAAACGCGTCGAGGTCGAGGTCCATGTAGGTCGGCGGCATGTAGACGCCCGTTGGCACGTGCCAGGCCGACGCGACTCGAAGCTGGGTCTGGCGGAGGCTCGCCTCGTCGGCCGCGAACTGCAGCGCCGCCCGCGAGCCGGCCGAACCGTCTATGCCGACAACGATCATGCCCCGGATTCTTGCAGGCGTTCGCGGTGCCTGCGTCGGGGATCCCCACAGGCCGCGATTGCGGTAAACCACGGTCGCGCAGCGGCCGTTGCCGGCCGGGTCGCGCTTGACCCGACCGACAGCGTCGCAAGCCAGCCTCGCTGAGTCATCAATCGACTCAGACGGCCGCGGTGGCCGCGGTCTCGCTCGTTTCCGCGCCATGCCTGGCGCCGATCGGAGCGGGGACGGCCATCACCGGGCAAGGGCTGATGTGCAGCAGCCGCTGCGTCACGCTGCCCAGCAGCAGGCCGGCAAGTCCGGTATGCCCGCGAGTGCCGACGATGATCACGTCGGCGCCGCGGTCACCGGCCTGATCGGCGAGCACATGTGCCGGACCGCCCGTGGTGCTGCTGACCACGGTGAGTGTGACGTCCGCCCCACCGGCCACCAGCGCGTCGGCCTGCTTGCGGACGATCGCTTCGAGATCGTCCTCGTTGACGCGGGTGGTCTGCATGCCGGCGCGGCCGGCGAGCATGTACTCGCGCACGTGCACGATATCGATGTGCGCCGAATCGTCGGCGGCGATCTTCGTGGCCAGGTCGAGCGCCCGGGCTGACTCGGGCGACCCGTCGAGCCCCAGCAGGATCTTCTTGAACATGATTTCCCCCTCTTCGCAGACGGCGGTTGTCCAGCAAGCATCGCCCGGAACGGCGCGTGTTCGCATCCGGGTTTCCGCCCATCGCTTGTGGGTGGCGACCCGGATGCGGCAGCCCGCGTATCCGACCACCATGAGGACATGTTCGAAACGATCCTGCTCGCAATCGACGGTTCGTCGGGACCCGAGGCAGTGCTCGCCTACGCACAGCGACTGGCCGGCCACTACGGGTCGGGTGTGCTGGTGGTGTGCATTGGGGGCACCTCCAGCGTCAGCCGATCGACCCGCCGGCGGGTCACGCAGCTCCGCAGCGACGGCGTGCCCGCTCGGCTCGCGGTCGTGGCCGACGGCCGCGACACGGCGTCTGTGATCGTGCGTCTGGCCGATGCCTGGCACGCAGATCTGCTGCTTGTTGGATCCAACAGCGGCGTTGCCGGCAGCGGTATGGCCCAGCGGCTGCTCGAGACCTCGTCGCGTCCGGTGCTTGCGATCTCGGAATCCGGTGATGGGCCGGTCTAGCGTTCCGTTTCGGGCCGCAGCAACCCGGTCTCGAGGGCGTAGTTGACGAGATCGGCGCGGGTCGAGAGCCGCAGCTTGACGAGGATGTGCGCTCGGTGCGACTCGACCGTGCGAACGCTCACGAACAGCCGCGACGCGATCTCCTGGTTCGTGTACCCACGCGCCAGTAACGACAGAACCTCGCGCTCTCGATCGGACAACTCGTCATCGTCGTCGGGCTCCGGGCGAACCGCCAGCCTGGCCCCCAGCGCGGGTGTGACGTAGGCGTGGCCGGCAGCCACCTTGCGGATGGCATCGACCAGCTCCTCGTAGGCCGCGTCCTTCAGCACGTAGCCGGAGGCGCCCGCGCCGAGCGCAGCGCGCACGTAGTTGGGATCCTCGTGCATCGAGAGCATCAGCACCCTCGCGTCGGGCGCGGCGGCCAGCAGCTTGGGGAGGCACTCCAGGCCGCCGCCGCCGGGCATCGTCACGTCCAGCAGGATGATGTCGGGCGTCAGGTCGCATGCGAGCTTGATGGCCTCGGCCGCGGTCCCCGCCTGTCCCACTGGCTCCATGTCATCCTGGTGGCCGACCAGCAGCGCGATCCCGGCGCGCACCAGTGCGTGGTCATCCACGATCAGCACGCGCATCATCTGGGCACCCGCAGTTCGACGGTCGTGCCGCTGCCAGGCGAGGACGTCACCCGCACGCTGCCCGACACCATCTCCGATCGCTCCCGCATCGAGTTGAGACCGAACCCTCCAGGTTGGTCGCTGGGATCGAATCCCTTGCCGTCGTCGGTCACCGTCACCAGGAGCTCCGAGCCGCGCAGCTGGCCTCGGACGATCACCGTCTCGGCGCCCGCGTGCTTGGCGACGTTCGTCAGGCTCTCCTGCACGACGCGGTACACGGTCGTTTCGACCAGCGGGGGCAGCCTGTCCTCGATCTCGTCGACGTCCAGCTCGACGACCACACCGGTGCGGCGCGAGTACGACTCGGTCAACCGCTCCAGCGCCGCGACCAGCCCGAGGTCGTCGAGCGCGGTCGGACGAAGCTCGATGGCAAGCGTTCGCAGCTGGCTGATCGCCGCGTTGATCGTCTGCACCAGCTCCGCCACGGCCTCGCGGGCTTCATCAGCGACTCCGGCCTGCTCGACCAGGCGCAGGCCGAGCAACACCGACGCGAGATGCTGCCCGAACTCATCGTGCAGCTCGCGGGCGATCCGCCCTCGTTCCTCCTCCTGGGCTTCGACGATCCGCACCAGCGTCTCGCGCCGCGCCTGGCTGCGACGCTCAGCGTCGGCCAACCGCGCCTCGGCCTCGACCCGCCGCCGTTCTCCCTCCAAGGCCCGGCTCACCTCCAGGGCGAGCACGGCCCGCGCCGCGAACAAGCCCAGCACGCCCAGATCGTCGTCGTCGAACTGGCGGCCGTCGGCCGGGTCGGCTGCCGCGATCACGCCGAGCGCATCACCCCTGTGGACGAGTGGCACGAAGGCGGCCGTCCGAGCCCCGAGCTCGTCGCCGGCGTCGGGGTCGTCGATCGTCAGGGCGCGCCGCGCCAGCAGCACGGTTCCGGTCGTCGAGTCCGCCCCCACCGACGAGCCGAGCACGTGGTCGCGGCCGTCCCCCGCAACGGCCACAAAGGTCGACCGGCTGCGGTCGGCGTTCGGGATGGCGATGGCGATCAGACGAGCGCCGAGGCTCTCGCGGGCGCGGTCGGCGATCAAGCCCAGCACCTGCCGCTGGGGCCGGCCGCTGAGGATGGCCTCGTTGATCTCAGACACCGAAGAGAGATCGGTCAGCGCCCTGCGCAGCGCTTCCGCGTGCTCATGGGCCTGGGCGTAGAGACGCGCGTTCTGGATCGCCACGCCGGCATGTGCGGCCAGCAGGGTTGCGATCTCTTCGTCCTCCGCGGTGAACTCCCCCTCGTCGCGCTCGGTCAGATACAGGTTGCCGAACACCGCGCCGCCTGCGGTGATGGGCACCCCCAGGAACGAGTGCATCGGCGGGTGATTCGGCGGGAAGCCGACCGAGCGGGGATCGTCGCCAAGATCGGCCAGCCGCAGGGGCGTCGCGTCGTGGATCAGCACCCCGAGGATCCCCCGTCCTCGCGGAAGCGCGCCGATCAGCCGTCGCTGCTCGTCGTCGATGCCCGACGTGATGAACTGCGAGAGCTCGTTGCCGGTCTCGTCCAGCACGCCCAGCGCCGAATAGCGCGCGCCGGTCAGCGCCCGTCCGGCCTCCACCAACCGGCGCAGCACCTCATCCAGCTCGAGCCCGCTGGCCACGGCGATGCCCGCCTCGAGCACCGCCTGCCACCGTTCCGTCCCTGCGATCGCGGATTCATCCACGCCTGCGAGTCTAGAGCAGCCCACCTGCGGACTATCCGCATGCGGGATCCCGTGTCCCCCCGATGCGGGCGGTGGCCGCAGCGGCCAGACTGCCGACACCAAGGAGGATCACCATGAAGGAACGTCAGGCAGCGATCATCGCCCAGATCCGTCCCGGCAAGCGGGCCGAGCTCAAGCTGCTGCTCCGCCAGGGTCCACCGTTTGACCTGGAGCAGCAGGGGTTCACTCGACACGAGGCCTTCCTGGGCGACACCGACCTCGTGCTGGTGTTCGCGGGCCCGCAGCCCGTGACGGATGCGCAGCGGCTTGTATCGACACTCGGCGCCTCCGAGCTCGCCAAGCTTGGCACTCTCGTGTCGAGCCCGCGCATGCTTCCGGAGTCGTTCGAATGGCACGCAACGTCCAACACCTACGTCGCGTGATGGGGCCGGAGCCTCACAACTGCTCACTCCAGGATGCGGTGGGTCGGGATGAGCGCTGCCCCGGCAACTCCTGTCCCTTCTGGGCAGGCCAGGGATGTGCGCTTGACGGCGTTCGCGCGGACATCGAGACGAATCCTGAACTCGCGGGCTACCTGCTCGATCTGCGAGCCTCGGCTGCAGGTGTGAAGGGGTGGGATCCGTTTCGGTTGCTGCCGGTGAACAGGACGAGGGAGCGCGAAGTCGCTCGTACAGACTGCTTGGGCGGTTGAAGAAGAGCACGGGCGGATACCATCCGCCGATGTTGCGACTCCACTACATCCCCGGCACGGCTGCGCTGGCACCGCACGCAGCGCTTGCCGAGGCCGGGGCCGATTACACGCTGGTGCTGGTGGAAGAGGACGACCGCGGGCAGCGACCGTCCGCGTACCTGGCGCTCAACCCGTGGGGGCAGGTGCCGACCCTCGAGGATGGCGATCTCGTCCTGACCGAGGCGGCGGCGATCATGCTGCACATCGCCGATCGCTTCCCCGAGGCCGGCCTCGGCGCCCCTGTCGGAACACGGGCCCGCTCGGAGCTCTACCGGTGGCTCTCATACCTCTCGTACGCCGTGCAGGCGACCTACATGCACTGGTTCTACCCCGAGCGGTTCACGACCGACCCGGAGGGCGCGGAGGCGATCCGCGAGCGCGCTGCCGCGACGTTGCGCCGGCACATCGGCTGGATCGACGGCGAGCTGGCCACACGCCCGTGGCTGGTCGGCGAGGCGCTGACCGTCGCCGACCTGTTCCTCTTCATGCTGACGCGGTGGGGGCGTTTTCAGGAACCGCCGGCATGGGATTCACCGAGCCTGGGCGAGCACTTCGACCGCGTGCTGCAACGGCCCGGTGTCCAGCGGATGATGACGGAGCAGGGACTCGAGTAGCTCCGGATATGCAAGAAGAGGGATCGGCCTGGTCGGGCCGATCCCTCGTATCGGGGCGCCGAGATTCGAACTCGGGACCTCACCGACCCGAACGGTGCGCGCTACCAGGCTGCGCCACGCCCCGCGACAGCGCCGGATTATCGCACAGGTGCGTCCGGCGACCCGCCGGCATCACGACTGGCGCAGTAGGCGTCGAACGCCATCAGCGTGCGCAGCCAGCGGCCCTGCGCCTCGACCTCGATGTCGTACAACAGCCGGTCGAGCTCGAAGATCCTGACGGCCCGGTCGGTGCTGGCCTGGATGCGGGCGCGGAGGCCGCCACGCGCCGCGCCGTTGAAGGACCCTCGGGTGACGCGGCGCGTGGCAGGCGAGGGCACGTGCCCGTCCAACCGCTGCTCCAGCGACACGATCCCCCTCATGCCCGCCACACTGCACCACTCTCCCCGCGTTGACAAGGGGTGGGGCGCAAAACCACCCACCCCACCCTACTTGAAGGCTTCCCGCAGGCGCCACAGCGTAGACTCACGCGCGTGATCACCTGCCCGCAATGCGGCGTTGAGAACCCGGAACAGGCGCGCTTCTGCAACGCGTGCGGCGGCGCCGTGGGCACCGAGGCCGAGCCCTCCCGCGAGGTGCGTAAGACCGTCACCGTGCTGTTCTGCGACGTGGTCGGGTCGACCCAGCTGGGCGAGCGGTTCGACCCCGAAATCCTGCGCGGCCTGATGGCGCGCTTCTACGCCGCCATCCGCGAGCCGGTGGAGCGCCACGGCGGAACGGTCGAGAAGGTGATCGGCGACGCCCTGGTCGCGGTGTTCGGGATCCCGAGCGTGCACGAGGACGACGCCCTGCGCGCCGTGCGGGCTGCCCTCGAGATGCGAGACGCCGTTGCCGGCATGGGCGAGATCCAGGCCCGGATCGGCGTCAACACCGGTGACGTGCTGGCCACCGGCGCCACACAGGGCGATTCGCTGGTGGTGGGTGACGCCGTCAACGTCGCCGCGCGGCTGGAGCAGGCCGCCGCGCCGGGCACGGTGCTGGTGGGAGAGGCCACCTGGGCGCTGGTCGCGCACGCGGCCCACGGTCACCAGGTGGAGCCGCTGGCCGCGAAGGGAAAGAGCGAGCCGCTCGCAGCCTGGCTGCTCGAGAGCGTCGATCCGCTCGCGCCGGGCCACCGCCGCCGTCTCGACCTGCCCATGGTCGGGCGTGCGACCGAGCTCGGGCTCGTGCGCCTGACGGCGGACCGCACCGAACAGCTGCAGCGCCCGCACCTCGTGACGATGCTGGGGCAGCCGGGCATCGGCAAGTCGCGCCTGGTCTCGGAGCTGCGCCGCGGCGGCGACGCGACCACGCTGACCGGCCACTGCCGGGCAACCGCGTCAGCCTCGCCGCTGGAGCCGCTGGTGGAAGCCGCCCGGGCGGCCTTCCCGGACGGGCGCTTCACCGAGCCGGGGGTGGCCGCACTGATGCCGGGTGATCCCGATGCCGCGTCGGTCACCGCCTGCCTTGCCGACGCAGACAACGCTGGAACGGTCGATCTGTCATGGGCGGCGTCGCGCCTGCTTGGTGCGATGGCAGACACGGGCCCGGTCGTGATCGTGTTCGAGGACGTGCACTGGGCCGAGGATGCCCTGCTCGACGCGATCGAGCAGCTGGCCGACCGTCGCCGGCGGCGGTCGCTGCTCGTGGTCTGCACGGCCCGGCCCGAGTTCGTCGACCGCCGCACCGGGTGGGGCGGCGGCGCCAACACGCTGTCCCTCGCCCTGGAACGCCTGGACGACGCGGAGACGCGCCGCCTCCTGGCCCGCGCCAGCCCCGGCCTTCCGGCCGAGCAGGCCGACCGCGTGATCGCGGCGGCGGAGGGCAATCCCCTGTTTGCCGAGCACCTGGCCGCGCTGATCGCCGAGCACGACCCCTCCGTCGGGCTGCCGCGATCGATCCAGGTGCTCCTGAGCGCGCGACTGGAGGCCCTACCCGAGCCCGAGCGCGAGGTGGTCAGCGTTGCCGCCGTGGCGGGGCGCGAGTTCCCGGTGGCGGCCGTCGAGGCGCTCACCGGCAGGGCTGTCGATGCGGAGCTGGGCCGCTTGGCGCAGCACGAGCTGGTCGTGCGAACCGCGCAGCGCGGTCGCAGGCAGTTCTCCCACACCCTGCTGCAGGAGGCGGCGTACGGACTGATCCCGAAGCAGCGGCGTGCGGAGCTGCACACGCAGATGGCGGGCTGGCTCGACGATCAGCATGCCACCGACGCGGCCGTCGGAGACCACCTCGATCGCGCGTACCGCCTACGGGTGGAGCTCGGTCTGATGGACGACGAAACGGCGTCGCTTCGTGAGCAGGCCGGGACGCGGCTCGCGACGGCCGGCCGGCGGGCGGATGCGATGGGGGAGCCCGTGCGCGCCAGCCTCCTGCTGGAGCGCGCGCTGGAACTGCTCCCCGACGACAGCCCGCTGCAGGCCGCGGCCATGGTGGAGCTGGCGGCGGCCGGCTGGAACCTCCTGCCTCGCTTCGAGCGCAGGCGCCTGCTGGAGGACGGAGCCGACCGGGCAGCCCAGCTCGGCCTGCGCGCCCTCGAGCTGCGCGCGCGGGTGCTGCTGCTGGGCGCGTCGGACGGGGCCTACGACCACCGCCGGGCGCTCGCCGAGACCAACGCCGCGCTGCGCGAACTGGAGACGCTCGGCGATCAGCGGGCGCTGGCCGCGGCCCTCTGCACCCGAGCGGAGGACGAGCGCAGCCTGGGCCACGCCGGCGAAGGTTTGGCGGCGACGCGACGCGCGCTGGACGCGCTTCGCAGCTCGGGCGACGATGCCGTCTGGGCGCTCGCGATCCTGGGCGACATGCTGACCGCATCGCCGGCACCGGTGGCGGAGGCCGAGCACCTCCTGAGCGAGCTGATGGACGAGTTCGGGATGCGACCGACCTTTCGGTTCGAGCTGTTGCGCGGTCAGGCTGCGCTCGCCCAGCTGGGCGGCGATGACGACCGGGCGTGGCGTCTGCTCGACACCGCCCGCGGCCTCGATCGCGACCTGGGGCGCCGCACCGGGCTGTATCTGAGCGGCACCGAGACCTCGATGCT
>DATNEO010000194.1:0-3491 GCA_035553035.1 Gaiellales bacterium | reverse complement strand
TCGTTCGACGAGATCGTGGTCACCAACTTCACGGCCGGCGCCCAGCAGACGCTGCCGCTGTGGATCTACAACCAGTTCCGCCTGCCCAACACGGCGCAGGAGGTGAACGCGGTGGCGGTGTTCGTGATCGCGCTGACCGCGGTTCCGGTCTACCTGGCCCAGCGCCTGATGCGCGAGTCGGGCGGGATCGGTGGGCGCGGCTGACGCCGGCTCAGGTTACGGTCAGCACGCCCTTCATGCCGGCCTGCTCGTGGCCCGGCACCGAGCAGTAGAAGATGTAGGTGCCGGGCGTCACGGTGGCCGTGACGGTGGAGGTGCCGCCGTCGGAGACCTGGTTGCCCTGCTCGCTCACCCCGGTGCCCTTGATCGAGATGTCGTGTTTGACCGACTGCGGGTTCTTGGACTCGAGCGTGATCACGCCGGCCTTGGCGGTGGCCGTGGTCTTGGTGAACGAGAAGCCGGAGTCGGAGACGGGGATGCTGATCACCTGGCCGCTGCCCTTGGGGAGAGACGAACCGGAGGATCCGCCGCTCGATGAGCTTCCGCCGCAGCCTGCCGCCAGCACCACAACCACCAGCGGTGCTGCCGCCAGAGCCCACATTCGTCGCATTCTCATGCCTCGACCTCGTTTCCTGACGGTGGCTTTTGCGCGCGATATCGACCGCATTGTGACAGAGCCGAACGCCGCTCCACCCCATTCGTAAACATTTGATGTATGACGGCTGTCGTCGAACCCGTCTGATAGCGTCTTTACCCATGTGTTTTAGCCGTGGCCATGCACGCGCAGCGTGTGCGCGTGCGACCCGACCGTTGCTCCTGGCTTTCTCGCTCCTGACCGCACTCCTGGTCGTGGCGCTGCCGCAGGCGTCCGCCGCCTCCAGCATCTCGGCCAAGCGAGCCGAGGCGCGTCAGGTCGAGAACCAGATCATGAACCAGGAGGCGGCGCTCGAGAAGCAGATCGAGAAGTACAACGCCGTCCACCAGCACTACCTGCAGACGCGCCACCAGCTGCAGAACAACAGGATCGTGCTGGCCGTGGCCAGGAAGAACCTGGCGCATGCCCAGAAGCTGCTGGCGCAGAGCCTGACCAGCGCGTACAAGTCGACCGACGAGGACGTCGTGTCGTTCCTGCTGGCGTCCCATTCGTTCTCCGAGCTGGTCGACCACGTGCAGGTGCTGCAGCGGGCCAACGACGCGAACAGCAACCTGATCGCGCAGATCGCACAGACCAAGAAGGTGATCGCCGACCGCACGCGCCAGCTCTCGACCGAGACCGCGCAGCTGGCCAGGGATCAGCGGGCGCAGCTGGCGGCAAAGCAGCACGTGGAGGCGGGCCTGCATTCGCTGCAGGCGCGCAAGTCGCAGATCAGCGCCGACATCCAGCACCTGATCGACCAGCAGCAGGCGCGTGAGCAGGCGGCTGCCACGGCCGCGGCGGCTGCGGCCAGCGGCGGCAGTGTCGGCGGCGGCGGCAGCATCCCGGTGCCTCCGTCCAGCACGCTCGGGGGCCAGGCGGTCGCGATCGCCGAGCAGTACCTGGGCGTGCCGTACGTATGGGGCGGCGCCTCGCCGTCGGGCTTCGACTGCTCCGGGCTGGTTATGTACGTGTACGGCCGGCTGGGCGTGTCGCTGCCGCACAACGCCGCAGCCCAGTACTCGATGGGCACCCCGGTGCCGCGCGACGCCCTCGAGCCGGGCGACCTCGTCTTCTTCGACGGTCTCGGCCACGTCGGCATCTACGTCGGCGGCGGCTCGTTCATCCACGCTCCGCACACCGGCACCGTGGTGCAGATCAGCTCGCTGTCCGGCTGGTACTCGTCCACGTACGTGGGCGCCCGGCGCATCGGCTAGCAGAGCAAATCCCCGAAGCGGTCAGGCTGAGGCCGGCGCGTTACCGGCCGCCCTGCCGCGACAGCCACCGCGCCAGCGTCTCGCCCGTGTCCAGCACGTGCGCGTGCAGCAGCTTTCGCGCGCGTTTCGGGTCGGGCTTGTCGAGCGCCTCGGCGATGCGGTCGTGATCGTCGGCGCTTCGGGGCACGATCCCGGGGTCGACGGCAAACGTGTGCCACGCCAGGCTGCGGGGCACGCGGTTGGTGAGCGCCTGCACCGTGTCGCGCAGCGGCGGGCAGTTGGCTGCGGCCAGGATCACGTTGTGGAACAGCTCGTTTGCCTGCGAGCACTGCTGCAGGGCGATCAGCCGCCCCTCCTCGTCCGATGCCGGCAGCTGCTGGACGCGCTCGCCTCCGGCCCGCAGCAGCGCCTGGGCGGTGTCCAGGTCGGCGTGGTCGTACGTGGTCAGCCGGCCCGAGGCTCGCTCTGCCGCCAGCCCCTCCAGCTCCGCCCGCACCAGGAAGATGTTGCGGCACTCGTCGGGCGAGAACGACCGCACCAGCGCCCCGCGGTGTCCCAGCTGCTCGACCAGCCCGATCGCCTGCAGCTGGCGCAACGCCTCGCGGATGGGGGTGCGGCTGACCCCGAAGCGCTCGGCCAGGTCCTCCTGCCGCAGCCGGGTGCCCAGCGGGATCCGGCCCGTGATGATCTCGACCTGGAGCTCGTGGGCGAGGTCGTCGGCGCGGCTGGGGTTGCCGGTCGGGCGGTCGGGCATGGGTCGATCCTACAGCCGGTCGGCGCCGATCGGAGCCGCGGTTGTATGTATCCCAAGATTTGAGGTTTGGATCCAAACAAGATACGCTGCGACCACATCCCGCGAGCACCGGAGCGACCCCTCATGACCGATCCCGCCGCCAAGCTTCCCGAGATCGAGCACATCAAGGCCCGCAAGGACGGGCTGGACGTGCTCGCAGACATCTACCGCTACGCCGAGCTCGGCGTCGACGCCATCGAGCCCGACGACCTGGCGCTGTTCCGCTGGTACGGCGTGTACACGCAGCGCGCCGCCGAGTCGGCCGCCTCCGGCGACCCCGGGCCCTCCGAGCAGACCGACGGCCTGTTCATGCTCCGCGTCAAGTTCCCGGGCGGGATCGTCAGCTCGGAGCAGCTGCGGGCGGTGGGGTCGCTGGCCGAGCGCTACGGCCGCGGCATGGGCGACATCACGACTCGCCAGAACATCCAGCTGCACAACCTCGCGATCGAGGACATGCCGATCGTCCTGGATGAGCTGAACGCGGTCGGGCTGTCCTTCACGCAGGCCTGCGGCGACGTCTGGCGCAACGTCGTGGGTTGCCCGCTGGCCGGCGTCGACGGCCACGAGCTGATCGACACGCGACCGCTGGTGGCCGACCTGGAGCGGGCGTTCGTCGGTCACCGCGAGTTCTCGAACCTGCCCCGCAAGTTCAAGGTGTCGGTGTCGGCCTGCGTGCATCACTGCGCCCAGCACGAGATCAACGACGTCGGGCTGGTGGCGGTCGACAAGGACGGCGTGGTCGGCTACGACGTGTGGGTCGGCGGCGGGCTGGGCGCGTCGGCCAGGATGGGCCGGCGGCTGGACGTGTTCGCCCGCCCGGAGCAGGCGGTGGAGGTGTGCCGCGCCA
>DATNEO010000193.1:0-14891 GCA_035553035.1 Gaiellales bacterium | reverse complement strand
ATGTAGTTCAGGAACAGGTGGGAGAGCACCGGCTTCGTCGTCGTCGCGCAGACGCACCACATGTCGTTGCCGATCGGGCCGTTCCCGTAGCCCGGATTCCAGAAGCGCAGAAGCTTCCCCGTCTGCTTGTTGGGCAGGTAGTAGAAGTACGCCGACATCATGTCGCCCGACCAGGCCTGGTTCAGCCACGCCTTATTCTCGGGGATGGTCGAGTACTGGAGGTCGCCGACCTTGATGTTGCAGATGTTGTAGAGCTCCTGCAGGTCGGCCACGGCCTGGTTGATCTTGGCCGGATCCTCCGTGTTGATGTCCAGCTCTCCCTTGCGCAGCAGCGCCATCGCGATCGTCTCGCGCACCTCGGACAGGAGCGCCGTCTTGCCCTTGTAGGGCTGGGCCTGCCAGAAGATGTCCCAGGGGTTGGACATCGAGGGGATGTCCACCTTGACCTGGTCGGTGCGCCAGGCGATGCCGGTGGCGTAGGCCGTGTAGGGGACGCCGTACTGTGAGCCGACGTCGTAGAACGGGTCGACCAGCGAGGGCCAGACGTTCTTCTTGAGGTTCGGGATGTAGTCGAGGTTGAGCGGCTTGATCAGGTGGCCGGCCACGACCCGGTCGAGGTTGTCGGGCGTCATCTCGGTCACATCCGGTTGCACGGCACCGGACGCCAGCTTGGCGACGCCGGTGTTGATGTCGTCGAACGGCGTCACCTTGACGGTCACGTTGTACCTCTTGCCGAACTCCTTGAGGAGCGCGCCGTAGATGTACTCCGGGTAGTTGAAGATCGTGAACTCGCCGCCGGTCTCGGGCTTCATCCCGGACGGGATCGGCTGCTCCCACAGCGGCAGCTTGACGCGCCGGTTCGGGCGGGCCAGGGGTAGGCCGCCGGGGCCGACCTTCTGGCCGGCCGAGTTGACGGTGCTGCCGGCGGTGGTGGTCGAGTTGCTGCACGCGGCCAGGAGCCCGCTGGCGCCCGAGAGGGCAAACGCCGCGCCCCCTGTGCGTGCCAGGAATTCTCGTCGGGTCGCGGCGGAGCGCCGTTCCTTGGGATGCATGGGGTCTCTCCGATCCTGACTGACTGGCCAGTCAACTGGGCGTACTGTAACGATCTGGGTGACCGTGTCAAGGGCCGCGGTCACCCATAGGACGAACGATCGGCCGCGATTGTTTCCGGGCGATTGAATCAATCGGAGCTCCATAGGTCAAGGTTTCAGGCGCTTTCGCTTGCATTCGTTCAACGTGGTCGGTACGAATACAGGCATGGCGCGGACGAAGAACCAGAGCGCGCGGCGGCGACAGCTGACCGAGGCCGCGGGGCGTGCCATCATCGCCCGCGGCGCCGCTGCGGTGCGGCTGAAGGACATCGCGGAGGAGGCCGGAGTCACCCCCGGTGCGGTGCTCTACTACTACCCGGACGTCGACCAGCTGCTGGTCGAGGTGCACCGCACCGCGGGTGAGCGCTTCTGCGACAGCCGCAACGCCGCGCTCGATCAGATCGCCGACCCACGGCGGCGAATGCTGGCGGCGATCAGCAGCGGGCTGCCGACCGGGCCGCACGACGAGGCGGTGCGCACGCTGTATGAGATGGACGCGCTGGTCGGCCGCAGCAAGCTCTACTCGGCGCTGGCTGTGTCGTTCTTCGAGCGACAGGTGGCCCTCTACCAGGTGATCCTGGAGGCGGGCGTGGCGCAGGGGATGTTCACGCTGTCCGCGTCCTCCCAGACGATCGGCCGCAACCTGGTCGCGCTCGAGGACGCGCACGGCCTTCACGTGCTGATGGGCGACGCTCCGATCGACCGGGCCGAGGCCGAGCGGCTGATCGTGTCCTACGCCTGCTCCGCCACCGCGTGCGATCTGACGGCCGCCCGCTGAGCGCGGTTGACCGCGCCTGGCGCGCGACGGCTCTGGCAGACTCTGCGGCCATGCCGCGCGACCTACAACCGCTGTTCGACCCCACCTCGGTTGCCATCCTGGGTGCGTCCGATGACCCGGCGAAGTGGGGCAACTGGCTGGCCCGCGGGGCACTTCGCGGCGCGCGCCGCCGTCCCGTCTACCTGGTTAACCGCAACGGCGGAGAGGTGCTCGGCACCAGGGCCTACACGGCCGTCACGGAGCTGCCGGAGTCGCCCGAGCTGGTCGTGATCGCCGTGCCGGCTGCCGGCTTCGAGCAGGCGGTCGACGACTCGCTGGCGATGGGCGCTCGCGCGCTTGTGGGCATCACCGCCGGGCTGGGCGAGGCCGGCGGAGACGCGGCGGCTCGCGAGCGCGCGCTGGTGCAGCGGGTGCGCGACGCCGGCGCGATGCTGCTCGGCCCCAACTGCCTGGGTGTGTATGACGCGTCCAGCGATCTGGGGCTCTGCTCGAACGAGTTCCCGCCCGGGTCGATCGGTCTGATCTCTCAGAGCGGAAACCTGGCGCTCGAGTTGGGCCTGATGTCGCGGCGTTACTCGCTCGGCTTCTCGCGGTTCGCGTCGATCGGCAACCAGGCAGACCTGGACGTGGCCGAGCTGGTCGCCTCCTACGCCGACCATCCCGCCACCGAACTGATCGCCGTCTACGTGGAGGGCTTCCGCGACGGGCGCGCGTTCGCGGCGGCCGCCGCCGCCGCGCAGAAGCCCGTGATCCTGATCACGGTCGGGCGCAGCGACGCCAGCGCCCGCGCTGCCCGGTCGCACACCGGGGCGCTGGTCAGCTCGCTGTCGACGGTGCAAGCCGCCTGCCGCGCCGCGGGCGTGCACCTGGTCTCGACGCCGGCCGAGATGATCGACCGGGCACAGGCGCTGCTGCAGCCGCGGCGGCTGGCCGGCCGCCGGATCGCGGTGCTGGGCGACGGCGGCGGCCACGGCGCAGTCGCCTGCGACGTCGCGGCCGGTAGGGGGCTGGAGCTGCCGGTGCTGTCGGATGCGCTGCAGGCGAAGCTGACGGCGATGCTGCCGCCGACGTCGTCGGTGCGAAATCCGGTCGACCTGGCGGGTGCCGGCGAGGCCGACTTCTTCAGCTACTCGCGGGTCGCGCGCGAGCTGCTCGAGGCCGATGAGCTGGACGGGGTGCTGATGACGGGCTACTTCGGGGGGTACAGCCAGTACTCGGAGCTGTTCGCCGACACCGAGACGGAGGTCGGTCACGAGATCGCGCGGGCGTCGGCCGAGACCGGAAAGCCGCTGGTGGCCCAGTCGATGTACGCCGACGACCGGCCCAACGTCGCGCTTCGCGACGGCGGCGTCCCGGTCTACTGGACGATCGAGGCGGCCGCGGCATCCCTGTCTGCGCTCGAGCAGCTTCCCGCTGCGAGCGGTCCGCCGGCGCTGCCCGAGCAGGTGACCGGGCCGCTGGATGCGGGCTACTTCGGTTCGCGGACGCTGCTGGCCGAGGCGGGCGTGCCGTTCGTGTCAGCGCGCAGCGCGCACACGCGCGAGGACGTGCTGGCGGCGGCAGCCGAGGTCGGCTACCCGGTGGTGCTGAAGGCGCTCGGGCTGCTCCACAAGTCCGACGCCGGCGGCGTCAGGGTGGGGCTGGCCGACGCGGATGCGCTGGCGGCGGCGTGGTCGGAGATGGACGGGCGGTTGTCACCGCCGGGGTACTCGGTGGAGGCGACGGCCCTGGTTGCCGACGGCATCGAGTTGATCGTGGGCGCCCGCCGCGACCCCCGGTTCGGGCCGGTTGCGTTGGTCGGCCTGGGTGGGATCTACACGGAGCTGCTGGGCGACGTGGGCGTGGCGCTGGCGCCGCTTGACCGGGGCGAGGCGGTGCGGCTGCTGGAGTCGCTGCAGGGCGCGGCGTTGCTGACCGGCGCGCGCGGGCGGCCGGCGGTCGACATCGGCGCGGCTGCGGATGCGGCGGTGGCGCTGTCGCAGCTGGCGGCGGCGCGCCCCGACATCGCGGAGATCGAGGTGAACCCGCTGCTGGTCACGCCGGAGGGCGCGCTGGCGCTGGACGCGCGCATCATCCCGGCCGACGAAGGAGGCGACGATGCTGGTTGAGGGCTGCTACGACGGACGGGTGGCGCTGGTAACGGGCGGCGGCAGCGGGATGGGCCGCGCCATGGCCCAGGAGTTCGCGCGGCTGGGGGCGTCGGTGGTGGTGGCCGGCCGCCGGCCGGAGCCGCTGGAGGAGACGGTGGCGCTGATCGAGGCGGCGGGCGGCCGAGCGACCGCGCAGCCGACCGATGTGCGTGACCCCGACCAGGTCGAGGCGATGGTGGCTGCGGCGGTGGAGCGGTATGGGCGGATCGATTGCCTGGTCAACAACGCCGCCGGCAACTTCGTCGTGAAGGGCGAGGATCTGTCCCCAAACGGCTGGCGGGCGGTCGTCGCGATCGTGCTGGACGGCGGGTTCCTGTGCACGCGCGCCGCCGGGCGGCGGTTGATCGCGCAGGGGAGCGGCGGAGCGGTGCTGTCGGTGATCGCGAGCTATGCGTGGACGGGCGGGCCGGGGACGGTGCACTCCGCCTCGGCCAAGGCCGGGCTGCTGGCGATGACCAAGACGCTGGCGGTGGAGTGGGCGCCGCACGGGATCCGGCTGAACACGATCTGCCCGGGTCCGACCGATACCGAAGGGGCGGGGCAGGCGCTGTGGCCGGACGCGGCCGACAGAGCGCGGGTGGAGCAGAGCGTGCCGGCCGGGAGGCTGGCAACCGTCGAGGAGATCGCCTGGTGGTCGACCGCGCTGTGCTCGGACTTCGGCTCCTACGTGACCGGGATGAACTTCACGATCGACGGCGGGCACTGGCTCGAACAGGACAGTTACATGCCGTCACTGAAACCGCGCGAGTGACGGCGGAACCACCCATCCGTCACGGCTGGTGTGACGGTGCCCGGCACCTCTCTATCACCCGAGATCCCCGCAGCCGTCTAGCCAGGCCGAATCTCATCGTGCGAGTGATAGAGAGGTGCCGGGCACCGTCGTAACACCTGTGCGGGCCGGGGCACGCGGCCGTGACGGGTGTGTCGATCGGGCTACAGAGGCGCCTGGCGGGCGGCGGAAATCGGCGGAACCCGGGGAGTTGTAGGATCGGCCGGTGCTTCTGGGGAGGGCATCGGAGTGCGCTCGCATCCAGGCCGCGCTCGACGCGGCTCTGGCTGGGGAGAGTGCGGTCGTCGTGGTCTCCGGCGAACCGGGCATCGGCAAGAGCGCCTTGCTCGAGTATGCCGTGGCTGCGGGCGACGGCATGACCGTGCTCGCGACCCGCGGGTTCGAGTCGGAGAGCGAGCTCGCCTTCGCATCGCTGACCGAGCTGCTGCGGCCGCTCGAGCAGGACATCGGTGCCCTTCGCGACGTCCAGCGAGCGGCGCTGGCCGCTGCGCTCGCGATCGGCCCGCCGGTGGACGCCGAGCCGCTGACCGTCTGCGTCGCGGCACTCGACCTGGTGGCGGTCGCGGCCGACCGCGAGCCGCTGCTGATCGTGATCGACGACGCCCAATGGCTTGACCGTCCCACCGCCGAGGTGGTGTCGTTCCTGACCCGCCGGCTGCACGCCGAGCGCGTGGCCGTGCTCGTCGCCATGCGCCCCGCAGCCGGAGCCTTTGACCCGGGCGGCCTGGCCGTGATCGAACTGGACGGCCTGGAGCCGGGCGCCGCCGCCGAGCTGGCAGGCGCGGCGGCGCCCGTGCACGCGGCCGTAGCTGCGCAGCTGGCCGCCCTCACCGGCGGCAACCCACTGGCGCTGGTCGAGCTGACCGGCTCCCTGACCGATGCCCAACGTGCCGGCGCCGAGCCCCTGCTCGAGCCGGTACCCGCCAGCGGCTGGGCCCAACACGTGTTCGGCCAGCGGCTTGAACAGCTGCCCGGCCCCGCCCGCCGCGCGCTGCTGATCGCCGCGGCCGCCGGCAGCGACGAGATGGTGCCCGTGGCCCGTGCCCTCGCCGTCGAGCATCTCGAGGTGTCTGCCCTGGAGCCCGCCGAGCTGGCCGGCCTGATCGTGCTCTCCCCCGACCGCGTCGTCTTCCGCCACCCGCTGGTGGCATCCGCCGTCTACCACCTGGCCGCCGCGCCGGACGTTCGCTCGGCCCACGCCGCCCTGGCCGCGGCGCTGGTGGAGGAGGGCCGCGAGGACGAGCGGGCCTGGCACATGGCGCTCGCTGCAGTGGAGCCGGACGCGGCAGTGGCCGCAGCGATGGGCGACGTCGGGCGCTCGGCCCAACGGCGCGGCGGGTTCGCCGCCGCCGCCCGCGCCTACCTGCGTGCGGCCACGCTCGAGCCGGACCGCGACGCGCGCGCCCGCCTGATCCTGGCGGCAGCCGACTGCTCGCAGCGGATGGGCGCGATCGCGGCCGCCCGCCACTGCCTCGACCAGGTCGAACAGCTCCAGGTGACCGGCGTCGAGGCCGCCCGCGCCGATCTGCTGCGGGGCCGGATCGAGGCCCGCACCGGCTCCACGCTGCGCGCGTTTGACCTGATGCGCTCCTCGGCAAACCTACTGGAGCCTGTCGACCCCGCGGCCGCTGCGCTCGCGCTGGTCGAGTCGGTCGACCCCTGCATCCGCTCCGGCCAGCCCGCACTGGCGCTGGAGACGGCGGAGCGCGCAAGTCGGCTGGCCTCGGGTACGTCCGGCCCCGCCGCGCTGTATGCTCAAGTGGCAACAGCCGCCGCGAAGGTGTTCCTGGGCGACGCCGGCGAGGCCTCGCGGCTGGCCCTCGCCGCCGCCGACGAGGCGCTCGGCGAGCTGGCCCACGACCTGCAGCTGCGGTCTTACCTGGGCATGACGCTGGCGTTCGCCGCGGAATGGGATCGCGCCCGCTCGGTGCTGGCCGACACGGTGGCCGCCTGCGAGCGCGCGGCGCCCGCCATGCTGCCCTACCCGCTGACGGCGCAGGGCTGGCTTGAGCGAGGCACCGGGCAGTGGACGGCCGCCGCTGGCGATCTGGAGCTCGCCATCGAGCGATCGCGCGAGACCGGCCGCGCCAACGACGAGACCTGGGCGCACAGCATCCTGGCCTGGATCTGCGCCGCCCGCGGGCAGGCCGGCCAGGTCGAGATGCACGTCGCCCGCCAGCTGGAGCTGGCCGAGCGGCTGGGACTGCCCTACCAGGCGCTCACCACCGACGCCGCGCGCGGGCTGCTGGCGCTTGGTGCCGGCGAGGCTGCGGATGCGATCCCGGCGCTGCAGCGGGCGCTTGACCGCAAGCGCGCGCTCGGCTTCTGTGACGCCACCACGCACCCGTCGCTGACGCCCGACCTGGTCGAGGCGCTGGTGCGTTGTGACCGGCGCGACGAGGCGGCCGAGCTGACCGACCGCTTCGAGCAGGAGGCGAGCCGCCCCGGCGGCCGCGCCCTGGCGCTGCGCTGTCGCGGGCTGCTGGCCCCCGAGGATGACGCCTCGGAGCTGTTTGATCAGGCGGCCGAGCTGCACCGCCTGGCCGACGACCCGTTCGGCCTGGCCCGCACACAGCTCGCGCACGGCGAGCGGCTGCGCCGGGCCGGGCAGCGGAAGCGCTCACGGGAGCTGCTCGACGCCGCCCGCGAGGGATTCACGGCGCTCGACGCCGTGCCCTGGATGGCGAGGACGGACGAGGAGGACGGCCGTAGCGCTCGGGTGCTGCGCAGCGATCCGGCCGATCGCGACGAGCTGACCCCCAGCGAGCACCAGGTGGCCAGCCTGGCGGTGCGCGGCCTGCAGAACCGTGAGATCGCGCAGCGCCTGTTCATGAGCTCAAAGACCGTCGAGGCACACCTCACCCGCATCTACCGCAAGGTGGGGGTGCGAACGCGGGTCGAGCTGGTGCACAGCTACCGGCCGCGGCCCGCAGGGGCCGAGTAGCCGCGAAGCTGCGTGTCGGTTCGAATCGACGGAGAGGGAGGGATTCGAACCCTCGCTGGAGGTTTACCCCCCAGACCCACTTAGCAGGCGGGCGCCTTCAGCCACTCGGCCACCTCTCCCTAGGGCCGCGTGTGCGCGACCACGTCCGTAAGATACCCCGTCATGTGGCGCCGCGTGGTTGTGCTCTGGGTGGCAAGCCGCGCGGCCACTGTGCTGCTCGGCTGGCTGATCAGCACTCGGCTCGGCTGGCACAAGGCGCTGGAGCCGTGGCAGCATCAGCCCTGGACGGCGCTGACCGGGTGGGACTCCGTCTACTACATCCGGATCGCCCACGACGGCTACGCGGCCGGGCCGCGGGTGGCCTTCTTCCCGCTCTACCCGCTGCTGATCCACATCTGGGAGACGGTCACCACCCAGGGCGACGCCGTGGCCGCGCTGGCCGTCTCGAACATCGCCACGCTGATCGGCTTCCTCGGCATCTACGTCCTGGGACGCGACCGCCTGTCGCCCCAGCACGCCTGGCGCGCCGTGCTCTACCTGGCGTTGTCGCCCTACGCCTTCACGCTCACGCTGGCCTACAGCGAGGGCGTCTTCATCGCCCTTGCCAGCTGGCTGTTCGTGTTCAGCGACCGGCGCCGCTACCTGTACGCCTTGCCGCTCGGCATCCTGGCCGGCCTCACCCGCGTGAACGGACTGGCCCTGATCGCGCCGCTGGTGCTGGTGGCCTGGCGCGAGCGATCGGCCGGCGCCTGGCTGGTGGCCCTGTCGCCCGCGATCGGCCTCGCCATCCACATGGGCTGGCTGTGGCACTCTGTCGGCGACCCGCTCGCGTTCGTTCACGCGCAGGGGCATTGGGGCGGGCATGCGAGCTTCCCGCCGCTGGCGCTGGGCGAGGAGTTCTGGCAGTTCGCGCAGACCGGCCGCGCCATCCACCTGCTGAGCGGCCTGACCGTGATCGTCTACCTGGCGCTGCTGATCCCGATCCTGAAGCTGCGCCGCTTCGCCGCACACCGCTGGGAGGACACGCTCTACGTCGGCGGCATTTTCCTGTTGCCGCTGCTGGCGGGCGTGCTCCAGTCGTCAGGCCGCTTCGGGCTGCTGGCCTTCCCGCTGTTCTTCGCGCTTGCCGACCTGGGGATGCGCAGGCCCTCGCTGCATCGCGGCTACGTGGTGTTCGCGCCGGTCGTGCAGGTGCTGGCGTTCGGCTACGTCGCGCTCGGGTACCTGGTGCCCTAGCGGGTCAGCGCTCGGTCCAGGTGGTGTGGCCGATGATCACGCCGTTTCTGTGCGTGCGCGTGTACGCGTACAGGTAGAAGTGGTAGGTCCGGCCTCGCGCGAGCGAGTGCCGGGCGTGATGGTACGTCCACGAGCGCGCGAACCGGTAGGAGCTCCTGCGCGGATAGCGCACCAGCAGCGTGCTGCTGCCGCGCTGCAGGATGAAGGCGTAGCTCCTGGCACCGGAGTAGCTCGTCCAGTCCACCTTCGGCGTCAGATCGCTGATCACTCCGCCGTCGCGGGGCTGGCAGATCCGCCCCAGGTGCACCTTGACGCGCAGGCCCGGCGACCTGTAGCTGCGGCTGTGGTTGTAGGAGCGGTACATCGCGAACAGCGTGTAGCGGTACGTGTGGAACTGGCGCGGGGCCGTGTCGTTGACCCGGCCGGCCCGGTGCTTCACCTGGACGCCGTCCTCCGGGTTGCGTGGGTAGCGCTTGGAGTTTCGCACCAGCACCATGCTGGAGAAGCCGGCCGCGTCGGGCGCTCGCCAGGTAAGCCGCACCGACTCGCAGCTGGTGGCGGAGCGCAGGTTGCTGGCGTCGGCCGGCGCCACTCCGTTGCCGCCGAGGCCAACGCTCAAATCGGGGCCGGCATCGTTCGCGACCACGAGCGTGGCCAACCTACCACCTAGCCTACGCGGCGCGAACCGCACGTTCACCGTGCAGGTAGCGCCGGCGGCGATCGCGTGGCCGGTGCAGCTCTGCTTTCGCAACACGAAGTTCCTCGGCGCTGCGCCGTTCAGATGCAGGCCGGAGACGGTGAGGTCGGCTGCCCCGGTATTCTTGATGATCACCTGTCTGACGCTGCTGATGCGACCGAGCGCGAGGTCGGGAAACGACACGGACGTCGGAGTTGCCTGGATGTTCGGCAGTAGCGCGTTGCCCTGGAGCGACACCGCCTGCGTGCTGCCGGCCACCGACCCGTCGTCGTCGGTGAAGGTGACCGTCGCGTTCGAGGTGCCGGCCGTCGTCGGCAGGAACGTGATCTGGGCGCTGCACGAGTGGCTGGGCTGGAGTTGTGCGTTGCCGCAGTCGCCGGTGCCGGCGTTGGTGAAGGTCGCGTCGCCGGTCAGGGTCGCGCCGGCCACATCCAGCACGGCATTGCCGGTGTTGGTGAGCGTCACGGACTTGGTCTGCGGGACGTTTCGCGGCGTCGCGAAGCTGACCGAGGCGTCCACGGAGGCCTGTGGCACAGCTCCGTTGCCGGTGAGGCTGACGGCAGTTGTCGGTGTCGCCGGGTCGTTGCTCGAGATGGACAGCACCCCGGTCTTGGGGCCGGCGCTGGCAGGCGAGAAGGTCACGGTGATGTCGCAGCCGCCGGCCGGGGGAACAGTGCCACACCCGTTACTGCTCACCGCGAACTCTCCAGTCGATCCGACCGTCGTATCTGAAGCGGATGCCGTTGCCACCACAAGGTCGGCATCTCCGGCGTTTGTGACGTGCACCGTACTGCCTGACGAAGTCGTTCCGACCTTCTGATCACCAAATGAGACGCTGGTGGGGGAGGCGTTCAGTACCGGGGCCGCCGCCGACGACACGGCGACGCCGGAGACGAGTCCCGCAAGCAGCACGAGGAGGATCAGAGGAAGCCGGCGGTGCATCGTCAGCGGATCTTGATGTTACCGCCGTGAGCCCCGTGTGGACTTCGCATGCGTACCACCGCCACGGAGATGACCAGCGCCAGGAGCGCCAGCACCACCAGCGCCGCGGCCACGATCGCCGCCACGGCTGCGAACTGCAGCACGCCGTTGTGCGACGGGCTGGAGATGGGGACGATCGCCTTCGGCTTTGCCAGGGTCGGTGCCGGCTTCGGGGTGGTCTGGGGCGTGGTGTTGGCCGGATGCTTCTTCTTGTGCGTCTTCTGCGCGTGCTGCTTGACCTTGTGGTGAACGCGCACCTTCGTCCCGCTGCTCGAAGTCCCCGAGCTCGTCTGCGTCGGCGTCGTCGTGGTCGTGGTGGGGGTCGTCGTCACCGGCGGCGGCGTCGTCGACTGCGGCGGTGGCGGGTTGCTGGTGGTGGGCGGGGGCGGCGGGGGCGGCGGGGGAGCCGAGCCGGTCCCGGCGTACGCCGACATGGTCAGCACCGAACCCACCGCAAACAGCAGGAACGACGCACCCACAAACCCCAATAAGCCTCTCGTCTTCATCTACCCCCGCATGTGTCCGTCCGCCCTGGACGGCGATGCACCACGAGTTACCACGAGCGGAGCGAGCCTAGCATGAGTGGCTCCGGGTCGTCTGGAGCCAGCCTCTTGGAACCTGCCTCTTTCGAGGATGCATGGTGCGACCTGTGTCAAGCGTACGACCGGTCGGGGCTGTTGAAAACCCCACCTGCTGCTACTCTGTGAGTACGGGCGGCGGCGTGTCGCCCCGTGAGGTTCCACTCTCTCCCCGAGGGCCGGACCCTCGCCCTTTTGATCGAGAGGCGGCCGTGGCCGGCCGCCGAGGAGAGATACATGAGTGAACCCACTTTCCGTGGCCTCGGTGCGAGTGCGCCCGTGGCCGACGTGCTCGCTGCCCAGGGCATCGAGACCCCCTTTGAGATCCAGGGTCGGGTGCTGCCCGACGCCCTGGCCGGACAGGACGTGCTGGCAAAGGCGCCCACCGGCTCCGGCAAGACGCTGGCCTTCGGCATCCCTCTGGTCGAGCGAGTCGACCCGAACGGTGCCACCCCGGCCGCGCTGGTGCTGGTCCCGACCCGCGAGCTGGCCGCCCAGGTGGGCGAGGTGCTGGAGCCACTGGCTGGGGCACGCGGCCTGCGGGTGGCCACCGCCTATGGCGGAGTCGGCCTCCACGACCAGGCCAAGAAGGCTGATCGCTCGCACCTGCTGGTCGCGACCCCGGGCCGCCTCGAGGACCTCGCCAACCGCAGGATGCTCTCGCTGAGCGGCGTGTCGATCCTGGTGCTGGACGAGGCCGACCGCATGCTCGACATGGGCTTCCAGCCGCAGGTCGACCGGATCGTGCGGCGTTTGCCGCAGGATCGCCAGACGATGTTCTTCTCGGCCACCCTCGACGGCGAGGTGGGCAGGCTCGCCCGCAGCTACACGACCGACCCCGCGCACCACGAGGCGAACCCCGGCGATGAGACGGTGCAGGAGGTCGATCACCGGTTCGTGCAGGTGACGCCCGAGACCAAGGTGCAGACGCTGATCGACATGCTGAACGAGGGCGACCATCACTCGCTGGTGTTCGTGCGCACCCGGCGCGGCGCCGATCGCCTGCTGGCGAAGCTGCGCGAGCGCGGGGTGCCGGCCGTGGCGATGCACGGCGACATGACCCAGAGCGCGCGCGAGCGGGCCTGGGAGCGGTTCGAGTCCGGCAAGGCGCGCACGCTGGTTGCGACCGACGTGGCCGCGCGCGGGCTCGACCTCGATTCGATCTCGCACGTGATCAACTTCGATCCGCCCGAGGACAACAAGGGCTACGTGCACCGTGTCGGCCGCACCGGCCGGGCCGGGCGCAGCGGCATCGGCGTGACACTCGTGACGCGCGACCAGCAGGCAGACGTCAGCCGCATCGCGGCCAGGCTCGACCTGCAGGACGAGTTCACCAGCTCCGGTATGGCGGTCGCTCCGCCGCGGCTGGTGTACACCTCGCGTCGCGGCCGCGGGCGTCGCGGCTGGTGAGCGAGCGTCAGCTCGACTGGCGCACGCTGCTGCGTGAGCCGTCGCTGTTCGACACGCTGCTCGGACAAAACGACTATCTGGACGAGTTCGTGCGCGTGCACCAGACGATCGCGTGGCCGAAGCACCTGGACGAGCGGCCCACGCTGGTGCAGCGCTATTCCTGGGCGCTGCCGACCGACGATGCGCTGGACGTGATCGCGCGCTACGCCCCGGTCGTCGAGATGGGAGCGGGAGGCGGGTACTGGTCGCACCTGATGCGAGAACGCGGCATCGATGTGATCGCGTACGACCGTGAGCGTCCCCATGCCGACAACTATTTTGCGCGGCAGCTGTGGACGGAGATCGAGCCGGGCGGGCCCGCCGTCTTGCGTGCGCACGGCGACCGTTCGCTGTTTCTCTGCTGGCCGCCCAACAACAGCGCGATGGCCACCAACTGCCTCAAGCGATGGGCGGGGACGCACGTGATTCACGTCGGCGAGTGGCGCATCTCCACCGGCAGCCGCGGCTTTCACGACCGGCTCGAGGCCGGGTTCGAGCTGGTCGAAAAGCTCTCCATCCCGCAATGGGAGGGCATGTACGACATGCTCACCGTGTGGAAGCGACGGTAGCGCGGGGCGGTCAGGCAGCCTGGGGCAGGTGCACGATCTCGCCCATCCGTGCGTTGTGCAGGATGGTCGGGACGAGCGCGTCGAAGCCGGGCATCGACTCGGCGATCTCGATGTGGCGCCTGGGGTTCCCCGCGACCACGTGCACGGTCATGCGGCCCCAGGTGGTGCGGGCGCGATGCACGGCACCGACCTCGTCCCACCCGATCCGCACGTAGCCGGATAGCGACCGGGCCAGCAGCCCGTCCTGGGTCAGCTGGATGCGATCGGCGCGTCGTGCGGCCGGCCACACGATCCCCGCCAGCGCGCGGATCGGCGGCATCATGCGCGCCAGGCGATGGGCGCGGCTGCGCAGCGGACAGTACTCGTACTCGAACGTGACTTCTTCAGGCATCTCTCCGAGTATCGCTGGCCACCGCGTGATCGGGAATCAACCGGTCGGGGGAGGCGGCATCACCCGGATCGGCTGCCCGCAAGCTTCTCCGCCCAGGCGCTGACGCGCTCCGAGTTGCGTGCGACCCACACGCACAGGATCGCCAGCGGCCCCTCGGCCACCACCGCCATCGTCAGCGCCACCCAGAGCTCGTGGCCGGTTTGCGAGGTCATCACGTCGAACCAGATGTCGCAGGCAAGCAGCGTGGCTGCCGACGCCGCAGCGCCCTGCGTCCATGCCGACCGGCGCAGGGCTCCGACCGCGGTCAGGAGCAGCGCTGCCGCCAGCGCCACGTCGAATCCGGCCCAGGCGACGTCCCAGTTGTCGGCGGTGGTGCGCGACGGAAGCGAGGTGTAGAGCCACACCGTCCACGGGATCAGTGCGAGCGAGCAGGCGACGAAAGCGTAGGCCAGCCAGCGCGGCGCCGGCTCGACCGGCTGGCGGGAGCGGTGTGCGGCGCGGCCTATGGCCTCCTTGACGCTCATGCCCTTAGGCTAGCTGGCCGAAGATCGTGTTGATGACCGACCGCCCCGGCGCCGCAAGCACCTATCCTGTTCGCATGTGGGCACGCATCGATCGCGTGGCCCGGCCGCCGTCCGGGCTGGCCGCGCTGGCGCTCGGCCTGGGCGTGGTGAACATCGTGTCCGCCCTCACGCCGGAGCTGACCGAGCGCGTCCGCGTCGTGCAGACCGTGTTGTCGCCCGACGCAGAGGTGGCCGCGCGCGGCCTGACGCTGGCGGCCGGGGTGGCCATGCTGCTCGTGGCGAGCTCGCTGGCGCGCCGCAAGCACCGCGCCTGGCTGCTGGCCGTCGTGGTGGTCGCCGCCAGCGCCGTGCTGCACATCGCCAAGGGCCTCGACCTCGAGGAGTCGATCGCGAACGTGGCACTGCTGGTGCTGCTGATCCGGTCGCGGCGCTGGTTCGACGCGCCCGGCGATCCCGCCTCGTTGCGGCTGCTGGCGGCGGGGAGTGCCCTGCTGGCGTGGCTGGTGGTGGCCGTGCTGCTGGTGCCGTCGGGGCATGGCATGGACGAGATCAGGATCCTGCACGTGGGGGTGCTGGCGCTGACGGTGATGACGGCGATCTGGCTCGTGCACCTGTGGCTGCGGCCCTGGCGGGAGCCGGAGGCGCAGAGCGAGGACGACCACCGCCGGGCGCGCCGGATCGTGCTCGAGTGGGGCGACGACAGCCTTTCGTTC
>DATNEO010000192.1:0-2269 GCA_035553035.1 Gaiellales bacterium | reverse complement strand
GTGAGGCGGATCTTGGTGACGCCCGCGGCCAGGAACAGTCGCGCCAGGCGCTCGATCTCCTCGAAGGTCAGCAGCTGCTCGCGGCGCAGAAACACGAAGTCGTGGCCGAACACCTCCTTCGGCATGCAGTAGGTGCAGCGGAAGTTGCAGCGATCGGTGACCGAGATGCGCAGATCGCGGAGCGGCCGTGCGAGAGTGTCGGTCAGTGCGGTCATCTGGTGAAAGAGTACCCGTCGCGCCGTTTGCGGCCATCCTCGACCGGTTGCGCGCCGCCTACGGCGTGCGGCCGCACAGGGTGCTGGCGCCGCTGGACGAGCTGATCCTGACGGTGCTGTCACAGAACACGAGCGACATCAACTGCGAGCGCGCCTACGCGGCGATGCGGGAGCGCTACCCGAGCTGGCAGGACGTGCTGGCGGCCCCACCGGCGCAGCTGGTGGCGGTGCTGCGGCCGGGCGGGCTGGCCAACCAGAAGGCGCCGCGGATCCAGGCCATCCTGGCCCAGCTGGCGACCTCGCCGGCCGGGCTCGACCTGGGCTGGCTGGCCGAACAGGAGCCAGAGGCGGCGATGGCGTACCTGACGGCGCTTCCGGGGGTGGGGCGGAAGACCGCCAGCTGCGTGCTCCTGTTCTCGCTGGGCATGCCGGTGATGCCGGTGGACACGCACATCCACCGGATCGCGCTGCGGCTGGGGCAGATCGGCCCGCGGGTAAGCGCCGGCGCCGCGCATCCGCTGCTGACGGCCATCACGCCGCCCGACCGGATGCTGGAGGCGCACCTGCTGCTGATCGAGCACGGTCGTCGCACCTGCAAGGCGCGGCGGCCACGCTGCGACGGCTGCGTGCTGCTCGACCTCTGCCCCTTCGGCGCGACCGCGGTCGCCGGCCGGTCAGACGATGGCCCGCCGTCGCCCGTCGCGCCGGCGTGGCGTCCAGCCGGTGACGGCCCATAGGTAGAAGCCGGCCAGCGCCAGCGCACCCAGGGAATAGTTGATGCGGATCTCGGAGGCATGGTCGGCCGCGACGCAGCCCGGATCGGAGGCGGAGCATTGATGGCGCGTCTGCGCGGTCTCGGCGGCCGTGTACGTGCGGAACTCGGCCCGTGACGGCGGCAGGTCGAGCAGCACCACCGCCGCCGTCACCGCCACCATGGCCAGCAGCGGCGCCGCCAGCCGCGCTCCCAGGGGCCGGCGCCGCAGCACCGCCAGGCACGACACCAGCGCCACGGCCGCGGTCGGTGCCAGGAACGCCAGGAACCCGGCGAGCGCGTGCGACGAGCCGGGGTGGCCCAGCTGCTCCAGCGTGCGCGCAAGCGGCAGGCTGGCCGCCATCGCCGCCAGCATCAGCAGCGCAGCCAGCCGGTCGCGCTGCTCGAACAGCCGGTCGGCCGTACGCGGGGTGAACGACTCGGCGACCGTCCTCGCGTCTCCGATCCGGCGCACCGACTCCGGCTCGCCGTGCGCGGCGGCGCCCTCGCGCAGGTGAGCGTCCAGCTCCTCGATCACTCGCCGGCGCCGGCGCCCGTGCACACGCAGGTGTCGGTCGAGCTCCGCCAGCCAGCGCTCGATCACCGTGCGATCACCGCCTGCATCGCCCCGGCGAACGCCGCCCAGTCCCGTCGCCTTGTCGCCAGCGAGCCGCGGCCCGCCTGCGTAACGGCGTACACCCGTCGCCGCCGCGGCGCGTCGTCAGACCAGTGGCTCTCCAGCAGGCCGCTTCGCTCCAGCCGGTGCAGCGCGGGGTAGACGGTGCCCTCGGTCAGGTCGAACGTCCCCTCGCTCCGCTCGCGCAGCCGCTCGATCACGCGGTATCCGTGGGCGGGCTCGGCGACCAGCACGCTCAGCAGCAGCAGGTCGATCTGTCCGCGCAGGTCGGTGGCGCTCATACCTAGACAGACTAGGTATAAACCGGGGCCGTGTCAAGACTGGCCCGGCAGCGAGAAATCTGCTACAACTCGACTAAGATTTTCTACATCTGACCAACTGAATCAACCGCAAGGAGCAGCACCGTATGAGCAAAGTGATTGGCATCGATCTTGGCACCACCAACTCGTGCATGGCGGTGATGGAGGGCGGCGAGCCCACCGTCATCCCCAACGCCGAGGGCGGTCGCACCACCCCGTCGGTGGTCGCGTTCACCAAGGACGGCCAGCGCCTGGTCGGCACGCCGGCCAAGCGGCAGGCGGTCACCAACCCGCAGAACACCGTCTTCTCGATCAAGCGCTTCATGGGCCGCAAGGCCTCCGAGGTCAGCGAGGAGCAGAAGATCGT
>DATNEO010000191.1:0-11449 GCA_035553035.1 Gaiellales bacterium | reverse complement strand
TGGCCGCCATCGAGAACGTCAAGCTGGTCGCCGTCGCCCACGTCTCCAACTCGCTCGGCACCATCAACGACATCCCGGCGCTGGCCACGTGGGCCCACGATCGCGGCGCCGTCCTGGTCGTCGACGGTGCGCAGGCCGCCCCTCACCGCCCGGTCGACGTTCAGGCGCTGGGCTGCGACTTCTACGCCCTCTCCGGCCACAAGATGTGCGGCCCCGGCGCCGGCATCCTCTGGGGCCGCGCCGAGCTTCTCGAGAAGATGCCGCCGTTTCTGACCGGCGGCGAGATGATCCGCACGGTCTCACTCGAGAAGACCACCTGGAACGACCTGCCCTGGAAGTTCGAGGCCGGCACCCCGGCGATCGCCGAGTCGATCGCGCTGGGCGCCGCTGCCCAGTACCTGCAGGGCATCGGCATGGAGGCGGTCGAGGCGCACGAGCACGCGCTCACCGCCTACGCCTACGACATGCTCGACGGCATCAGCGGAGTCACCCAGTACGGGCCCAAGCCGCCCAACCGGGCCGGCATCCTCAGCTTCAACGTCGGCAACGTCCACCCCCACGACGTCGCCCAGGTGCTCGACTCGGAGGGCATCGCCGTCCGCGCCGGACACCACTGCACGCAGCCGCTGATGCGCCGCTTCGACCTGCAGGCGACCACCCGCGCCAGCGTGTACCTCTACAACGGCCGCGACGACATCGACGCGCTGGCGCTCGGCATCGAGAAGGTCAAGCGCACCTTCTCCGTGTAGACAGGCGGCTCGCGGGGCACCGGTACACTTCAAGGGCGATGGACGACTTTTACCGGGAAAACATCCTCGACCACTACAACAACCCGCGCAATCACGGGCATCTCGACCATCCGTCGGCGGCCGCCGAGGGCGTGAATCCGCTCTGCGGCGACGAGCTGGCGGTCGAGCTCGAGGTGCACGACGGCGTCGTCACCGACATCCGCTACAGCGGCCGCGGCTGCGCCATCAGTCAGGCCGCCGCGTCGATGCTCTCCGACGTGGTCAAGGGCAAGCCGGTCGACCAGCTGGCCCAGATCGGCAAGGAGGACGTGCTCGAGGAGCTGGGCATCCCGCTCTCGCCGATTCGCCTGAAGTGCGCGATGCTCTCGGTGGGCGTGCTGAAGGTGGCGCTCAGCGAGCTGACCGGCGAGCCGCTGCCCCCGGAGTGGAACGACCCCTCAGACGGGATCGAGTGGAAGTCCGCGTAGCCGCCGAGGGGGAGATCCCCGAGGGCGGCGTCAAGATCATCCAGGCCGGTTCCCTGTTCGTGGGCATCTACCTGATCGACGGGCGCTACTACGCGATCGAGGACCGCTGCAGCCACGACGACGGCCCGCTCTGCGAGGGCGACCGCGACGGCCTCACCGTCGAGTGCCCGCGCCACGGCGCCACCTTCGACCTGCGCACCGGCGATGCGTTGTCGCTTCCGGCAACGGTCGGTGTCGAGACGTTCCCGGTGATCGTGCGCGACGGCGACATCCTGATCGAAACCTGAGCGGGCTAGGATGCCGTCATGGAGTCGCTGTCCGAGGCCACACAGGAATACCTCGAGAGCATCTACTGGCTGTACGAGTCGGGCATCGAGCGCACGCAGGCCAACCTGGCCCGCGCGCTGCAGGTCTCGCAGCCGTCGGTCTCGGAGATGCTGCGCCGCATGGTCGACGACGACCTGGTCAGCCGCGACGAGGCCAAGCTGATCAACTTCACCGACCGCGGCCGCGAGGTGGCCGAGCGCATCGTCGCGCGGCACCGCCTGGTCGAGGCCTATCTCGTGAAGGTCATGGGCATCCCCTGGGACGACGTCCACGAGGAGGCCCACGCGATGGAGCACTCGATCTCGCCGCGGCTCGAGGCCAAGATGCTGGAGATGATCGGCGACGTGCACACCTGCCCCCACGGCCACCCGATCGGCGACTACCCGCGCGAGCCGGGGGAGCCGCTGCCGTCGGTGCCCGTTGGCAGCACGATCGTCGTGCTTCGGCTCGAGAACGAGGCCGAGGAGATGCTCCACTACATGAAGCGCCACGCCGTCGAGCCCGGCCACACCTACACGGTTGGCGCTCGTCGCGGCGAGGGCGATGAGGCCGAGACGGAGCTGGTCGGCGAGTCAGGCAGCGTCTGGGTGCAGGACGCCCTGGCCCGCACGGTCTCGGTGCGGGTGGACGACCGCGGCGAGGGAGAGATCTCGGCGCTGGGCGCCGCGGCGGCCGAGTTGCAGCTGGTCGGCCCCGACCGCTGGGGCATGTAGCCGCTTAAATGATTGGGGCGCGCCGGGTATACCCGGCGCGCCCCTAACGGCGTTTCGCGTGGATTGGGTAGCGGCGAGTGCCTGCCGTCCACCTAGCAGGTGGCGGCGGCTGTCCCAACGCCGGCTGCAGCGATTCCCCGTAGGTTCAGGGACTCGCGACTACCCGCGAGCACCTCCACTCGCCCGTCTTGAACCATCTAACAAGTCGGACCACCTCCTTTCCGTGGTAGGGCGAGTGTAGCAACGAAGGGCGACGACGCAAACCCCTCGATTTCGGTGATCAGCGCGTGTAGGCCTCGGCGATCGCCGCGGGCTCGATGCCGAGCGCGTTCCGCATTGGCTCGAGATCGCACTCCGTACCCGCCAGCAGCATCACGATCTGCTCCCGCGTGACCTTCAGCGGCGGTGGCAGCCGAGACAACAGCGGCGTCTGCGCCTTCATCAATCCGGCCGGTATGTGCAGCTTTCGCCGCGGCGCCCGGCCGGTCACCCGGGCCAGCTCGTCCAGCAGCTCGTCGAACGTGAACACCTGCGGACCTCCCAGCGGGATCACCTGGCCGGCCGTCTCCGGCCGCTCCAGCGCCCGCACGAACGCCGTCGCCACATCCCCCGCCCAGACCGGCTGGTGCCGGTAGCGCCCGTCTCCGATCACCGGCGCCAGCGGCATCCGGATCAGGCTCTCGAACGCCTTCAGCGCGCCGCCGCCGCGCCCGAATACGAAGCTCGGTTCGAGCACCGTCCAGTCCAGGCCGCTCGATATGACCGCCTGTTTGCCCGCGTACTTCGATCGCCAGTAGCGCGTCAGCGGCGCGTGCTCGGCCGACACGCCCAGCGCGCTCATGTGGACGATCCGCCGGATCCCGTGTGCGTTGGCCGCGGCCACCACGTTTCGCGGGCCCCCCGCGTTGATCTCCTCGAAGGCGGCGTCCGGACCGTCCAGGATCGCGACCAGGTTCACGATCACGTCGCATCCGGCGGCCGCCGTCTCCAGCGAGGCCGCGTCGGTGACGTCGCCCCGCACCGCCTCGGCCGCCTCCGGCAGAGCCGGTTCGGAGGTGTGCACGAGCACCCGCAGCGAGTGCCCGGCCGACGCCAGCGATGCCACCACCTCGGCACCGACGTAGCCGGTGCCGCCGGCAACCAGCACCCTCACGGGCGCTCCGCGAAGTTCAGGTAGTAGCGGCTGGGCGTGGGCTCGGCCTGGCCCTGGTACTTGCTGCCCAGCTTGCTCGATCCGTAGGGATGGTCGGCCGGCGTCGAGAGCGTCAGGAAGCTGAGCTGCGCGATCCGCATCCCCGGATAGACCGTGATCGGCAGGTTCGCCATATTGGCGAGCTCCAGGGTGATGTGGCCGTCGAACCCGGCGTCGATCACGCCGGCGGTCTGGTGCACCACCAGCCCCAGCCGGCCCAGCGAGCTCTTTCCGTCGAGCGTGGCGACGATGTCGTCGGGCAGCGCGACGCGCTCTGCCACGACGCCCAGCACGAACTCGCCCGGGTGCAGGATGAACGGTTCGTCGCGGTCGACCCGCACCAGCTCGGTGAGATCCTCCATCTCGCGCTTGACGTCGATGTAGGGGTAGCGCGAGTTGCGGAACACGCGGAAACTGTCCCCGACCGTGACGTCGATGCTGCACGGCTGCACCATCGCATCGACGAAGGGATCGACCACGATTCGCCCGGCGGCGATCTCCTCACGGATCGAGTGATCGGACAGCACCATCGGGCGGAGTGTATGCGCAGGAAGGCGGCCAGCGGATTGGGTATCCTCTTGCAGTTTGCCCGTCGCAGCCGCGACGGCTGGGGAAAGGACGGGAGATGGCACCGACGATCGACCTGCGCACCGAGCTGCCGGGACCGCGTTCCACGGAGATCCTGGCGCGCAAGCAGCGCGTGATCGCCGATGCGAAGAGCATCTACCTGCCGATTGTGATCGACCACGCCCACGGCGTCGCCGTCACCGACGTGGACGGCAACACCTTCCTCGATTGGACCGGCGGCATCGGCTGCCTGAACGTGGGGCACACCAACGAGGCGGTTTCGGCCGCGCTGCACGCCCAAGTCGACCGCTTCCTGCACACCGACTTCACGATGGTGCCGTACGAGTCCTACATCGAGCTGGCCGAGCGGCTGCTCGCGAGGACGCCCATCGCCGGCCCCAAGAAGGCCGCGTTCTTCAATTCCGGCGCCGAGGCGGTCGAGAACGCGGTCAAGATCGCGAAGCTGGCCACCGGCCGCCCGGCCGTGATCTGCTTCGACCGCGCCTTCCACGGCCGCACCCTGATGGCGATGTCGCTGACCTCCAAGCAGCACCCTTACAAGGCCGGCCTCGGGCCGTTCGCCCCTGAGGTGTACCGGGCTCCCTACCCGTACCCGTACCGAGACGAATCGGCCGATCCGGCCGCCGCCGCGCTGGCCGGCCTGCGGGGGATGTTCAGCACCCACGTCGCAGCCGAGCAGGTGGCCGCGATCATCTTCGAACCGGTGCAGGGCGAGGGCGGCTTCGTGGTGCCCCCGGTTGAGTGGGTGCGGGGCCTGCGCGAGATCGCAGACGCCCACGGCATCGTGCTGATCGCGGACGAGGTGCAGTCCGGCTATGGGCGCACGGGCAAGATGTTCGGCATCGAGCATTTCGGCATCGAGCCGGACCTGATCACCGTGGCCAAGTCGATCGCGGCAGGCGTTCCCATCTCCGGCGTGATCGGGCGCGCGGCCGTGATGGATGCTGCCGGCGACTCCACCATCGGCGGCACCTACGTGGGCTCGCCGCTGGGCTGCGTTGCCGGCATCGCGGTGCTGGACGAGATCGAGCGCCGTGACCTGCTCGCGCGCGGCACTGCGATCGGAGACCGGATGCGCTCGCGGTTCCAGGGGCTGCAGCTGCGGCACCCGCGCCTTGGCGACGTGCGCGGCCTGGGCCCGATGCTGGCCGCCGAGTTCGTGGAGGACCCGATCTCGAAGACGCCCGCGTCTGATCTGGCAACAGCCGTGGCAGGGGCGGCGATGCGTCGCGGGCTGCTGATCCTGAAGGCCGGTATGCACGGGAACTGCCTACGTGTGCTGGTGTCCCTGGTCGCCACCGACGAGCAGGTCGAGGAATCACTTGACGTGTTCGAGGCGGCCGTCGACGAGGCCCTGGGCGTGCCCATGGCGGCGGCCGCGACGGGGCGCTAGGCCGCGTCGAAAGCGCGCCGGTGGGCTGTCGCCGGCCTTGGCCACCGGTCGAACATACGTCTGTTTGACTCTCGTAAAAAGCTTGTAAGCACCCTCTCGCCTTGCGCGAACCGCTCTAGCATCGGACTCGCTGCAACGCGTACAGGAGGTGACGAGTGAAGGCGAAGCTGATGGTCTGTCTGCTCGCGGTGGTGCTGCTGGGGACGGTCGCGGCGCCTGCGCAAGCGACGTTTTCTGCCAAGGCATGGCGGCTTGAACTGCTGCACCGGATCAACCACTACCGGTCGGCTCACGGCGTGCACCGGCTGAAGCTGGGCCCGCATCTGGGAGACGCTGCCGGCGCGCACAGCGTGTACATGTCCCGTCACCACCTGATGACGCACAACTCGTCCTCGGGCGCCACGTGGCTCACGCGCCTGCGCTCCTTCGGCTTCCACGGGAACTGGGCGGGCGAGAACCTCGGGGTCGGACGGTGGAGCCCGCGCAGGATGCTGCGGTCATGGATCGCGAGCGCGCCGCACCGTGCGAACCTGCTGGGCCGGCATTACCGATGGATCGGAATCGGCATCTCGCGCGGCATCTGGAGCGGCAACGCCGCCTACTACGTGACCAACGATTTCGGCGGTCCCTGATACTGTTTGCACCCGAATCAGTATGATCTGATCCGCTCGCGTATTTTGCCCCTCAAGAAGTGCCTTGCCGCGCCCGATACATCGGGACGATGGGTGAGTTTCACATCAAGCGAATCGTGTTGCCGAGCGGCAAGACCGTCGAGATCGTCTACTACCAGGCGAGCGACGGCGAGCGGCCCGTCAGCGATCTGCGCGACATCGAGGCCGGCGCCGAGCTGCACGTCCGCCGCCTCGAGCTGTGCGGCGGGTGCGGCGGCGAGCGCGTGCATCCCACCGAGTGGAATGAGGTCGAGGAGATGCGCTGGCAGCTGGCCCTGCGCTGCCCCGACTGCGAGTGGCGCCACACCGACACGTACGACGCACACGAGGTCGAGCGGTTCGACGACGTGCTGAACGACGCCACCGACCGCCTGATCGAGGAGCTCGACCGCGTCACCCGCGAGAACATGAACGAGGCGGTCGACCGCTTCCGCTCCGCGCTCGAGAGCGACGGCATCATGCCGTTCGACTTTTAGCTACCTGTCTAGCCTCTAGTCTTCCGCGGCAATGATCGGCATCGACGACGTCCGCTCCGCCGCGGCTGCCCTCGACGGCGTCGCGCACCGCACGCCGGTGCTGTCGTCCCGGACGCTGGACGCGGCCACGGGCGCCACCGTCTTCTGCAAGGCGGAGTGCTACCAGCGCGGGGGTGCATTCAAGTTCCGCGGCGCGTACTCGATGATCTCGCGGGTGTCCGCACCGGAGCGCGCCCGGGGTGTCGCCGCGTACTCGTCCGGTAATCACGCCCAGGCGGTCGCAATCGCGGCGGCGATGCTCGACGCGCCGGCTGTGATCCTGATGCCGGAGGACGCGCCGGCAGCCAAGCTGGACGCCACCCGCGGCTACGGCGCCGAGGTTGTCACCTATGACCGCTACTCCCAGGATCGCGACAAGCTCGGCCGCGAGCTGGCCGAGTCGCGCGGCCTCACCCTGGTGCCTCCCTACGAGCATCCGCTGGTGATGAGCGGCCAGGGCACGGTTGCGCTGGAGCTGCTGGATCAGGCGCCCGGGCTCGACGCGCTGCTGGTACCGGTCGGCGGGGGTGGGCTGATGGCCGGCTGCGCCACCGCCGCCAAGGCGCTCGCGCCGGACATCGAGGTGATCGGGATCGAGCCGGAGCAGGGCGACGACACCCGCCGCTCGCTGGCGGCCGGCGAACGGGTGCGGATCCCGGTGCCGCGCACGATCGCCGACGGCCAGCAGGTGGAGACGCCCGGTGAGCTCACGTTCGAGGTCAACCGGCGACTGGCCGACTCGGTCGAGCTGGTCTCGGACGGCGAGATTGTCGACGCGATGCTGTTTGCCTTCGACCGCATGAAGGTGGTGCTCGAGCCCAGCGGCGCCTGTGCGCTGGGCGCGCTCCTGGCGGGCCGCGTGCACCTGCCGGGACGGCGCGTGGGCGTGGTGCTGTCCGGCGGCAACGTGGGCGCCGCCCGTTTCGCCGAGCTGATCGCGGGCGCGGCCGCCTCAGCGTAGCTCGGCCGGCTCGGGCAGCTCCCGCAGCCGCATGATCGGCGAGGGCAGCAGCCAGAGCACGCCGGCGACGGCACCCACGGTGGCCACCCACACGGCCGGTCGCAGCCCCAGCGATGCGCCCATCAGGCCACCGATCAGCGACCCGATCGGGCGCACGCCGTAGTTCACGACCATGTACGACCCCGCGACCCGCGAGCGCAGCCCGGCGGGCACCAGCGCCGCCGAGATCGCCCCGCCCGTGATGTCGAGCATCATCACGCCCATGCCGCTGAAGAACTCGGCCAGGAACAGCATGCCCAGCACCAGCGGCCGGGCGCCGCCTGCCGCCGGCACCAGCATCAGCGGCGCCGGGAACAGCACGCAGCCGATGGCAAAGGTGGGCCCGACGCCCAGCCGGCGCTGCACGGCCGCCGTCACGAACGACCCGATCACGCCGCCGATCGCGCCGGCACCGATCACCAGGCCCAGCACGCCGGCGTTCACGTGCAGCGTCCGGGTTGCGAACAGGATCCAGAGTGCGAAGAACATGAAGTTGAACAGGTTGATGGTGGCCGCCGCCCCCAGCGAGGCGCGCATGATCGGGTTGCGGGCGATGAACCGCAGTCCCGCCATCACGCCGCCGTCGCCGGCGTCCGGGTCGGGCTCTGGCTCGGGCGAGTCGATCCCGCGCATGAACAGCGCCGAGGCCACGAACGAGAGCGCGTCCGCGGCCACCGCCAGCGGCGCCGTCAGCGCCTGCACCAACAGGCCGCCGATGGCGGGGCCGGCCATGAACGACACAGCCCGGCTGCCGTTCAGCAGCGAGCTGCCGGTGATGAACTGCTCGCGCGGCACCAGCACCACGAACAGGGCGTTGTAGGAGACCCAGAACAGCACGGTCAGGCTGCCCACCAGAAACGCGACGACGTACATCTGCGCCATCGACAGTGCGCCCAGCACGGCCGCAACCGGGATCGTGGCCAGCAGCGCGGCGCGGCCGACGTCGGTTGCGATCATCAACCCGCGCCGGTCGCCGCGGCGGTCGGCCCAGACGCCCGCGTGCAGCGAGAACAGCAGGCTCGGCACCAGGTTGGCGGCGACCAGATAGCCCATCTCGGTCGGCCCCGCGTGCAGCGTCAGCACCGCCACCAGCGGCAGCGCCAGCGACGACACCTGGTCGCCCACCAGCGAGATCGACTGCGCCATCCAGAGGCCCCGGAACGCGGCGTTCTGCGCCAGCAGCTCCGGGATCAGGCGGCGTGCGGGGAGCTCAACGCGCATCCGGTTCGTCCGTGGGCAGCGCCATCCGGATGAAGCTCACGAGCCGGGCGCCGTCGGGCCGCTTGCTGCGGTCGCCGACCCGGTCAATGTAGGGCTGCAGCAGGTCGTCCAGCCCCTCGCTGATCTGCATCAGCTCGTCGGCGGTGACGTACAGCAGCACGTCTCCCAGCCCCGCCGCCTCCTGCCACTGGACCGACTCGCCGGGCTTCGCGGCCAGCCACGCCTGCAGCTGCTCCGCGTAGCGCTCGGCCACCACCGCGGTCAGCATCTGGTCGGCGATGGCCAGGTCGGGCGATCCGCCCGCAGCCGACCAGCTGGTGTACATCGCCGTCGCCTGCCAGGGCCGCTCGCGGCCGCGCCCACCGGCCGCCTCCTCGACCAGCCCGTACTTGGCCAGCTGCCGCAGGTGGAACGACGCGCTGGCCGGCACCTCGCCGATCAGCGCGCCCGCCTGGGTCGCCGTCAGCGGGCCCTCGCGACGCAGCAGCCCGACCAGGCGCAGGCGCGTTGGGTGGGCCAGCGCCCGCAGTGCCCTCGGGTCGGTGAGCCGGACTGTGCGGTTGTCTTCCACGCTTCGAAAGATATCTTTCGAAAGAGTCCTTGTCAAAGGGACGGCTGCGGTCGCCTCTGAGTTAGTAGGCGTAGGTCTGGTCGTCCGCGTGGCGCTCGAGCGCCAGCTCGATCAGCCGTTCCAGCAGCTGCGGGTAGCTGATGCCGATCGCCTCGAACAGCTCCGCGTAGACGCTGGTGGCGGTGAAGCCGGGGATGGTGTTGATCTCGTTTAGCACCACCCGCTGCTCGGGGGTCACGAAGAAGTCGATGCGGGCCATGCCGCTGCACCCGCAGACCTCGAAGGCACGGCGGGCGACGGCCTGCAGCTCGGCGGTGACCGACTCCGGCAGCTCGGCCGGCACCCGCAGGCGCATGGCCCCATCGTCGTACTTGGCCGAGTAGTCGTACCAGTCGGAGTCGTTCGCGATCACGATCTCGCCCGGCGGGCTGACCAGGGGATCGCTGTTCCCCAACACGCCCAGCTCCACCTCGCGTCCCGCGATCATCTCCTCGACCAGCACCGTGCGGTCGTGCCGGAACGCCAGCGCGACCGCGGCTGCCAGCCCGTCCGGCGCGGTGACCTTGCTGATGCCGACGCTGGAGCCGAGGTTGGCCGGCTTCACGAAGCAGGGGTAGCCGAGCCGCTCGACCGCCTCGGCATCGGCCGCGCCGAACCGTCGGTTGCGAAGCACCACGTGGTCGGCCACGGCGATGCCCACGCCGCGCAGCACGTACTTGACCTTGTCCTTGTCCATGGTCAGTGCCGAGGCGGCGACCCCGGATCCGACGTATGGGATGTTGATCATGTCCAGCAGCCCCTGCAGGCGCCCATCCTCGCCGAAGGGGCCGTGCAGGATCGGCAGCACCACGTCGATCGGCCCGATTCCCGCCGGAGCAGGCAGACCGGCCGGCGCGGTGGGCACCAGCGAGCGGCTCTCGGCGCCGGGCTCCAGCGACAGCCGGCCCGATGACTCGATCTGCTTGTCCCCGGGCTCCAGGGCCAGCTGCGCCGCCGATTCGATCTGCCAGGCGCCGGCGCGGTCGATCTGCACCGGCACCACGTCGAAGCGCTCGGGGTCGAGCGCCGCCACCACCGATGCCGCCGATCGCAGCGACACCTCGTGCTCGGAGCTGCGACCGCCGCCCAGCACCGCCACCCTGATGCGCGGCCGCTCGCTCACGGACAGGGGGTGGTCGACGTCGAGTCGGCCACGAACACGGTCACGTCGGACTTGGGGTCGACCATGGAGCCGGCCGGCGGGTCGGTCCCGACCACGGTGCCGTCGGGGATGGTGGGATCGGACGCCAGGCAGTCCGAGCGCTGGGCATGCAGCCCGAGGTTCTGCAGCGTCTTCTGGGCGGTGTGGTAGTCGGTGTTGCTGACGTCGGGCACCTGTACCTGCGCGGGGCCGGACGAGACCTGAAGCGAGACGGTGCTGCCCTGCGGGGTCTGGCTGCCCGCGCCGGGGGTCTGGCTGATCACCTGGCCGGCCGGCACGGTATCGCTCGGCGTGTTCGTGCAGCTGCCCTGCAGGTTCGAGGCGGACAGCGTTTGCTTGGCGGCGTCGCAGGTCATGCCGACCACGTTCGGCACCTTCACGTTGCCGTTGGAGACGAACAGGGTGACGACCGTGTTCGGCGGCACCGGCCCCGGCGCCGGGTTGGTGCGCACCACCTGGCCGGCCGGCAGCTTGGAGGTGATCAGCTGCTGCTGTGGACTCGGCAGGCCCAGGCCGACGATCGTCTGGGTGGCGTTGCTCACCGATTTCCCGCGCATGTTCGGCAGCGTCACGCTCTTCGGCCCCTTCGACACGATGATGGTCACGTGCGATCCCTTGTCGACCTTGCTGCCGTGCGCGGGGTCGGTATCGATCACCTGGCCCTTGACGACCTTCTTGCTCGCCTTGCGCTGGACGCTGGTCGTGAAGCCGGCCTGGGTCAGCTGCGTCTGCGCCTGCTGCTGGGTGAACCCGCGCACGTCCGGAACCGTCACCTGGTCGCTGCCCTGCAGCTGCTGGTAGACGACGTAGCCCACGACAGCGCTGGCCAGCAGCAGCAGGG
>DATNEO010000190.1:0-2590 GCA_035553035.1 Gaiellales bacterium | reverse complement strand
GCAGGCGGAGTGGAACGTCATCACCCACATGCGGGCGGCGATGCGGCCGCCCACCAGCTGCTGCACGCGCTCCTTCATCTCGGTCGCGGCGCGGTTGGTGAAGGTGATCGCAAGCACCTCGGTGGGCGAGGCCAGCTCCTGCTCGATCAGGTGGGCGATGCGGTGCGTCAGCACGCGCGTCTTGCCGGAACCGGCCCCTGCCACCACCAGCAGCGGGCCTTCCGTGCAGAGCACCGCCTCGCGCTGCTGCGGGTTCAGGGCCTCCAGCGTGGCCGCGGGCGCCGCCATCAGCCGGCGCTCGTTTCGGGTGCTGCGGCGGCTGAGGCGAGGGTCACAAAGGGATTCTAGTTGGCGGCCCGGGGGCACCGGGCGGGCGCGTCCCCGACGCCCGCCCGGCGCGAATCCACCGCTATCCCACCCGCACCGTCACGCTGCGGCTGGTGCCGGTCGCGTTGCCCGCGGTGGCGGCCACCACCACCCGGAACACGTAGCGGCCGCTCACGCGGGGCAGCAGGGTCGCCGCGAACCGCGAACGGGCGCTGAGGTGCGGCCTGGAGACCGTCACCCATCCCCGCCTGGTCAGCAGCTGTACCCGCACGGCTGCGCCCGCGTGGGCCGGCTGCACACTGCCGGACAGGTGGATCGTGCCGCCGCGGTGCACCCGCGACCGCGCCGCCGACAGGCTCACGCGCTGTCCCACAACGACGGTGCGAATGTCGCTCTCGGCCTCGCTCTCCACGACCACCACGCGGTACTCGGTGGTGACGCGAGGATGCACGGCCCACGATGCATCGCCACCTGCGTCGGTCACCCGCACACCGGCGTCGGAGAACCCGGCCTGCCCGGCCGCGCGGCTCTCCAGCCGCAGGCCGGTACCGACCAGCGGATTGCCGTTGGCGGTGGCCCGATAGCGCAACCGCGCCGAGCCGCCGGCCGTGATGCGCGACGGGACCGACAGCGCCGACACCGCCACTCGCGCCGGGTCGGCCACGGCGAACTGCCACATGACGGGGCCGGCCACGTTGCCGGACGTATCGGCAACGGTCACGGCGACCGTGTGCACGCCCGCGCCGAGGTTCCCCGGCGCGTAGACGAAGCGGCCGGAGCCGAAGCTGCCCCAGGACGTGACGTCGGAGCCGTCGACGGTCACCCGCAGCGTGTCGTCGTCGACGCCGGTGCCGTCGTCGCTGACCGCAAACCCGATCGGGGTCGCCCCCACCACCGTCGATCCCGGCAGCGGGCTGCGCTGGGCGATCACGGGCGGCGTCTCGTCCCGCACCTGGAACGACCAGGTGAGCGGCGGGGACACGTTCCCGGATCGGTCTGTGGCACGCGCGGAGACGCTGTGGCTGCCATAGCCGAGCGGTTCCGCGGGCACGTAAGCGAAGCGGCCGCCCGCCAGCACCCCGCGGGCGGTCACGTCGCGGCCGTCCACGGTCAGCGAGATCGCGGCGGGGTCCAGCCCGGTGCCCGGGTCGGAGACGGCGAACGAGATCACCGGGGTGCGGTCGGCGCCTGCGGATCCGTCATCGGGACGCACGTCACCCAGCACCGGCGGCGTCGCGTCGATCACGTCGAAGCCCCACTGCTGCGGCGCCATCGCGTTGCCGTAGCGGTCAGAAACGGACACGCTGACCGTGTGGTGGCCGTACCCGAGGTCGGCCGCCGGGACGTAGCCGAAGTGGCCATCGATCAGCATCCCAAACGGCGCCACGTCCGACCCGTCGAGCAGCACGTGCAGCGTCGCCGGATCGATGCCGCTGCCGTCGTCGGCGAGCGTGAAGGCAAGCGGCGGGCGGCGCAGCTCGCCCCCGCTGCCGGCCATCGGTGCCGCACCGCTCAGCACCGGCGGCAACGCATCCACCACCCGGAACGTCCAGAACCCGTCCCGGTGGTTGCCGGCCTGGTCTGTGGCGCTCCAGGTGACCGTGTGGGCGCCGAAGGCAAGATCCGCCGGTGGCTGGTAGAACGCATCCGCACCGCTGACCCCCATCGACTGGCCGTCCACCCACCCCTGGAAGTCGGACAGGCCGCTGGGGCCGGGGTCGACGGAGAAGCTGACCACGGGCTGCCGCTGCGTGGTGTCGGCCGGTGCCATGGCGATCGCGGTGGGTGCATGGCTGTCGACGCGGGTCGTGAACGGCACCTCAACCTCCTCGCCGGCGGCGTCGGCCACGCGCACAACGAGATCATGGCTGCCGTCAGTCAGGTGCGACGGAGTCAGGCAGAGGTCGTGCATGTAGCTGGGGTCGCCGGGCTGCGACACGGCGGCGATCGCCAGCGCGTGCGAGTCCAGCACCGAGGCCAGGTTGTCGCGCAGCTGGGACGAGGCCACGCCGGAGCCGGCGTCGGACGCCGACACGGTGGCGCAGACGGCCTGCGCCTGGTTCAGCCACTGCCCGGAGGCGAGCGGGCCGGTCACGGTCGCGACCGGCGCGATGTCGTCGCGGAGCATCGCGTCCATCGACACCACCCGCAGCGTGTTCGACCACTTGTTGCTGAACGAGTGGTCGGCGAGGCTGGTCAGGAACAGGCCGACGTTGCTGTTTCCGGCCGGGATCTTCCAGCTGGCGGTGCCGTCGTCGGAGGC
>DATNEO010000189.1:0-3419 GCA_035553035.1 Gaiellales bacterium | reverse complement strand
CGGCGTGGTGCCCCCGCGGCGGGCGATGGAGTTCGTCGGTGCCGGCCCCAACCAGTGGACGGCGGCCGAGGGCGCGCTGAAGGTGAGGGAGACCGCCTACGTCGCATCCGCGGGGATGGGCGTGGAGCAGTTCCTGCACGGGCCGTCGGTGGCCGTCGGCACCGACGACACGCTGATCTGCCTGGACGGCGGCGGGCCCGGCGGCGAGCGGCTGGCGCAGGTCGCGCGCTCGGCGGGATCGGCAGGCGTGCCGGTGCGGATGATCGACGGTGATGCGCCGAACGAGCTGCTGTCGGTGTTCCCGCTGACGGCGGCTGTCCAGAGGATCGCGCTCGAGACCGCGGAGACGCTTGGCACGAACCCCGATAGCTTCGGACGCGACGTGCCGGCTCGGGCCAGGGCGCTGGACGGGATTGCGCTCTAGGAAGTCCACCGCACGAGCAGCACTCTCGTGCTCGGCGGTCGCCCAGGGTTACTCCGTCGTTGGCTTCGGTGCCTCCGGCGCAGCCAGCGGAGGCTGCGGCGGTGTGGTCGCCGGCGTCGGCGGATCGTCGTGATCCATCACACCGCCGACCGAGTCCTTGAACTCTCGAATGCCATGGCCGAGCGAGCGGCCGACCTCGGGTAGCCGCTTGGGGCCGAGTACGACCAGTGCGATGATCAGGACGATGATGATCTTGGCGGGTGAGTCGAAGCCGGACATTGGTGCCTCCTCGTTGCGTGCGTCGAAGCTTAGGTCGTCCTTCGCAGGATCAACCGGATCTGGATCACCTGTCGCGTCAGCGAGCTGCGTTAGCGGCCCGGCCTCAGCCGTCGGCCTCGGCTTTCAGCTCCGCGAACAGGCGGTCGAGCTCCGGCACCTCGGCGCGCAGGCTGGGCAGGTTCACGACGATCCCCTCCTGCGTCGTTCGCGCCAGCACGACGATCGTCTCCTCATCCGGTGAGGGGTTCTCCTCGCGGTGCGGCACGTACGGCGGCACGTAGACGTAGTCGCCGGGGCCCGCCTCGATCCGCCGCTCCTCGTCGTTTTCGAGGAACACGAAGACGGGGTGGCCGGACACCACGTAGATGCCGGTCTCGGCCTCGCCGTGGTGGTGGTCGCCCGAGACCATCCCGGGTGCCACGATCGCCTTGCCCATCCAGAGCTTGCGTGACCCGTGTCGCTTGCCCGAGATCGCCTCGTACCTGCGCATGCCGGGCGTCTGCGCCGTGTCCTCGCTCAGTTCGTTGCTGCCGGTGTGGTGCAGCCGCCGGTGCCAGGCGGCGTTGCCGGCGGCGGATCCATGCGGGTGGTGGTCGGTGGCCACGTGCGCAGGATAGAGCGCAATCCGCCTCGTTGTGCGCTGCGTGCGTCGCGCCTATCGTGCCCGGGTACAGATTCGAGCAGCAGGAGGTGGGTAGATGCCAGAACGAAACGGAACCGCGGAGTGGCGCGGCGATCTCAAGGCCGGCTCGGGCTCGCTCGTGGTGGGAGACGGCGTGTTCGCAGGCGCGTACTCGTTCGCGTCACGATTCGAGGAGGGCGCGGGCACGAACCCGGAGGAGCTGATCGCAGCGGCGCACGCAGCCTGCTTCAGCATGGCGCTTGCGAACATCCTCAGTGAGGCCGGCCACACGCCCGACCGCGTCTCGACCGCGGCGCGGGTGACGCTGCGCAACGTGGACGGTGCGCCCACCCTGGCCCGCGTCGACCTGGAGACGACCGGCCAGGTGCCCGGCCTCGACCTGGAGCAGTTCCAGGGCTACGCGGACCAGGCCGTCAAGGACTGTCCCGTGTCGCGCGCGCTGGCCGGGATCCCCGAGATGGTGGTCACCGGGCGCCTCGCATGAGTGCCGCCACCCGGCCGGCCAGGGCGTCGTCCACGATGCTGGCCGGCAGCGAACCGAACGCGCTCGCCGGGCCGTCCCAGCGCAGCTCGTCGACGTCGCGGAACAGCGGCGCGTCGGTGCGCAGGGTGGCGATCGTCTTGAACAGCAGTGCCAGCTCCCGGCGGTCGCCGAGCACGTTGTCGGGAAACTGCTCGATGGCGCCGTGGCTTCGGATCAGCCCGGCCGCGGTCACCGCCCCGATGCCCTTGATGCCGGGATAGCCGTCGGCCGAATCGCCCACCAGCGCCAGGTAGTCCGGGATGCGCTCGGGCGGGACGCCGAACTTCTCGACGACGCCCGCCGCATCGCGGATCATGCCGCTTCGGCGATCGACCTGGACGACCCGCTGCCCCGATACGCACTGGGCCAGATCCTTGTCCGGCGTCCAGATGCAGACCTTGTGCACGCTCGCATCCGCTGCGGCGAGGTGCACGGCCGATGCCATCGCGTCGTCCGCCTCCAGCTCGACCATCGGCCAGACGGCGACGCCCATCGCTGCCAGCGCCTGCTCCAGCGGCTCGAACTGGGCCTTCAGCGCCGGATCGACGCCGGCCCCGGTCTTGTAGCCCGGCCACAGGTCGTTTCGAAACGACTCGATCACGTGGTCGGTTGCGACGCCGATGTGCGTCGCGTCGCCCTCGATCATGCCCAGCACGGTGCCCAGCACGCCGCGGACGGCGGCGAACTGCGGATCCTTCGGCTTCCGTCCCCGCATGCTCCCGTAGAAGTGGCGGAACAGCTCGTAGGTGCCGTCGATCAGGTGGACGATCACCGGCTGGCGGTCGGGCGCGTCGGGCATGCCGGCACCCTACTCAGCCGGGTCAGCGTATGACGGCGTATCGGGCGCAGACCAGGTCGCCGTTCCGCGCCGTCTCGTCCAGCCGCAGCTCGATCCGCCGCGGCAACAGCGGCGCCCCCGCACCCAGCGTGACGGGCGCGATCGACACGATCACCTCGTCCAGCAGCCCGGCGTCGGCGAACTGGCCGGCCAGGTCGCCGCCGCCCACGATCCAGAGGTTCCGGTCGCCGGCGGCCGCGGCCATCCGCTGATGCACCTCCGTGACGGCTGCGCTCGTGAACTCGATCGGCGCGCCGGGGACGACCGGCAGCTGCCGGTGGGTGAACACCCACCCGGGGACGTCGTACGGCCACGTCCACTGCTCCGGCGGCCTGTCGGCGAACTCGTGGCCGAGAATCCACCGATACGTCGTCGACCCCATCGCCAGCGCGCCCACCCGGGCGATGAACGCGCCGTAGTTCATCGGCCCGTCCTCATCCTGCTCGCGCGTGAACAGCCAGTCCAGCGAGTTGTCCGGGTCGGCGATGAAGCCATCCAGCGTGGTCGCCGTGTAGTACTGCGTGAGGCCCACGAGCCGCTCCTTCCGTGTGACCGCCGATACGATAGGCGAGGTATCTGCGATGGTGACGGTGGACGATGTGCGCTCGGTGCTGGCTGACCTGCCTCGCTCCTACGAGGTGGTCGTGCGCGGCCGCATCAAGTTCCGCGTCGGCCAGATCGTGTACGTCGCCTTCTCGAAGGACGAGAGCGA
>DATNEO010000188.1:0-25632 GCA_035553035.1 Gaiellales bacterium | reverse complement strand
TCGAGCTCCGCGGCCCGTCCGGCGTGGCGTTCGACGCAGACCAGCTCGCCGCGGTTCTCCATCAGCGCCGCCAGCTGCCCGGACTTGCCGCCCGGTGCCGCACACAGGTCGAGCACGCGCATGCCCGGCCGTGGATCGAGCATCCGCGCCGGCCACATCGACGACCGCGACTGCGGCCACACCGCCCCGCTCGCAAACGCTTCGGTGGCGGTCACGTCGATCATCTCCTCCAGCACCAGCGCCTCCGGCAGCCCGTCCACCGTCCGTGCCGCCGCACCCAGCTCCAAAGCGTCTGCCCGCAGCGTGTTCACCCGCACGCACAGCTCCGCCGGCCGGTTCTGCGCGTCTGCGCAGGCGTTCGCACCGGCGGCCCCCATCAGCGCCGTCCACTCATCCATCACCCAGTCCGGGTACGAGAAGCGCAGCCCCGAGGGCAGCGTCGCCACCCACTCCGGTCCGGCCTCGGCGATCCGCCGCAGCACCGCGTTCGCCAGCCCTGCGACCTGCGCTCCGGCCACGTCCCGTGCCAGATCCACGCCCTCGCTGACCGCCGCCCGCGCCGGCACCGCGTCCGAGAACAGCAGCTCATAGCCGCTCACCCGAAGCGCGTTTCGCAGCGGCGCCTGCAGCCGCATCGGCCGTCTGCCGCCCAGCTGCTCGACCGCGTGGTCGACCGTCCGCATCCGCTGCACCGCGCCGTATGCCATCCGCATCGCCTGGCGCCGTTGCCGCCCCTCCAGCCCGGACGCCTCGCCCGCGAACGCCCGGTCAGCGTACGCGCCCTGCTCGAAGGTGCGCCGCACCACCTCGTAGGCCACCCGCCGTGCGTCGGGCTCGCTCACGTCGCGCGCACGGGCGGCTCGCGCAGCCCGCGCAGGAAGTCCGCCGCCGCCATCCGCCCCTTGCCGGCCGGCTGCAGCTCCAGGATCTGCAGGGCACCCTCGCCGCAGCCGACCACCAGCTCCGCGCCGACCTCCCCCGCTCCCGGCCCTTGCCCCAGCGGCAGCGCACGCCACACCTGGCACGGCCGCCCGTCCAGAGCCGTCCGCGCCCCGATGTGCGGTGACAGCGCCCGCACCTTCCGGTCGAGCTCGGCGGCCGGGCGCGACCAGTCAAGCGTCCGCTCCGCCGCCTCGATCTTGCGCGCGTAGGTGATCCCCTGCTCGTCCTGCGCCCGCGGCTGCGGTCGCTCCAGCAGCGCCCGCTCCAGCAGCGGCACGCCCAGCTCGAGCGCCGCCCGCCGCACCGCTCCCGCATCATCATGCTCGCCGATCGGTATCCGCTGCTCGGCCAGGATCGGGCCGGCATCGAGCTCCGGCGCCACCTCGATCACCGCAACCGCCGTCTCCGCGTCGCCGGCCATGATCGCCCGCTCCACCGGCGCCGCCCCGCGCCAGCGCGGCAGCGCCGAGGGGTGCAGATTGACCAGCGGGTACGTGCCCAGCAGCGGCGCCCGCAGGATCTGCCCGAACGCCACCACCACCCCGGCCTCCGCCTCCGGCGGCTCGACGCTGGCGTCCTTCGGCTGTGCCAGCGGCAGTCCCAGCTCGCGCGCAGCTGCCGCGACAGGCGGCGGCGTCAGCGCGCGGCCGCGGCCGCTGGGCCGGTCGGGCTGACTGACCACCGCGGCCACCCGCACGGCGCCCCGCTCCACCAGCGCGCGTAGCACGTCGGCACCGAACTCCGACGTGCCGAAGTAGGCGACGTTCACCCGGCGCGCAGGCGCAGCTCGCGCAGCGCCTCGCGGCGTTCCTGATCCTCGGCGCGGTCGAAGATCAGGATGCCGTCCAGGTGGTCGATCTCGTGCTGGATCACTCGCGCCTCGAAGCCCTCAGCGTCCAGGTCGACGGCCTCGCCGGCCTCGTCGCGTGCCGACACCCGCACCCGCAGGTGCCGCGCCACCGGCACCTGCAGCTCGCCTCCGAGCAGCGACAGGCAGCCTTCCGTGCCCAGCTCGGTCTCGCCCGAGCGCTCCACCAGCTCGGGGTTGATCAGCACCTTCGGCTCGTCCTCGTCGCTCGCCCGGTAGACCAGGATCCGGCGCAGGATGCCGAGCTGCGGCGCCGCCAGGCCCACGCCGTGGGCGCGCTCCATCACGTCCACCATCCGCTCCGCCAGCTGCTGCACCTCGTCGTCCACCTCGGCCACCGCCGTGGCGGCGTTGCGCAGCGCCGGATCGGGATACTGCCGCACCAGCCGCAGCGCGGCGACACGCCACGCCCGCCGCTCCTCGGGAGTCGGCCGGCCCTCGTCCTCCGCCTCGCCCTCGACCGGCTGCTCCAGATGCTCTGCCTGCTGCTCAGACATCGTCCGCCGCTGTCACCGCTGCGTACCCATCGCCGAGCGCCGCCAGGAACGCCGCGTGCACGCTGGCCGCCGGGATCTGCCGGCCTGCGAACTCGAGGTCGAGCGTCGCGCAGGCGTCGTGCACGACCGTGCAGCCGAACCCGAGGTCGGCCGCCGCACGCACCGTCGCGTCCACGCACATGCTGGTCATCATCCCCGCGATCACCAGGTCGGAAACGCCGGCATCGCGCAGCCTCCGCTCGAGGTCGGTCTCGCGGAAGCTGTTCGGGTAGGCCTTCTGGGTCACCGGCTCACCCGCTGCCGGCCGCACCGACTCGTGGATCTCGACCCCGGGCGTCCCCGCCGCGAGATACTCGGCGTCGTCGCCCTCCCACAGGTGCTGCACGTGGAACACCGGCTCGCCCCGCTCACGGAAGCCCTCCAGCACGGCCGACGCCCGCTCCGCGGCCTGCTCCGGGCCGACCAGCTCGCAGCGGCCGCCCGGGAAATAATCGTTCTGGATGTCGACGATCACGAGTGCTCGTGCCATGCCCGGAAGGTTAGTTGAAAGACTGGGGATCGACATCGACCACCGCTGTCGCGGCCACCCGTCGCAGGTCGGCCGACAGGTCGCGCAACAGGCCCCGGAACACCGCCGCCGCCCGGCGCGGGTCGGCCGTCTTCACCAGTAGGTGGCTGCGCGAGCGGTCACGCAGCCGAAACAGCGGTGCCGGCCCCAGCAGCTGGTCGTCCCCCAGCGCCGGCGCCGCAGCGTCGGCCAGCGTGGCGGCGATGTCCTCGGCCACCTGTGGTTCGGGGGCGGTCACCAGCACCCGCACCAGCCGTCGGTACGGCGGATAGCCGAGCTCGCTTCGCCGCTCCAGCTCGCCGTCCAGAAACTCCTCCACGGCGTGCCGGGCGGCCAGCTCGACCACCCGCGAGGCCGGTTCCCAGGCCTGGATCAGCACCCGTCCCTGCGGGTCGCCCGGCCGCCCGGGACGGCCGGCCAGCTGCGTCAGCAGGGCGAACGTGCGCTCCTCGGCCCGGAAGTCCGGCATCGCCATCCCGGTTTCGGCGTCCAGCACCGCGGCAAGCGTGACTCCGGGCACGTCGTGCCCCTTGGCCACCAGCTGCGTGCCCACCAGCACGGCCCGGTCCGCGGCGCGGAACGCCGCCAGCGTGGCCTCCGGCTCGTCGCTGCGCGCCGCCACGTCGGCGTCCAGCCGCAGCACGGTCAGCCCCGGGAACAGCTCGCCCAGCTCCTCCTCCACCGCCCGCGTGCCGGAGCCGATCCGCGTGATGTCGACCGAGCCGCAAACGGGACATGCCCGCGGCGGGCGCTCGCTGTGACCGCAGTGGTGGCAGACCAGCCGAGCGCCGCCGTGCAGCGACAGCGAGACGTCGCAGCGCGGGCAGCGCCAGCCGTGACCGCACGACCGGCAGTGGATCGCAGCCGCCGAGCCACGTCGGTTCTGGAGCAGGATGGCGCGGCCGCCCGCGTCCTCGATCCGTCCCAGCGCGTCGCGCAGCGGCCGCGTCAGCGGGTAGCCGCCGTCGTGCCGCAGGTCGACCACCTCTACCGCGGGCAGCGGCCCGCCCACACGCCCGGGCAGCGCGATCCGCCGCGGGATGCCGTGCCAGGACTCCGGCCGCGGCGTGGCGCTGCCGAATACGACCAGGGCCCCTTCCAGCCGGGCCCGCTTCGCGGCCACACGGCGGGCGTCGTACCGGGGATCGCTCTCGTGCTTGTAGGAGGCGTCGTGCTCCTCGTCCACCACGATCATGCCCAGCCGCGGCATCGCGGCGAACACCGCCGAGCGCGCGCCCACCACGACCCGCGCCTCGCCGTCGGCGATGCGCCGGTGCTCGGCGCCGCGCCGGGCCGGGGTGAGCGCGCTGTGCAGCACCGCCACGGTGTCGCCGAAACGGGCCTGGAAGCGGGCGGCCGTCTGCGGCGTCAGCGCGATCTCCGGCACCAGCACGATCGCGCCCCGTCCATCCGCCAGCTCCCGCTCGATCGCCCGCAGGTAGACCTCGGTCTTGCCCGAGCCGGTGACGCCGTGCAGTAGCACCTCGTGCGCAGCGTCCGTCCGCGCCCGCTCGATCGCGTCCACGGCGGCCTGCTGGGCCTCGGTCAGGGTCACCGGCCTGTCCTCGGAGACCGTTCCCGCGACCGGCTTCAGCCGCCGCTTCGGTGGCCGCGGCGGCATCACCAGCGCGACCGCGCGGGCCAGCGTCGAGGCGGTGCCCTCGGCGATCCACACGGCCAGATCGAGCAGGGGCTCCGGCAGCCGGCCGGTCACCTCGAGCACGGGCTTCAGCTCGCCGCCGTTCGCGTCGGGGTCGCTCTGGACGGACTCCACCACACCGTCCACCTCGCGGGTGCCGAGCGGCACCCGCACCAGCGAGCCGCGCACGACCTCGGCGGCGAGCTGCTCCGGCACCTCATAGTCGAACGGCCGGTCGACCGCCCGGGCGGTGACCAGCGGCTGGATGCGGGCGATCAGACCGAGGCGGGCTCTTCGAGCCCGCAGGCCTCGCGCAGGGCCGCGACGCGGTCGGCCCGCTCCCAGGTGAAGGCCGGCAGCTCGCGGCCGAAGTGCCCGTAGGTCGCGGTGTCCCGGTAGATCGGGCGTAGCAGGTCGAGATCGCGGATGATGGATGCCGGCCGCAGGTCGAACACCTCGCCCACCGCCCGCTCGATCGAGGCACGGTCGATCTGCTCAGTGCCGTAGGTCTCCACCATCACCGACACCGGATGCGCGACCCCGATCGCGTAGGCGACCTGCACCTCTGCCCGCGCCGCCAGCCCGGCCGACACGATGTTCTTGGCCACCCAGCGCATCGCGTAGGCGCCGGAGCGATCGACCTTGGAGGGGTCCTTGCCCGAGAACGCGCCGCCGCCATGGCGGGCGGCGCCGCCGTAGGTGTCGACGATGATCTTGCGCCCGGTCAGGCCGGTGTCTCCCATCGGGCCGCCGGTCACGAAGCGCCCGGTCGGGTTGACCAGCACGAATCCCGGCTCGGACAGCCGCTCGTGCGGGCACAGATGCGCCGGGATCACCGGCATCAGCACGTGCTCGATCACATCGGCGCGGATCTGCTGCTCGTCATGCACGTCGGGATGGTGCTGGGTCGAGACCAGCACCCGCTCGACCGCCACCGGCACCAGCCGGCCGTCCCGCTCGCTGTAGCGCACCGTCACCTGGGCCTTGCCGTCCGGCCGCAGGTAGGGCACCGTCTCCGCCTTGCGCGCGGCCGCCAGCCGGGCGGTGATGCGCTGCGCGAGCTGGATCGGCAGCGGCATCTTCTCCGGCGTCTCGTCACAGGCGTAGCCAAACATCATGCCCTGGTCGCCCGCGCCCTGCGAGTCGATGTCGCCGTCGGCGCTGTCATGCTGAAGCTCGTAGGAGGAGTCGACGCCGCGGCGGATGTCGGGCGATTGCTCGTCGAGCGCCACCACCACGCCGCAGGTCGCGGCGTCGAATCCGAGGTCGGAGCTGGTGTACCCGATGTCGCCGACGATCCCGCGAACGATGCGGGGGATGTCGACGTAGGCGTCGGTTGTGATCTCGCCGGCCACCACCACCAGGCCGGTCGTGCAGAGCACCTCGCAGGCGACACGGCCCTCGCGGTCCTCGGCCAGCACCGCGTCCAGAACCCCATCGGAGATCTGGTCGGCGACCTTGTCCGGGTGGCCCTCGGTGACCGACTCGGACGAGAACAGGAACTCACTCACGGCGGGGACTCTACCAGCGGCTACGGGCGCAACCCGGCGGCCCTCACTCCTCCACCGGCTCACGCGCCATCAGGCCGGCAAGCGCCTCCAGCGCCGTCATGGTGCCGTCCGCGACGCTGCAGACGGCCTCGGTGATCGGCAGCTCGAGGCCGTTGTCGCGGGCCAGGTCGCGCAGCGCCGGGGCGGTCGTCAGCCCCTCCGCCACCTGCCCGATCTCCTGCTCGATCCAGTCCGACGGCACGCCCTTGGCGAGCAGCTCTCCCGCTCTCCGGTTGCGAGACAGCTGCGACGTGCAGGTGGCGACCAGGTCGCCCATGCCGGCCATGCCCGAATAGGTGCGCGGCTTGGCGCCGAATGCTTCGCCCAAGCGCGCCATCTCGGCCATGCCGCGGGTGATGATCGCAGCCTTGGCGTTGTCGCCGAACCCGAGCCCGTCCGACACGCCGGCCGCCAGGCCCATCACGTTCTTGGCGGCCGCGCACAGCTCCACGCCGACCACGTCCGTCGAGGCGTAGACGCGCAGCCGCGAGGTCGACACGGCGGCCTGGAGACGGCGCGCCAGGTCGATGCTGTCGCTGGCCAGCACCGACGCCGTGGGGTAGTCGCGGGCCACCTCCTCCGCGTGGTTGGGGCCCGACAGGACGGCGATGCGGACACGGGGTGCGACCGTCTCCAGCACCTCGCTCATGCGGCGACGGGTGGCCGGATCGAGCCCCTTGGTCAGCGACAGCAGCGCGGTGTCGCTTCCCAGCCGCGGCGCCAGCAGCTCCAGCGTCTCGGCGAACCCGCGGCTGGGCACGGCCATCGCGACCAGCTCGGCGGACGACAGCTCGGCATCGTCGAACCAGGCCGCGCCCAGCGTCGCGGGCAGCTCGACGTCGAACAGGTAGCGCGGGTTGCGGTGGTGCGTGGCGACGGCGTGAGCCTGGTCGCGGTCGCGGCAGACCAGCGTCGTCTCGTGCCCGGCCATGGCGAGCAGCCGCGCGAACGCGGTGCCCCAGCTGCCGCCGCCGATCACCGCCGCCCTCACTTGCGGCTCTGGAAGTCGATGATCACGGGCACACCCTCGAGCCCGAGCCGGGCGCGGAGCTGGTTCTCGACGTAGTAGGCATAGTCGCGGGTGACAAGGCTGCGGTCGTTGACAACGATACGGAACCGCGGCGGCCGCGTGTCGTACTGGGTCGCGTACAGCAGGTTCAGACGCCGGCGGCCGCTGCGCGGGGGTTCGCGCTTGGCGGTGATCTCCTCGATCGCCCGGTTCAACGCCCCGGTACCGGCGCGGGAGGTAAATCGGCCGAACAGCTCCTCCACCGCGTCAAGCAGCTTGTCGACGTTGCGGGCGGTCAGAGCCGAGGTGGTCATGATCGCCGGCCGCTGGCGCAGCTTGACCAGCATCCGCTCGCGCACGTCATCGATCTCGACGGTCGTGATGTCCCACTTCGAGAGCACCACCAGCGTCGCACAGCCGGCCTTGCGGGCCTCGTCGGCCACCGCCAGGTCGCCCTCCACAAGCCCGTCGGACGAATCCACCAGCACCAGTGCGATGTCGGCACGGCCGACCGCCTGCAGCGCGCGCAGCTCGCTGTAGTACTCGATCCCCTGCCGGTGCTTGCGCTTGCGGCGCAGCCCGGCCGTATCGATCAGCCGGAAATGCCGGTCGTTTCGCACGAAGACGGTGTCGACGCTGTCGCGGGTGGTGCCCGCCACCTCCGAGACGATCACCCGCGGCCGGCCCAGGATGGCGTTCAGCAGCGAGGACTTGCCGACGTTGGGGCGTCCCAGGATCGCCACCCGGATCTCGTCGCCGGTGTCCTCGTCGTGCTCGGCGCCGTCGATCCGCTCCAGCGCCTCCACGATCGCGTCCAGCAGGTCGCCGGTGCCACGGCCGTGCAGCGCCGACACCGAGATCGGATCGCCCAGCCCCAGCGCGTGCAGCTCCAGGCCGCCGGCCTCGTGGGATGGGTCGTCCACCTTGTTGGCGACCACCAGCACGGGCCGCCGCGACCGGCGCAGGATCTGCGCGATCTCCTCGTCGCCGGCGGCCAGCCCGGCACGGGCATCGATCACGAGCAACACCAGGTGCGCCTCCTGCACGGCGATCCGCGCCTGCTCGGCGACCTCTGACTGCATCGGCGACTGATCGCCCGGGTCGACGCCGCCCGTGTCGATCAGGACGAACTCACGGCCGCGCCACTCACACACCGACTCGGTGCGGTCACGCGTCACGCCCGGCGTCTCGTGCACCACCGCCTGGCGGCTCGACGTCAACCGGTTGATCAGGGTCGACTTGCCCGCATTCGGGAAGCCGACCACCGCCACCCGGCCGGCCAGCCGGCGCTGCTGCGGCCGCTCCTCGATCTGCTCCTGCGGACTTTCGCTCATCCGGTGCCCTCATACAGGCTGCGGATCTCGGCCATCAGCTGGTCGGCCGTCTCGCGGTAGGCCTCGGCCGCCCGGCGGCCGTCGCGGGCGTAGCGGCGGGGCTGCCCGAAGGCGACCGCGATCCGCCGGCCCGGCCGCCAGTTGCGGCTGCGCAGCGCCACCGGCACCACGTCGGCCTGCTCGACCACGGCGATCCGCCCGGCGCCGGCCTTGGCCTGCTCGAAGCCCTCCTGGCGATGGCCCTGGATGAACACGCCCACCGTGCCTCCGCCCACGAGCGTCTCGTGCACCGTGCGCAGCGCCTCTCGGTCGGGCTCACCGCGGTGCACGCCGAAGGTGCCGCCCATCCGCAGGAAGGCGGCGAACGGCCGCGGCCGGAACAGCTCCGCCTTGGCCATGTAGCGGATCGCCCGCGGCTGGGCGGCACCGAGCGCCGGGATGTCCCACAGCGACTGGTGGTTGGCGACGAACACCACCGGCCCGCTTCGCGGCACGTGCTCGGCGCCGGTCACGGACAGCCGCAGCAGGCCGCGGAAGACCGGCTCGGCCACCGGCCGCACCGTCCGCCAGAAGCGGTCGCCGGGCAGCGGCGTGGCCGGCTGTTCCGGCAGGAGGGCCACGATCCGCGCCACCACCTCCTGCACGCTCAGCCCGCTGCTGTCGATCACCACGGCGTCCGGCGCCGGCGCCAGCTGTTCGGAGTCGAGCTGGTCGCGCTGGACGATCGACCGTTCCACCTCGTCGACCGGCATGTCCAGCTCCGCGGCGCGCCGGGCAGCGCGCACACCGGTCGACGCCACCAGGTAGATCTTCAGGTCGGCCTCCGGGCAGACCACCGAGCCGGTGTCGCGCCCCTCGAGCACCGCATCGACCGCCTGCGCACGCTGCCGTCCGCGCATGGCCGCCCGCACCTGCGGATGCCGTGAGACGGCGCTGACGTTCCGGGAGATGGCCTCGGCCCGCAGGTCGCTGCCGGGCGGAGGCGGCGTGTCGGCCAGCGCGGCCAGCGCGGCGCCGTCGTCGAGGTCGGCGCCGGCCGCCAGCGCGGCCGCCGTCAGCTCCCGATACATGGCGCCCGTGTCCACGTAGCGCAGGCCCAGCCGCTCGGCCAGGGCCTGGGCGATCGTGCTCTTGCCGGCGCCGGCCGGTCCGTCGATCGTGATCACCATCGGCCTATGCCACCACCGCGGCCAGCCGGTCGGCGAAGTCGGGGAAGCTGACGCCGAGCGCATCGGCGCCCTCCACGGTGACGCCCTCCTGCGAGCAGACGCCGACGATCGCCCCCAGCATCGCGATCCGGTGGTCGCCGGCGGCGTCGACCCGCCCGCCGCGCAGCCGGTGCGGGACGCCCAGCACCTCGAAGCCGTCCGGCAGCGCCGTCACGTGGCCGCCGCAGGTGTTCAGCAGCTCGACCACGGTGGCGATCCGGTCGGATTCCTTGACCCGCAGCTCGCCCGCTCCCCGGATCGTGGTCGTGCCACGGGCGAAGCTGGCCAGGAGCACCATCAGGGGCAGCTCGTCGATCAGCGTGGGCACGATCTCCGCCTCGATGTCGGTCGCCACCAGCTCGGCCGGCCGCACCTCGATGTCGGCAACCGGCTCGCCGGCCGCCAGCCGGCGGCGGAACAATCCGACCCTGGCGCCCATCCGCTCCAGCACGGCCAGCATGCCGGTGCGAGTCGGGTTGATCGAGATGTCGCGCAGGGTCAGGCTGGAGCCCTGCAGGATGGTGGCCGCCGCGATGAACGGTGCCGCCGACGAGAAGTCGCCGGGCACCGCGATCTCAGGCAACACCAGCTCGCGCACGGGCGAGACGCCGACGTACCCGGGCCGGCGGTCGACCGGCACCCCCGCGCGCTGCAGCATCCGCTCCGTGTGGTCGCGGGTGGCGATCGCCTCCTCCACCACGGTCACGCCGCGCTCGGCGAACAGGCCTGCGAACAGCACCGCCGATTTCACCTGCGCCGAGGCGACGGGCGGGCGGTAGCTGATCGGCTCGACCGCGCCGGTCGCGTGCACCGTCACCGGCGGCAGCCCCTCGCTGGTCTCGACGGACACGCCCATCCGCTCCAGCGGGTCGGCGATCCGGCGCATCGGCCGGAGGCGGATGCTCTCGTCGCCGTCCAGCGTGAAGGTTCCGCTCTGGCCGGCCAGTATGCCGGGCAGGATCCGCATCAGCGTGCCCGCGTTGCGCACGTCGATCACGCCGTCGGGCGGCCGCAGTCCGCGCATGCCCACCCCGTCGATCACCAGGCCGTCGTCCCCGACCCGCTCGATCGGGACGCCCATCGCCCGGAAGGCGTCGACCGTGGCAAGCGTGTCCGCGGAGACGCCGAACCCCGTCACGGTCACCCGGTCGTCGCTGAGGGCGCCGACCATCACGGCGCGGTGGCTGATGGACTTGTCGCCGGGCACGCTCAGCTCGCCAACCAGCGCGCCGGCCGGCGCCACCTGCAGCAGATCCTCACTCATCGACGGCGGGCGCCGCGATCGCCCCGTAGCCCTGCGCGTCCAGCAACGCCACGGCCCGCTCCGCCTCGGTCTGGCCGGCGATCGTGACCACCACGGTGCCGCCGCGGTCGGCCGACATGTGGTGCAGCTCGAAGTCCTCGATGTTGATGCCCTCGGCGCCCAGCGCCTGCGTGATGCCGGACAGCACACCCGGCCGGTCGGGCACGTGCACGCGCACCCGGTACAGGTCCTCCGGCGTGGCCGGGTAGGCGACCTCCAGCAGGCGGCGGCGGTGGCCGGACGCCTCGGCGATCCAGCGCGCCACGAACCCGGCATCCTCTCGCTCGAGTGCCCTGGTCAGGTCGTCGACGCGGCGGCTGTGGTCACGCAGGCCGTCGAGCAGCGCCGTGCGGTTGTCCAGGAAGATGTCAACCCAGATGCGCGGGTTGGCGCCGGCCACCCGCGTCATGTCCCGGAACGACCCACCCACCGCCGCCAGCGGGTCGTGGCCGTCCACCTTGCCGGCACCGGCCTGGTTGACCAGCACGTTCGCGAGCGCATGCGGCAGGTGACTGGTCAGCGCCACCAGCCGGTCGTGGGCGTCCGGGTCGATCGCCACCGGCCGCGCGCCCAGCGACGACACGAAGGTGTGCAGCCGGCGGTGCGCCGACGGGTCGGTGTCGGCCACAGGCGTCAAGAACCAGGTGGCGCCGTCGAACAGCTCCGGCCGCGCGTTCGCGACGCCCCGCGCCTCCGACCCGCACACCGGGTGGCCGCCCACGAACTGCGGGTTGGATCCCACCTGTGCCACCAGCCGGCCCTTGGTCGATCCCACGTCGGACACGGCGCATCCGGAGGGAGCCGCCTCCAGCGCCTGGCCGGTGAGCGACGCCAGCTCGCCCACCGGGCCGCACACGAAGGCCAGGTCGGTGCCGTCCAGCGCCCCGTCGATGGTCGGCTCGAACCGCGCGATCGCGCCCCGATCGAGGCCGATCTCACCCGCCGTCTCGTCCCGGTCGGTGGCCACCACCTGGTCGCCGCGGGCGGTCGCGGCCAGCGCCAGCGAGCCCCCGATCAGGCCGAGTCCGATCACCGCCACCCTCATGGCAGGTGCGGGGCGCCGCGCTCCTCGGCCGCACGCATCAGCTCGGCCACGCGGAAGGCCAGATCCAGGGACTGGCGCGCGTTCAGGCGGGGGTCACAGAGCGTGGCGTAGTTGCGGTCGAGGTGATCCTCGAGCACCTCCTCCGAGCCGCCCAGGCACTCCGTGACGTGCTCGCCGGTGAACTCCAGGTGCACGCCGCCGGGCCAGGCTCCCTCGCTCAGGCAGGCCGCGAAGAAGCCCTGGATCTCGCTCAGGATGTCCTCGAAGCGGCGGGTCTTGTAACCCGATGCGGTCTTGAACATGTTGGCGTGCATCGGGTCGCACACCCAGACCACCGGGTGCTCGCCCTGGCGGGCGGCGCGCAGCAGCGGCGGCAGCCTCTCCTCCACACGACCCGCTCCCATGCGCGTGATCAGCGTCAGCCGGCCCGGGAGACGCCCGGGGTTAAGGGCCTCGCACAGCGCGGTCACGTCGGCGGCGGTTGCGGCCGGCCCCAGCTTCACTCCGATCGGGTTGTGGACGCCGGCGAAGAACGCGACGTGTGCGCCGTCGGCGGCACGGGTACGCTCGCCGATCCAGAGCATGTGCGCCGAGCAGTCGTACCAGTCGCCGGTCAGCGAGTCACGGCGGGTCAGCCCCTGCTCGTAGTCCAGCAGCAGGCCCTCATGGCTCGTCCAGACGTCCACCTCGTGCAGGTTTCGCTCGGCCTCGAGGTCGATGCCGCAGGCGGCCATGAACCGCAGAGCGCGCTCGATCTCCCGGGCGATCGCCTCGTAGCGGCGGCCCTCCGGCGATGAGGCGACGAACTCCTGGTTCCACAGGTGCACCTTGGTGAGGTCGGCGAAGCCACCCTTGGTGAACGCGCGCAGCAGGTTCAGCGTCGAGGCCGACTGGTGGTAGCCCTGCACCATCCGGGCCGGGTCGAAGACGCGGGCGGCGGCGTTCGGCTCGTCGCCGTGCACCATGTGGCCGCGGAAGCTGGGCAGCTCGATCCCGTCCACCAGCTCGGTCGGCGACGACCGCGGCTTCACGAACTGGCCGGCGATCCGGCCCAGCTTGACGACGGGCAGCATCGAGCCGTACGTGAGCACCGCCGCCATCTGCAGGATCACCTTCAGCTTCTCGCGGATGCTGACCGCCGAGAAGTCGTGGAACGACTCGGCGCAGTCGCCCGCCTGCAGCAGGAAGGCGCGCCCGGCCGCCACCTGCGCCAGCGACTCGCGCAGCCGCCGTGCCTCGCCGGCGAACACCAGCGGCGGCATCGCGGCCAGGCGCTCGCGCGCCGCCTCGGCCGCGGCGGGGTCGGGCCAGTCCGGCTGGTGGAGCGCGGGACGCTCCCTCCAGGAGGTCGGAGACCAGGTTGGCTGGGTGGTTGCCATGGGACGTTCAGTCTACTTGGGTGGCTAGGATTGCCGATCCATGGCACGCGTCTTCTCGGGCATCCAGCCGACCGGCACCAAGCACCTCGGCAACTACATCGGGGCGATCCGCCACTACGTCGCCGACCAGGACACGGGCGCGGCCTTCTACTGCGTCGTCGACCTGCACGCCATATCGGTGCCCTACGAGCCGGCGGCCCTGCACGAGAACACGCTGGACACGGCCGCGACCCTGCTGGCGGCGGGTCTCGACCCGGCCCGCTGCACGCTGTTCGTGCAGAGCCACGTGGCCGCGCACGCCTACGGCGCCTGGCTGCTGGGCTGCGTTGCCACCATGGGCGAGCTGAACCGGATGACCCAGTTCAAGGAGAAGAGCACCGGCCGCGATTCCGTCAGCGCCGACCTGTTCACCTACCCGGTGCTGCAGGCCGCCGACATCCTGCTCTACAAGGCCGACCGCGTCCCGGTGGGAGACGATCAGCGCCAGCACCTGGAGCTGGCCCGGAACATCGCGCAGCGCTTCAACTCGCGGTTCGGCGACCTGTTCCCGCTGCCGGAGGCGGCCATCCCGGCCAGCGGCGACCGCGTGATGGACCTGCAGGAACCGGACAACAAGATGTCCACGACCCGCGGCACGCCGCAGGGCACCGTGCTGGTGGTCGACCCGCCCGAGGTGGTCGCCAGGAAGATCCGCTCGGCGGTGACCGACTCCGGCCGCGAGGTGCGCCGCGGCGAGGGCAAGCAGGGCATCGAGAACCTGATCGAGATCCTGTCGGTGGCCACCGGCGAGTCGCCGGAAGCGATCGAGGCCGCCTACGACGGCAAGGGCTACGGCGACTTCAAGGGTGACGTGGCCGACGCCGTCGTCGAGCTGCTGCGGCCGATCCGGGAGCGCTACCTGGAGCTGCGGGCCGACGAGACGGAGCTGAACGGGATCCTGGCACGGGGCCGCGACCGCGCCTCCCAGGTGGCCGACCTGACGCTCGCCGAGATGCTCGCCGCCATGGGCTTTCGGGTACCCCCGCGCGGCGGGTGAAGCGCCCGCCGCGCGCCTGAGCTGCCCTGCTCCTCCGACGCTTCCCAGTTGTAAGGGAAGTGTTAGCGGCAGTATCGCAAAGCCGTCCCGGTTATGTCAAGTGGCGATGAGCACAGAGCTTTCACGCGCTGCGCAGGCCGTCAACCTCGGCGGGGTCGAGCTCCCGCCACCGGCCCGGTGCAAGGCCCTCCACCCTGAGGCCGGCGTAGGCCGACCGGTGCAGATGCAGCACCGGGTGTCCCACCGCCTCGCACATCCGGCGCACCTGCCGGTTGCGGCCCTCGTGGATGCGAAGCTCGATCCGGCCGGGAGCCAGCTCGCGCACCTGCGCCGGCGCCGTCGGCGCGTCGTCCAGCTCGACCCCTGACCGCAACCGCTCCAGCGCGGTCGCATCCGGCCGGCCTTCCACGTCTGCCACGTAGACCTTGTCCACCTCGTGGCGGGGGTGCATCAGGCGGTGCGCGAGCAGGCCATCGTTCGTCAAGAGCAGCGCACCGGTCGTGTCCATGTCAAGCCGCCCCACCGGGAACAGCCGCAGCGGCGAGCCGACCAGGTCGAGCACCGTGGGGCGCCCCTGCGGATCGTTCGCCGTGGTGATGACTCCGGCCGGCTTGTGCAGCAGCACCCACGCCTGCCGCTCGGCGCTGACGGTACGGCCGTCCACGCGCACCTCATCACCCTCGCCGACGCTCGCGCCGAGCTCGGCCACGGTGCCGTTCACGGTCACGCGGGCGTCGCGGATCAGCTCGTCCACCGCTCGCCGTGACCCCACCCCGGCGGAGGCCAGGTACCGGTTAAGCCTGACCGGCACGCTGGTCGGCGACCAGGTGCAGGCGCGCCCGCAGCGCCTGGTGATCGGCCTCGGTCAGCTCGAAGTCCGACAGCGCCGGCAGATCCTCGCCCTCGCCCAGGCCGAATACGCGCAGGAAGGCGCTGGTCGTGCGGTAGACGACCGGCGTGCCCGGGGTGTCGGCCCGCCCCGCCTCCTCGATCAGGCCCCGCTCGATCAGCCCGCCCACGGCCGAGTCGGCGCCGACGCCGCGGATGCGGGCGATCTCGGGCCGCGACACCGGCTGCAGGTAGGCCACGATCGCCAGCGTCTCCAGCGCGGCCTGGCTGAGGCCCTTGGCGCTCGGCCGGTTGACCAGCCGCGCGCAGACCTCGGCCGTCTCGCGGGCGGCACGCAGGCCATAGCCGCCGGCCGCCCGCTCCAGCACCACGCCGGAGCGCCCCTCGCAATGACGGTCGGCCAGCGCGCCCAGCGCCCGCTCGATCCGCTCGGGGGCAGCATCGGTCAGCTCGGCCAGCTCCTTCGGCGTCAGCGGCTCGGAGGCCACGAACAGCAGTGCCTCGACCGTGTGGGTGAGCTCGCTCATGCGATCGCCCGGTCGGCGTCGACCTCGGCCTCGGCAGCGGCCCCCGGGGCCGTCACAACCCTGATCGGGGCGAACAGCCGGGGCTGCTCGGGGACGACCTCGCCGCGCTTGATCATCTCCAGCAGCGCCAGGAACGCCGCCGCCTGCGACAGGCGGTCGAGCCCCTTCACCGTCTCCTCGAACTGGAAGCCGCGGCGCGTGCGCAGGATCGTGCGGAAGTGGTCGAGGAAGCGCTCCACCGGCACCAGCGGCCGCCGCACGGACGACACGTCGATGTGCGGGGGCGGCACCAGCAGCCGGTCGACGGCCGCCGCCAGCTGCCAGGGGTCCTCGCTGAACTCGACCACCAACGGCTCCGGCCGTGGCGCCAGGGGCGCGGGTCCCATGCGAAACACGCGGGGCGGGCCGGCCGTGCGGTCGCGCAGCCAGGCCGCCGCGCCCTGGAAGCGGCGGTACTCGATCAGCCGCTGGAACAGCTCGGCCTCGGCCTGCTCCGGGGACAGCTCGTCCTCCTCGGCCTCGCCGGGGAACAGCAGGCGCACCTTGATCTCCAGCAGCGCCGCCATCAGCACCAGAAACTCGCTGGCCGACTCCAGGTCGAGCTCGCCCTTCTCGTACGCGCGCTCGACGTAGGCGACCACGATCTCGGCGATCGGCACGTCGGCCAGCTCGACCTCCTCGCGCAGCACCAGCGCCAGCAGCAGGTCGAACGGCCCCTGGAACACGTCCAGGTCCAGCTCAAGATCGGCCAGGATCATCACCGCATTCTAGGCTCCAGGTCGGATGCCGGGCCGCCTTGGCGGTATGGCAGAATCCGGCCGTGTCCACCGTCACCGGCTCACCCCGCCTCGAGCACCGCTGGGATCTCACGCCCGTCTTCGCCTCGGACGAGGCAGCCGTTGCCGAGCTCGACGTGCTCGCGGCCGACGCCGATGCCTTCGCACGGACGCTGCCGTCGCCGTCGCAGCTGGGCGGTCCGGCGCTGGCTGAGCTACTCGAAGCCCTGGGAGAGCTGCGAAACCGGGCCAAGCGGCTGTCCACGTACGCGGAGTTGCGCTCGGCTGAGGATGCGTCCCACCCCGCCGCCCAGGATCTGGGCACGCGCGTGGCGCAGCGGATGCCGGGCATCCACGACGCCCTGCGTGGGTTCCAGCTGGCGTGGCTGGATCTGACCGACGAGCGCGCGTCGCAGCTCGCCGAGCTGCCCGAGGTGGCGGGAGACCGGCATTACCTGATCGCGTCGCGCCGATTCGCCGCCCACACGCTGTCGGCAGCGGAGGAGCGCGCGCTTTCGGCACGCGGCGGCGCCGCCGAGCAGTCCTGGATCCGCCTCTGGTCGGAGCGATCCTCGGCCCTCACCATCACCTGTGACCTCGGGAACGGCCCGGCCGCTCAGACCTCCAGCGAGGTCATGTTCGCCTGCTGGGACGTGCGGCCCGAGGTGCGCCGCACCGCGCACGCGGCGCTGCGTGAGATGAGCGATGGGTTCGCCCCCACGTCCGCGCACTGCCTCGATGCCGTGGTCGGCGACCGGCTGGCGGTGGACGCGCTTCGCGGCTACGACCGGGCCACCCGCTCCACCGACCTCGCCAACGAGCTGCGCTCGGAGATGGTGGACGCGATGCTCGACGCCGTGGCCGCACGCGCCGGCATCTGGCGCCGCTGGAACACGATCAAGGCCGGCCTGCTCGGGTTCGACCGGCTGCCGGTCGCAGACAGGGTGGCGCCGCTGGGCGCGATGGCTGCGATGACCTACCCGGAGGTGGTCGAGCAGGTGGTCGCATCGTTCGCCGCGCTGTCGGACGAGGCCGGCCGCACCGTGGCCGGGCTCTTCCAGGACGGGCGCGTGGACGCCGCGCCCCGCACCGGCAAGATGGGCGGCGCGTTCTGCGCCGAGCTGGACGGCACCTGCGGGCCGTACCTGCTGCTCAACCACAGCGGCCGGCAGATGGACGCGCAGGTGATGGCACACGAGGCCGGCCACGCCCTGCACCTCGCACGGTGCCTGGCGGCCCAGAGCCCGCTGGTGGGCCTGCCGTCGTTCGCGCTGATCGAGATCCCCTCGACCTTCGCCGAGCTGTGGCTCGTGGAGGGGCTGCTCGAGCACGAGACCGACCCCGGCCGGCGCCTGGCGCTGCAGGCCGGCGCGGTTGAAACGGCGATCGGAAACGTGTTCGAGACGGCGGTCTCGGCCCGGTCCGAGCGCGGCTGCTACCGGCTCAAGGCCGAAGGGCTGACGCTGTCGGTCGACCGCCTGAACGAGCTCTGGGGCGAGCAGTTCCGGGCCGGGCTCGGCGACAGCGTGGAGGGCGAGGAGGTGATCAGCCGCTGGGCGCTGATGCCCCACGCGATCGTGTACCGGTTCTACCTCTACAACTACAGCTTCTCGTGCCTGATCGCGCTGGCGCTGATGGGGCGACTGCGCGACGACCCGGAGCGATTCGCCGCCCGCTACCTGGACTACCTCGACCGCGGCGGCAACGGCACGCCGGCCGATGTGCTGGCCCCGCTCGGCATCGACCTGGACGACCCCGGCCTGTGGGATGAGGGGCTGGACGAGATGGAGCGGATGGTGGAGGGCGTCGGCAGCTGAGGGGTCCGGCGTCGGCCAGGCCCTCCTAGGCGATCAGCGCGGCGTCGCCGAGCAGCGCCTTCGCTTCCGCGAAGAAGTCGCCGTCGGGGCGCACCTTGAACTCCGGGCCGAACCGCAGGGTCTTCGGCCCCTCCGAGGTCTGCACCTCGAGCAGCACCGGCGCGTCGCCGGGGAACTCGCCGATCAGTGACTTCAGGTCGTCGATGATCGCCGCGGGCGTCTCCCGCGCATCCAGACGCAGCCGCACCACGCCGAAGTTGGCGGTGGCCTCGAAGGGCAGGATCTCGATCGCGACCAGCTTCACCTCGCCCTCGTTCTTGCGGTCGGCGCGGCCCTTCACAAGCACCACCGAGTCGGCCACCAGCAGCTGGCGGGACGCCGCCAGCGTGTTCGCGAACACCACCACCTCGATCGTTCCGGTGGTGTCGTCGATCTCCGCGAAGGCCATCTGATCGCCCTTGCGGGTCACGAACGGCTTGATCGCGGTGACCAGCCCGCCCACCGTCACAACCTGGCCGTCGCGCAGCGATCCGGCCTGCGCGAGCGGCAGGTCGGAGCGCCGCGCCAGCTGGTCGCGGACGTCGGCCAGCGGGTGGCTGGAGACGTACAGCCCGACCGCCTCCTTCTCGCGTGCCAGCAGCTCGCCCCGCTCCCACTCGCCCGGCGGCACCGGCGGGTGGCTGCGCACCAGCGGCGCCTCGCCGTTCCCGTCGCCGTCGCCGCCGAGGTCGAAGATCGACATGTGCCCCATCAGCGTGTCGGCCTGCTGCTTGGTGCCGGACGCGTGGGCCGCGTCCATCACCTCCAGCATGCCGCGGCGGGTGGCGCCGGTCGAGTCGAGCGCGCCGCAGCAGATCAAGCTCTCGAGCATGCCCTTGTTCAAGACAGAGGCGTCGACCCGCTCGCAGAAGTCCCAGATCGACGTGAACGGCGCCGCCTCGCGGGCGGCCATGATCGCCCGCACGGCCCCGTCGCCAACCTTCTTGACCGCCGTCAGGCCGAAGCGGATGCGCCCGTCCACCACCGCAAAGTCGGCCTGGCTGGAGTTGACGTCGGGCGGAAGCACCTCGATGCCCATCGACTCGCACTCCGACACGTAGTAAGGCACCCGGTCCTTGGTCGACATCACCGACGAGATCAGGGCGGCCATGTACTCGGCGGGATGGTTCGCCTTCAGCCAGGCGGTGCGGTACGAGATGAGCGCGTAGCAGGCTGCGTGCGCCTTGTTGAACGAGTAGTCGCTGCTGCGCTCGTTGTCGTCCCAGAGCTGCTCGGCAACCGGGCGAGAGATGCCGTTGGCCAGGCAGCCGTCGATGAACTTGTCCTTCAGCGAGATCATCAGCGAGCGGATCTTCTTGCCGATCGCCTTGCGCAGGTCGTCCGCTTCGGCGGGGCTGAACCCGGCGATCTCGCGGGCGATCAGCATGCTCTGCTCCTGGTACACCGTGATGCCGGACGTCTCCGACAGGATCCCCTCCAGCCGGGGATCGGGGTAGGTGACCGGCTCGCGGCCGTTCTTGCGAGCGGCGAACTTGGGGATGTTCTGCATCGGGCCGGGCCGGTACAGGGCACCCAGCGCGATCAGGTCCTCGAAGCGGGTGGGCCGCACCTGGCGCAGCGCCTCGCGCATGCCGCCCGACTCGAACTGGAACACCCCGGTCGCGTCGCCCCTGGCCAGCATCTCGTAGGTGCGGGCGTCGTCCAGCGGCAGGTCGTGCATCGACAGCCGCTGCCCGGTGGTCTGCTCGATCAGCTCCACCGCTCGGTCGATCACGTCCAGGTTGCGCAGTCCCAGGAAGTCCATCTTCAGCAGGCCCAGCGCCTCGACGTCGCCCATCGGGAACTGGGTCACGACCTCGGCCTCGGCGCCCTTCTGCTGCAGCGGCAGGTACTCGGTCAGCGGCCGGTCGCCGATCACGACCGCGGCGGCATGGATCGAGTCGTTGCGGACGACACCCTCCAGCGGCCGCGCCATGTCCACGATCGAGCGGGCGGTGTCGTCCACGTCGTAGACCTTGCGCAGCTCGGCGCCGGGCTTCATGCACTCCTCGAACGACACCTTCGGGCCTTCGGGCACCAGCTTGGCGATGCGGTCGACCTCGCCGTAGCCGATGCCCATCACGCGTCCCGCATCCTTGATCGCGGCCTTGGGCTGCATCTTGCCGAAGGTGATGATCTGGGCGACGCTGCGGCGGCCGTACTTCTCGGCCACGTAGTTGATGACGCGCTCGCGGCCGGCCACCGCGAAGTCGATGTCGATGTCGGGCATGCTCTTGCGGCCGGGGTTCAGGAACCGCTCGAACAGCAGCGAGTAGGCCATCGGATCGAGGTCGGTAATGCGCAGACAGTAGGCGACCAGCGAGCCCGCGGCGGAGCCGCGTCCCGGGCCGACCGAGACGCCGTCCTCGCGGGCGAAGCGGATGAAGTCCCACACGATCAGGAAGTAGTCGGGGAAGCCCATCTCCTCGATCGTCTTCAGCTCGAACTCGAGCCGGTCGCGCAGCTCGGGTGTCACCTGCGGGTAGCGCTCGCGCAGTCCGGTCTCGGCCAGGTCGCGCAGGTAGCCGACGGCGGTCTGGCCCTCGGGCACCTCGAAGTGCGGCAGGTGCATCGCGCCCAGGCCGACCTCGGCGCTGCAGCGGTCCGCGATCTCAACCGTGCGGCGCAGCGTGTCCTCACCGAAGCGCTCGCCCATCAGCGCGTACATCTCCTGCGGGGACTTCAGATAGAACTCGTGGTTAGAGAAGCGGAAGCGATCGGGGTTGTCGAGCTTGTCCTGCGTCTGGATGCAGAGCAGCGCCTCGTGCGGGATCGCGTCGTCGCGGGTCAGGTAGTGGACGTCGCCGGTTCCGACCATGGGCAGGCCGGCGTCCTTCGCCATCGCCACCAGCGAGGGCAGGATCCGGGTCTGCACGTCGATTCCGCCGTCCTGGATCTCGACGTAGACGTCGTCGCGGCCGAAGATCTGTACCAGCCGGTCGAGCTGCTCGCGGGCGCCGGCCGGGTCGTCGTCCACAAGCGCCTTGCAGACGCGCCCGGACAGGCAGCCGGACAGCGCGATCACGCCGCCGGCATGCGCGGCCAGCTGGTCGAGATCGACCCGTGGCTTGTACCAGTAGCCGTCCAGAAAGCCGCTCGAGACCAGCCGGATCAGGTTGTGGTAGCCCTCGGTGGTCTCCGCCAGCAGCGTCAGGTGAGCGCGCTTCTCACGCTGCGGCCGGGCCGCGTGATCGTCCACGACGTAGACCTCGCATCCCAGCACCGGCTTCACCCCGGCCTTTGCGGCGGTGCGGCTGAGCTCGACCGCACCCGCCATCGATCCGTGGTCTGTCAGCCCGATGGCGGGCATCCCCAGCTCGGCTGCCCGATCCACCAGCGGGCCGATGCGGCAAGCGCCGTCGAGGATCGAGTACTCGCTGTGGACGTGAAGGTGGACGTACGGCGAGGGCTCGGTCACAGCCGCAGCAGTGTACCGATCAGGGGTGACGGAGCTGGACCGCGTGGCGCTCCGCGGTGACCGGGACGATCAGCTGATCGATCACACGCCGGTGCTCCTCATCCTGCTGGTAGACCAGCCAGGCGGCCTCGTCGTCAAATTCGGCAACAACCGCGAAGTCGCCGTTTCCCTCACGTATGCCGAGGTCACGGCCGTACGCATACGACCGCATATCGGGCAGCCGCGCGGGCAGTCCGGCCAGTCCGCGCTCGATCGCATCCACCTGCTGGTCGCTCGTACCCGGCTTGAACCTGAACACCACGACGTGGCGGAACATCAGCCGCCGCGCTGCTGGCGGCCGGCCAGCACCGCCGCGCCGGCCGCCGCCGCCAGTGCCGCCGCACCCACGACCGGCAGGCTCCGCCGCAGGCGCGACGGGCGGTGGTGGATCTCGAGCCTCGTCAGCACCTGCTCGGTCTGCTTGCGGATGGCGCGGCGGATGATCCGCCGCGCCACCAGCAGGGTGACGAATCCGACCAGCCTGTGACGCCATTCCCGCATGGCGTTCAGTCTACCCGGTGGAGCCGATCGGCGATCGCCCGGCGACAGCGGGTGGGGTCAGTCGCCGCCGCTGTCGCTCGGCTCGCGATCGCTCAGGTAGCGCGCGAAGCGAGCCTGTTTGGCCAGGTAGGCGGTCAGCTCGGAGAAGCCGAACTCCAGCCAGTCGGCCATGTAGCGATCATCGATCACGGTCCGTCGGTACTCGTTCACAGGGAGATCTTCGACGCCTCTGCGCGGCCGCGCAATGGCCGAATTGGGGTAGTCGGATCCCCGCTCTGTGGTGTCTTTGCTCACGGGCTGGGAACCATCGGCAGCACGTGCTTGCGGGTGCCGCGCTTGGGCCGCACCATGCCGGCTGCGATCCAGGCATCCACCTCGCGGAACAGCTCGTCCACCAGCCGCGACTGCTCGACCTTGCGCAGCACCAGGCCGTGGGCGTAGATGAATCCGGCGTCGCGGCCGCCGGCGATCCCGAAGTCGGCGTCCCCAGCCTCGCCCGGCCCGTTCACGGCGCAGCCCATCACCGCCACCTCGAACACCTCGTTGTACGTCCCCAGCCGCGCCTCCACCTGCCCGGCCAGGTCGAGCACGTCCACGTTGGTGCGGCCGCAGGACGGGCAGGCGATCATCATCGGCCCGCGCTGGCGCAGGCCCAGCGAGCGCAGGATCTCCCAGGCCACCCGCACCTCCTCCACCGGGTCGGCGGTCAGTGACACGCGGATCGTGTCCCCGATGCCCTGTCCCAGCAGCGTGCCGATGCCGATCGAGCTCTTGACCGTGCCCGTGAACGCAGGGCCGGCCTCCGTCACGCCCAGGTGCAGCGGATAGGGGACGCGCTCGCTCAGGCGCTGGTAGGCCTGCACCATCACCGGCACCGACGACGACTTCACCGAGATCTTGAACTCGCGGTACTCGAGCCGTTCCAGCAGCCGCACCTCCTCCAGCGCCGCCTCGACCAGCGCGCCGGCCGGATCGTTGGTCGCGAACTGGCGCAGGTGGTCGGGCAGTGACCCGGAGTTGGCGCCGATCCGCATCGGCGTGCCGGTCTGCTTGGCCCGCTGCACCACCTGCTCGACCTTGTCCGGCCCGCCGATGTTGCCGGGGTTGATGCGCACGGCGGCGACGCCCGCGTCCATCGCGCGCAGCGCGAGCGAGGCGTTGAAGTGGATGTCCGCGATCACCGGCAGCGGCGATCCGGCCACGATCGCCGGCAGCGCATCCGCGTCGACCCGTCCCGGCACCGCCACCCGCACCAGGTCGCAGCCGGCCTCGGCAAGCGCCCGCGCCTGAACCAGCGTGGCCTCGACGTCGGCCGTCTCGGTCGTGGTCATCGACTGCACCACCACCTGCGCGCCACCGCCGATGGGGACGCCGCCGACCGTGATCTGCTTCTCGCTGGACATCTGCCCGAAAGGATACTGGCAGGTTGTCTCAGGCTCTACCGTTCTAGCGCGGCTGGGCGCCCAGCAGGTCGTTGTGCAACCCGAACAGGAACAGGAACAGCACCAGCGCGATGCCCGCCATCGAGACGCGCTCGAACGTCGCCCGCGACAGCGCCCGACCGCGGAGCTTCTCGATCACGACCAGCAGGATGTGGCCGCCGTCCAGCGGCAGGAACGGCAGCAGGTTGAGGATGCCGAGCGACAGCGAGATGTAGGCCAGCAGCCACAGATAGTATGGCGCGCCGGTGTCGGCGGCGGACGCCGAGACGCGCACGATCCCGACCGGCCCCGACAGCGACGACGTGCCCTGGCTGCGGATGCCGGTGACCGAACCGCTGATCATCGTCCACATCTGCGATAGACCCTCGCCCGGGGCCTTCCAGACGGGCACGCTGCGGGTGGTCGCGATCACGTCCGGTAGGAAGCCGACGATGTAGCGCCCACCCTGCTTGACGGGCGTGATCGGGCCGACGTGGGCGGTCGTGCCGTTGCGGCGCACCGTCAGCGAGACCGGGTGGCCGCCGCTGGTCGAGATCAGCGCCCGCACCTGGTCGAAGCCGGTGATGGCATGGCCGTCGATGGCGACGATCCGGTCATGCGCGCGCAGCCCCGCCTTCTGGGCCGGCAGGCCCTTCTCGAGCCCGGCCACGACGGTGGTCGGCTGGAGTGGTTGGGGCAATCCGGTGATGGCCAGCCCCGTCAGGAGCAGGAACGCGAATAGGATGTTCGCGAACGGGCCGGCGCCGATCACGATCAGCCGCTTCGACCGCGAGCTGCGCCAGTAGCCGCGCGGATCGGTCGACTCCACGAAGCGGCTCAGGCAGCGGCTGACGCGACGGCGATCGGCGTCGGTGACGCCCTCCGTCTCGTCGATCATCCGGCTCAGCTCGCCGGCGGCAGGCGCGGCCTCGTCGACGCGGCCCTGCGCAACCAGCTGCGCCAGCCGGTCGTAGGCAATGCCGATCTCGCTGGCCCGCTCCGGCGGCAGCGACTCGCTGCGATGCAGCAGGTCCTCGACCGCCCACAGGTCGGACGGCTCCGGCCGCAGCATCCCCGGGATCTTGACGAAGCCGCCCAGCGGCACCACGCCGATCCCGTACTCCGTCTCCCCCACCTGCTTTCGCGCCAGCGGCGGCGGGAACCCGACGTAGAACTTGAGCGCGCGCATGCCGGTGCGCTTGGCCGCCGTGAAGTGTCCCAGCTCGTGCAGGAAGACCAGGCCCAGCAGGCCCAGGATCGGGATGATGTAGTTCACGCGGCCACCCCCAGCGCGTCCCGCGCCAGCGCCCGGGCGGCAGCGTCAGCGGCCAGCACCTGCTCGACCGACTCGAGCGGCTCGGGGTCGAGGCGGTCGAGCACGGCCGCGACCGTGTCGGCGATCTGCGGGAACCGGCACTCGCCGGCCAGGAACGCGGCCACGGCCACCTCGTTGGCGGCGTTCAGCGCGCAGGGCGCGGTGCCGCCGGCCTCGCCGGCCGCGCGGGCCAGCGCCAGGCACCGGAAGACGTCCAGATCGGGCGGCTCGAAGTCCAGCGCGAAGCCCTGGGACAGGTCGAGCCGCGGCGCCGGCGTGGCGGCGCGCGCGGGATAGGTGAGGGCGTAGCTGATCGGCACGCGCATGTCGGGAAGGCCCAGGTGCGCGATCAGCGCGCCGTCGCGGAAGCGGGCCATGCCGTGCACGATCGACTGCGGGTGCACGACCACCTCGATGCGCGGGTAGGAGACGCCGAACAGGTGGTGGGCCTCGATCAGCTCCAGGCCTTTGTTCATCAGCGTGGCCGAGTCGATCGTGATCTTTGCGCCCATCGACCAGGTGGGATGGGCCAGGGCCTGAGCCGGGACGACG
>DATNEO010000187.1:0-8264 GCA_035553035.1 Gaiellales bacterium | reverse complement strand
TCGTGCGCCCTGCCACGCTGCCCGGCTGATCGAGCCCGGCCGCGAACGCCGTCACCGGCAGCGTCGGCGTCAGCATCAGGTCGCACCGCTCAGCCATGAACGCGTCCCAGGCCGCTGCGTAGCGCGCCTTCGCGCTCTGCGTCTTGACCAGTTCGGTCGCCGCCAACTTCAGACCCCGCTCGATCACGGGCACCCGGCCCTGGTCGAGCCGCTCTCGCACCTCGTCGAACCGCCCCGCGTACGGCGCCGCCTGGTTCGCACACCAGATCGCGTCCACGATCGGCCACGGATCTTCCAGGTGCGGGTGGCCCTCATCGACGGCCGCGCCAAGCGCGCCGAAGCTGCGCGCCGCCGCCTCGCACACGGCCACCACCTCCGGCTCGGCCGCGGCGAAGCCGAGGTCGCCACTCCAGAGCATCCGCAGCCCCGCCACCCCACTCCCCAGCCGCGTCCGCGTGTCCGTCCCCGAGCTGACATCCATGAACAGCGCGGCATCCGCGACGCTCCGCGTGATCGGCCCCTGCACCGACAGCCCGGAGTTGACCGGATCGGTCGGCACCAGACCCCAGGTCGGCTTCAGCCCGAACACGCCGCAGATCGAGGCGGGCATGCGGATCGATCCGGCGCCGTCACCGCCCTGGTGCAGGACGTCCGGCATCAGCGCCGCAGCGGCGGCCGCGCCGCCGCTGGATCCGCCGGCCGAGGCGCCGGCCCGCCAGGGGTTCTCGGTGGAGCCGTGCACGCGGCTAGTGGTCTCGCCCTTCCACCCGGCCTCGGGCGTCGCAGTCTTGCCCAGGATCACGGCCCCGGCCGCCCGCACCACCGCCACGAGCGGCGCGTCCGACTCCGCGACATGCCGATCGGTCAGGAGCGATCCGGCGGTGGTGCGCACACCGGTCACGTCCAGCAGATCCTTGATCGTGATGGGAACGCCCGCCAGCGGCCCCGCCGTCCCGTCCGCGTAGGCCCGCTCGGCTGCGGCCGCCTGCTCCAGGGCCAGCTCGCCGGTGACCGTCACGAGCGCGTTCACCCGCGGCTGCACGCGCTCGATCCGGTCGAGCGCATCACGCGCCACCTCGACCGGCGAGCGCTCGCGCCGGCGATAGCTCTCGATCAGCTCCGCCACGCTCACGCCAGCGCGCCCTCCAGGAACCGGACGGCGTTGCCCCAGGCCAGCGCGCCGTCGTGCGTCTGGCCGGTCGCCGACAGCACGTCGGCGTAGAACGTCTCCCGCGGCGGCTCCGCCTGGCGCGCGAGCATCGTGTCCACGTCGGTGGGCTGCTCCGGCAACAGCGGCGGATCGATCCCGTCGCCGAAGAAGCCGCAGAAGTCGGCCCCGAACGCCACCGCGCCGGCGCCGGCCACGGCGGCAATGTGGTGGTGATGCTCGGCCAGACGCTGGGCGGGATCGCCCGGGCCCACGAAGGCCGGAATCGCGCACAGGCCCACCACCCCTCCTCGGTCGCCCACGCCCGCGAGCACGTCGTCGGCCAGGTTGCGCGGGTTCGCGAACACCGCTGACGCGTTGGCGTGCGACGCCAGCACCGGACCGCCGTACCGCTCCAGCGCCAGCTCGCACCCGCGCGGGCTCAGGTGCGACAGGTCGAGCGCCATCCCCAGCTGCCCCATCTCGTCCAGCAGCTCGAACCCGAGCCCGGTGATGCCGGCTCCGGTCTGCTCGGCCAGCCCGTCGGCGAATGCGTTCGCCCGGTTCCACGTCAGCCCGGCCATCCGCACGCCCAGCCGGTGCAGGGTGCGGATCATGCCCGGGTCCCGCCCCAGCGCCTCCACCCCCTCGAGCGACAGGATGCCCGCGATGGCACCGTCGGCGATCGCCTCGCGCAGCTCGACCGTCCCCTCCACGATCCGCAGCCGGCCGTCCGAGCGGTCGGCCTCGCGCCGGGCCGCGTCCAGCTGCTGGATCGTGACCCGCAGCGCCGACTCCGGCAGGTGCCTGTCGTCCACGAAGGCCGGCAGCACCTGCACCCGCACGCCGGCCGCCTCCAGCATCGGCAGGTGCCGCTGCGCGAACGCGTCGTCGTCGCCCAGATCGCGCCGCTCGACCACGTCGAGCAGCGCGTCGAGGTGCAGATCGGCGATCACGTGTCCGGGCGGCTACACCTGGAACACGGACGAGGAGGCGACCTTGTCGTGCAGGGCCTGACGCCGGTCGTCCCACAGCGGGAACAGCAGGTCGACGATTACGACGACGGTTAGCAGCGTGAACACCGCGAATGCCAGCCAGCGCAGGAACGCTCGCGGATAGCCGATCGGCCCGCTGCCGTGCACATCGCGCACCGCGATCCCGAGCGCGCGCTTGCCGAGCGTCTGTCCGGTGCTGCCGTGAGCGATGGTGAAGTAGAGCGCCGAGAACAGCACCACGCCGATGCCCACCCGCAGCGAGGAGCCAAGGCTCCCCGGCACCAGCGCCAGAATGCCGCCCAGCGCGACGCCGCCCGCCAGCATCACCGCGACGTCGATCACGAGCGCCCACGCTCTGCGCCACCAGCCGCTCAGCTCCAGCGACGCCGGCCTGATCGCGGCGGCGGCAAGCTGCCCGGCGCTGCGCCCGTCCGGCCCCACCTCGTCGGCCGAGGGCCCGGGCGCCGTCACGATGCACGCCGCCCGGTGCTCGGGCACGTTCGCACCGTTCGGCCGCTGCAGGCTCGGATCGATCGTGCGGCACGCCTCCTCGGCCACGGGGCAGCGCGGGTGGAACCGGCATCCTGACGGCACGTGCACCGGGTTCGGCGTCTCACCCGTCAGGATCTGCGGCACCGTCTGTTCGTTCGGGTCGCGCTTCGGCACCACCGAGATCAGCGCGCGCGTGTAGGGATGCTGCGGGTTGCGCACGACCTCCTGGGCCGGCCCCTCCTCCACGATCCGCCCCAGGTACATGACCGCGATCCGGTCCGCGAAGTGGGCTGCCGTCGACAGGTCGTGCGTGATCATGAGGATGCCCATGCCCTCCCTGCGCAGCCCGTCCAGCAGCGACAGGATGCCGGCTCGCACCGACACGTCCAGCATCGAGACCGGCTCGTCGGCGACCAGCAGCTTCGGGTCGAGCACCAGGCTCGCGGCGATCGCGACGCGCTGCCGCTGCCCGCCAGAGAGCTCGTGCGGGAAGCGGTCGATGAACAGGTCGGGCGGCGTCAGCCCGGCGCGCTTCAGCGCCTCCAGCACCTTCTGCTCCCGCTCCTTGGATGAGCCGCCCAGCTTGTGCACGAGCAGCGGCTCCTCGATCGTGTCGCGCACCCGGAACCGCGGGTCGAGCGACTCGTAGGGATCCTGGTAGATCATCTGGATCTCGCGCCGCAGTGGCCGCATGCCGCCCGCCGACATGCCGGTGATGTCGCGCCCGTCGAACCTGATCGATCCGCCCTGGTTGTCGACCATCCTGATCACGGTCTGCGCCGTGCTGGTCTTGCCGCAGCCGGACTCGCCCACCAGCGCCACCATCTCGCCGGGGCCAACCGAGAAGCTGACGCCCTCCACCGCGTGCACCTGCAGCCGCGGCTGCCGCTTCAGCGTGCCCACGACCCCGCGCGACACCGGGTAACGCGTGACCAGGTCGTCGACCTCGAGCAGCGGCCCGGGCTCGGCGGTGGTGCTCATGCCGGCTCCTTTGCGACCAGGTGGTCGTTGAGATGGCAGACCGCCTCGTGTCCGGGCGAGGTCTCCAGCCGGCGCGGCGCGACCGTCGCGCACGGCGCGAAGGCCGAGTCGCAGCGGGGAGCGAACGGGCAGCCCACGATCTCGCGGTCGAGCCGCGGCGGTGCCCCCGGAATCGAGATCACGTCCGCGTCGCCGAGCAGGTCGGGCGTGGCGCCGAACAGCATGCGCGTGTAGGGGTGCCGGGGGTCGTGGTAGATGCTCGACATCGCGCCCATCTCGACGATCTCGCCGGCGTACATCACCGCCGCCCGATCGCAGACCTGCGCCACCACCGGCAGGTCGTGCGTGACCAGGATCATCGAGAGACCAAGGTCGCGCGTCAGCCTCACGAGCAGCTCCAGGATCTGCGCCTGCACCATCACGTCCAGCGCCGTCGTCGGCTCGTCGGCCAGCAGCACTCTCGGCTCGCAGGCCAGCGCCAGCGCGATCGCCGCCCGCTGCCGCATGCCGCCCGAGAACTCGTGCGGGTAGTTGTTGACGCGGTCGCCCGAGATGCCGACCAGCTCCAGCAGCTCCCGCGTCTGCCCGCGTGCGGCCTTGCCGGTGGCGGTGCCGTGCAGCTCCATCGGCTCCACGATCTGACTGCCGATCGTCTTGACCGGGTTGAAGGCGTTCATCGCCCCCTGGAACACCATCGCGATGTCCTTCCAGCGGTGCGGGCTGACGGTGTCCTCGCCGCGGGCCATGATGTTCTCGCCGTCCAGCGAAACGCTGCCGGCGACGGAGGCGCTGGACGGCAGCAGCCCCATCATTGCCAGGATGGTGGTGGTCTTGCCGCATCCGGACTCGCCCACCAGCCCCATCCGCTCGCCCGGCCGCAGGTCGAAGCTGACGCCCTGGACGGCGTGCAGCTCACTGCCGCCGGAGAGGTCGAACCAGACGTGCAGGTCCTCGACCGAGAGGATCGGCTCGCGACTCACTCCGCGTCGAGCTTTCCGCCCAGCGGCCGCAGCCGGAACCGCCGCACCGACAGGTGGCCGACCTTGAGACGCGGGTTGAGCGCGTCCTCCATCGACTGGCCGACCATGGTGCAGGCCAGGATCACGATCGTCACGCACACGCCGGGCGGCACGATCGCCCACCAGGCGTTGTTCAGCACGGCGTTGCCGAGGAACGCGTTCTCGATCAGCCGGCCCCAGGAGATGGCGCTGGGATCGCCCAGGCCGAGGAAGGTGATGTAGGTCTCGGCGAACACCGCCAGCGCCACCATCAGCACCGTGTTGGCGATCAGCAGCGGCGCCACCTGCGGCAGCACGTGCTTGAACACCAGCCGGTTGTTGGTCGCTCCCAGCGATCGCGCCCGCTTCACGTACACCCGCTCGCGCACGCTCTTCACCTGGGCACGGATCAGCCGGGCGGTGCTCGTCCAGTAGATGATGCCGATGATGATGATGATGTTCTTGAGGCTGCGCCCGAATATCGCGGCCATCACGATCATCAGCGGGATGTCGGGGATGACCAGGAAGATGTCCGTGATCCGCATCAGCACCACGTCGATGATGCCGCCGACGAACCCGGAGATCACGCCCACCGCGCCGCCGATCAACATCGCCACAAGCGCCGCGGCGAACCCGACCTCGAGCGACACGCGGGTGCCGGCGATCAGCAGCGAGAGCATGTCCACGCCGCCGTCGTCGGTGCCCAGCCAGTGAGCGGAGCTGGGCGGCGCGTAGACCGGGCCGGTCTTGTCATGGATCGAGTACGGCTCCAGGTAGGCGCCGAAGATCGCGACGAACACGAAGAAGAACAGCACCCCGAGACCGACCAGCGCCGCCGGCTGGCTGAGGATCGCCGAGCGCATGAAGCCCGGCGTGCGACGCTCACCGAGGCCTTCGGCGGACAGCTCCTCGAGCTGTTCCGGGGCAGCCGGAAGCGGATGGTCGATCGTCATGTCGTCACCCGTGGATCGAGCTTGAAGTACAGCAGGTCAGCCAGGAAGTTGAACAGGATCACCGAGATCGTCAGCAGCAGAAACGCTCCTTGCAGGAACGTGTAGTCGCGTTTGTCGATCGCATCGACGATCGCCAGGCCGATGCCCGGGTAGTCGAACACGTACTCGACCGTGATCGCGCCGCCGACGATGAACCCGAGTGACAGCGCGATCAGCGTGACGATCGGCAGCATCGCGTTTCGCAGGCCGTGCTTGCGGACGATCGCGAAGTTGCTGAGGCCCTTGGCACGCGCCGTCAGCACGTAGTCCTCGCCCAGCGTCTCCAGCATCGCCGAGCGCACGATCAGGGTGTACTCGCCGTAGAGCACCAGTCCCAGCGTCAAGGCCGGCAGGATCATGTGCTCGAGCCGGTCCTTCCAGTAGTCGTACGTGGAGGGATTGCCCAGGATGCCGAGGTCAGGGCTCTGGATGCCGCCATGCGGCAACCCTATCCGGTCGGCCACGAAGTACACGATCATCAGCCCCAGCCACTGGGTCGGCATCGAGTAGAAGGCCAGGCTGGTCCATAGCGATCCCTTGTCCACCCACGTGCCTCGTCGCCAGGCGGCGACCACCCCCGTCAGTAGGCCGAAGACGATCGAGAAGACGGTGCCCAGCGTCAGCATCAAAAGCGTGTTCTTGAGCGGGTCCCAGAGCAGGCCGCGCACGGGCTGGTGGGAGACGTCCGAGAGGCCGAGGTTCCCGTGGGCGAGCTGCTTGAGGTAGATCTTGTACTGCTCCCACTTCGACTTGTCCAGGCCGAGATCGTGGCGCAGTGCGGCCTTGAACTGGAGCGTGCAGTGCTGGCAGCGCAGCCCCGACACGGCATCGCCGGGCAGGGCGCGGAACAGCAGGAAGTTGATCGTGACGGCCACGAACACGGTGAGCAGCGCGAACAGCGTCCGCTTCACCACATAGTCGGCTCGTCCCTCCACTCGTTCCTCTTTCGTTCCGCGCCCCGCTCGGCGCTGTCGCTTACTTCAGGTAGGGCTCCGTCATGTAGCCGGAGTTGTAGCCGTTCAGCTCGGGGTGGTACCCGCCCCACTTGGGCAGGCTGGCGGAGATCGCGTCCTCGTTCACCAGGAATGTGTAGATGAACTGATCCGAGATCAGCTTGTCCATCTTCGCGACCAGCGTCTTGCGTGCTGCCCCGGCCGATATGCCCTCCTGCTTGTACATGGCGTTGTAGGCGGGGTTGTCGTAGCCCTGGTCGTTCCACGAGCACCACTGGTCACGCGTCGGCACCGACAGCTGGAAGTCGGGATCGGTGTACGAGAACCAGTCCCACAGGGCGATGTCGAAGGTGTCATAGCCGGTGCCCTTGGCCGCGCTGCAGTTGTTGCCGTACTCGATCGCAGCCGCCGCATCGGAGTCGCCGCCGGCCTGCAGGGTGACCTTCACCCCGGCCTTCGCGAATCCGTCCTGCACGATCGAGAACTCGCGGCTGCCGTTGAAGTCGAGGCTGTTCGGCACCATGATCTGGTACTGCATCGGGTGCGCAGGCTGCGCGTACTTGCCGGTTGTTGCGGGCGCGACGCGGATGCCGTTGGCGCCCTTCTTGTAGCCGAGCTGATCGAGCATGGCGTTGCCCTCGGCGCAGTTGAACTGCAGCTTCTGGTCGTCCGGGCTCTGCCAGGCGATGCCGAAGGGGCCGATCACGCTCTGGTTGGCGAGCGTCGCGTTGCCGGCGTAGATCACCGAGATGATCTGCTGCCGGTCGACGCACATCGACAGCGCCTTCTTGACCTGCGGATTCAGCAGCTCGCGGTTCTTCGGCTTGCGCGGGTTCGAGTTCCAGGTGATGTTCGTGAACTCGCCGTACTTGTACGGGTGGACATCCAGCCCACCGGTCTTCTTGACGGCGTTGACCGCGGTGTAGGGCACCTGGTCGACGGCGTCGATGGTGCCGCCCTGCAGGTCGGCGATCATCGAGTCGGAGTTGGTGTAGTAGACCAGGCCCACGGCCTCGACGTGCGGGGGCGCGCCCCAGTAGCCCGGGTTGGGCTTGAACACGGTCGTGCCCTTCTTCGAGTACTTGGTGATCTGGAACGGTCCGCCCGACACCAGCGGCAGGTTGTTCTCGGGCCTGAAGGTCTTCAGATCCTTGCCGTTGCTGCCCACGTACTTGCCCCAGACGTGCTCGGGCAGGATGTAGAGCGACGAGATGTTCGACAGCACCAGGTTCGGGTCGACCGCCGCGTCGTAGTGGAAGATCACCTTGTTCGGACCGGCGGTGTCCACCTTCGTGACGTGCGCGACGGCGTTGGCCACGTTGGCGGTCGCGTCCGACTGGTACTTGACGATCGTGTTCGCCGTCCAGGCCACGTCGGCCGAGGTCAGCGGCTTTCCGTCCGACCACTTGCCGCCCGGATGCAGGACGTAGGTGTAGGTCTTGAAGTCGGCGCTGTGCGACCAGGACTTGGCGTAGCTGCCTTCGTAGGTGGTCAGGTTGGGCGCCAGCTGCACCAGCTCCGGATACACCTCGAGGTAGGCGGTGACTGCCTCGGCCTCGATGTAGTTGAACGGGTTCAGCGTGTCGATGTAGTTGGTCGTGCCGATCGTGAACACGCCACCCTGCTTGACACTTCCGCCTCCGGACGAGCCGCTGCTGCCACCGCACCCTGCGGCCAGTAGCACGGCGGCCAGCGCGGCCGCAGCG
>DATNEO010000186.1:0-7957 GCA_035553035.1 Gaiellales bacterium | reverse complement strand
ACTTCCGCTCAGCGCCGCGGTTCCCGTTGCGGCTAGGCTGGTTGCCGTGGACCTGTCCGCTCTGAGCGACGAGGATCTGCTGGAACTGGTTGCGGAACGACGTGACGGAGAGGCGTTTGAGGTGCTCTACCGCCGCTACTCGCGCGCCGTGTACGCGGTCGTGCGTCGCATGGTTGGCGATCCCGGCCGCAGCGAGGACGTCGTGCAGGAGGCGTTTGCGTCGGTCTGGCGGGCCGCCCGCGGATACCGCCGCGAGCGAGGCTCCGGCGCCGGCTGGATGTTCGCCATCTCACGCAACGCGGCCGCCGATGCCCTGCGCGCACGCACGCCCGTGGCCGTCGGCGACCTCCCCGACCAGGCCGATCCCGGCCTCGGCCCCGAGGAGCGGACGGCCGCCGACCTGGAGGCGTTCAAGGTGCACGCCGCCGTCGATTCGCTCCCGGAGCGGGAGCGCGAGGTGATCGAGTTGGCATACTTCAGCGGCCTGTCCCAGAGCGAGGTGGCCGAGCGCCTGTCACTCCCGCTGGGTACTGTCAAGACGCGCACCCGCAGTGGGCTGGCGCGATTGGCCGAGCGGCTTGCCGACGAACGAGTGGTGTCATGAGCGACGAGCGATACATCAGCGAGATCGAAGACCGGCTGCGTGAGGCGGGTGCGCCTCCGACGCCGCCATCCCACCTGCACGCGATCGCTCGCGCCGAGGCGCTCGGTCAGCCCGACGTCGTCGACATCCGGTCGGTCGTCCGGCCCAGCAGCCGCGTTGGCCGACTGGTGCTGGCCGCCGCCGTCCTCACCGCTTCGGCCGCAGCCGCGTTGGTGATCGGCGTGGGCGGCAGCGGCTTCCACGTCGACCGCTCCGTGCACCTGCAGGGCGCCGGCCCCGTCGCATCGGCCAGCGCCGTCGTCGACGTCGGCTCGTCCGGCGGCGGCCCGGTGCGCGACGTCCAGGTGCACGTGAACGGCCTGCCGGCTGCCCCCAAGGGCGGCTACTACGAGCTGTGGATGCAGGACGGATCAAGCGAGCCGACCGGGCTGGTCGCCTTCGACACGTCGGGGACCGGCAGCGTGGTGGCGAACACCACCATCCCCAAGGACATGCCGTGGACGAAGTGCTGGGTGACGCTCGAGCGTGCTGACGGCAGCCGTACGACCGTGCTGACACTGGCCTAGCCAGCTTCACCGGTTACGTCAGTCTGGAGCCTGCCATACCCGAAAGGGTGTGGCAGCGGGAGCCGACCGTCCCCCATATGAGAGGTGCGGTGTACCCCTCCCCCAAGGAGATGTACATGAAAAACCGACTCACAAGGTCGGCATACTTGCTGGCTCTGCTCGCCGCCTTCGTGGTGGCATCGGGGGCAGGCCACAAGTTCGGCTCGTAAGCAGCTCGAAGTGCTCCGGCGAGGCTCATCCTGAAACGGCTGGGCCTCGTCGGCGTTTGGCGGCGCGTTTACGGCTTGGGTAGCCGCCTGCGGCTGCCGATACGTGCCTTGCACGTGCGCCTCCGTAGCCGCACTCCCCCAATCGTCCCGTGAACCGCTCGCTCCGCACTTACATCTACGCGATCTCGTCCCTGTTCTGGCTGGGCCTGTTCGCCGCGCTCATGACAGGCGCGCTGGGCAGCCTGCACCCAACCCAGCTGGCGCCGCTGCTCGGTCTGGCGATCGCGGTGGAGGCGATCGGCGTCCGCAAGCAGGACAACACGATCGGCTTCTCGGCGGTCGCGCACCTGGCCGCCGCTGTCCTGTTCGGACCGGTGGCAGCGGCATCGATCGCGGCCGTTGCTGTGGTGCTGGTGGACGGGATCCGCTCCCGCCGCACCCACTTCATCTTGCTCAACTCCGCCATGTTCGGCACCGCGGCCTGGACGGCCGGCCTCGCCTACGAGGCCACCGGCGGCACGGTCGGCACGGTCGTGCCCTCCAACGTGCTGCCGCTGGTGGCGATGGTGGCAACCCGCCTGATCGTGAACGAGGCGATCTTCTCGGGTGCCGTCTCGATGATGCACGCCTCGTTCCGCCGAGCGCTCCGCGACAACTTGCGCGACTCGTTCGGCCAGAGCATCGGCGAGGGCTGCCTGGGGGTGCTGCTGGCGTACGGCTACAACAGCGAGCGCTGGGCGATGCTGCCGTTCCTGGTGCCGCTGCTGGCCGCGCTCTACAAGGCACAGGCCAGCTACGAGCGTCTGAAGAGCGAGACCAAGGACGCGCTGGACGCACTGGCCGCGGTGGTGGACGAGCGCGACCCGCTCACCACCCAGCACTCCGAGCGGGTGGCGGCGCTGGTCGACCGCTTCACGGGCGCGATCGGGCTGCCCGACCGCGAGTCCCGCCGCCTGGTCGATGCCGCCCGCTTCCACGACCTCGGCAAGGTCGCGATCGACGTCGCCACGCTGTCCAAGGAGGGCCGGCTGACCGACCAGGAGATGCGCGCGATCCGCAGCCACCCGCGGCTGTCCGCGCGGCTGCTGTCGCCGTTCGGCTTCGCCGAGCAGATCTCGCTCTACGCCGAGCTGCATCACGAACGCTACGACGGTCGCGGCTACTACGCCGTGTCGCAGAGCGAGATCCCGGTCGAGGCGCATGTGCTGATCGCCGCCGACAGCTACGACGCGATGACGTCCAAACGGGCGTACCGTCCGGCGCTGACGCCGCAGGAGGCGGTTGCCGAGCTTCGTGACAAGGCCGGCAGCCAGTTCCACCCGCTGGTGGCGACGGCGTTCGCGGCCATGATCGAGGGTCACGACCCGAACGAGGCGATGGGCCGCTCGCAGGTGAGTGTGCTGCGCGACGAGTTCTCGAAGATGACGACGGTACCCTGGCCTGACGTGTCCGGGCTTGCCAGCCCCGGTGCCGTCACGGTCACGCTAGCGGCGCTGGCACTGGTGGCGTTCGGCGTGCCCGGCCTTCCGCCGTGGCCGGCGCTGGTGCTGGCATCGGGGGCGGTGCTGGCATCGGCCTGGGCGTTGATCGCCGGCGTCTCGGAGCGGCGCCGGACCGCGGCCGCGCTCGCTGTAATCGCCGATGGGGGCTCGCCGGAGGCGGCGCTGGCGACGGCCGGCCTGCCCTGCTGGGCCGTGTGGCTGCGGTTCCAGCCCCAGCTGTTCGAGTACGAGGCGCTGCCCGGCGCGGCGATCGGCGGCGAGCAGCTGCGCGAGCTGTGTACGCGGGCACTGCGACCGGGCGTGCGTGGGTGCAGTGGTCGGCTGGCGTCCGGTACCTGGATCGCAATCACCGGCGGCGACGATCCGCTGCGGCTGGCGGTCGGAAGCGAGCGCCCGCTGTCGCGGTCGGAATCGCAGCTGGTGCGGGTGGTCGCCGACCACCTGCGGGCCGAGGTCGCGGAGGAGCCGCCGCCGGATCCGCTGCGGCTCGTTGGCGACCAGCGCCGCACCAGCGGCCCGTGGCAGCCGGCGGTGATCGTGGTCGAGCTGAGGGTGTTCGAAAACGTCCGTGTGGTGGCCGGCCAGCTCTCGGCCGAGCGCGTGGTGTCGGAGGCACGGGTGCGCCTGGACGCGCTGCTGCGCGAAGGCGACCGGCTTGGGTTGCTGTCGGAGGATCGCTTCGGCATCGTGATCGGAGTCACCGAGCGCTCGCAGGTGGAAGCCGTCTGCCGCCGCATCCAGGATGCACTCGCGGATCTGCCGGTGCCAGGACGCGCGGATCGGGTGGAGGCGGTGATCCGCACGCCTTCCCAGGGCGAGACGGCCTCCGACCGGGAGCTGTCCCAGCTCGTCGCGAGCTACACCTACGGCTCGCGCAAGGCCGGCTGACGTGGTCGTCGGCCTCGCCTTCGTGCTGGGCCTGGCGGTGGCGTGGGCGCTGGGCGCGAACCCCGCGCGCCTCGCGGATGTGCGCTTGCGCGGGTCGGGGCTGGTGTTCGCCTCGCTGGCGATCCAGATCGCGATCTACACCTCGCTGAACGCGCGCGTTCCCGCGGCATGGGACGCGCCGCTGCACGTGGTCAGCTACCTGCTGCTGATCGGCTTTCTGCTGGTGAACGTCCGCGTGCCGGCGTTCTGGCTGGTCGGCTTCGGGCTGCTCTCGAACGTGGCCGTGATCTTCAGCAACGGCGGGCGCATGCCGGTTTCGGGCGAGGCCTGGCAGGCGGCCGGTAACTCGCTGTCGGCATTCAACAGCGAGGGCATCTCCGACAACAACGTGCTCGCCAACGCGGACACGCACCTGCGCTGGCTGAGCGACATCTTCGCGGTGCCGGCTCAGGTGCCGATGGCGAGCGTGCTCTCGATCGGCGATGTGATGATGGTGATCGGCATGGTCGCGTTCGTGTACCGATCGTGCGCGGCCGCCACGGGCACCAGCACGATGCAGGTGCTCGAGCCGCTGCGCTCGGCCGCGTTCCGGCGGGTGGTCGCCGGCCGGCTGGTGTCGAGCGTGGGCGACTGGCTGACACAGGCAGCATGCGTGACCTGGATCTACGAGAGCACACGCTCCGTCGGCCTTGTCAGCGCGTTTCTGGCGACGCGGATGGTCGGCTACGCGCTGGGCGGCATCATCTCGGCGCCGATGCTCGACCGCATCCCAGGCTTCAAGGCGTTGTCGGTGGTGGAGACGATGCGCGGCGGCTGCACGCTGGTGATGATCCCGTTCGCCGCTGCCGGCCAGATCTGGCCCGTGGTGCTGCTGGGAGCGGTGTCGGCGTTGATGTCGTCTGCGACGAGCCCCACGGCGCAGGGGCTGATACCCGACGTGTTGCCCGCCGAGCAGCTGCAGGCCGGCAACGCGATCCATCAGATGGCGCGCAGCCTGACGTCGGTGGTGGGCGCGCTCGTCGGCGGGTTCGCGGTGGCCGAGTTCAGCATCCAGGTGGCGCTGTCGGTCGACCTGGCCGCCTTCTGCCTGGCCGCGATCCTGTACCGGCGGTTCGCCAGGCGGGCAGGGCCGGAGTCGCAGCCGCGGGCCGAGCCGGGTTCGCGCGTGTCGCGCCGCGACCTGCTGCGCGCGATCCTGCTGAACCGGGTGGTGTTCGGGCTGGCCGCGTCGTTCACGCTGGTGACGCTCGCGATCGGGATCATGAACTCCGACGTGTCACGGGCCTTCGACGAGCAGCTGGGCAATAGCCATGCCTACGGCTACATCCTGGCGGTGATCAGCGCGGGCTACGTGTGCAGCGAGATCCTGACCGGTTACATGCGAAGCCAGAGCGTGGCGCGGCGGTCGGTGGGTCTGGCGTTCATGGCGTCGGGCGCATCCGCGTTCGTGTTGTCCTACGCGACGACGGTGCCGATCGCCTACCTGGCGCTGTTCCTGTTCGGCGCGGCGGACGGCATCACGGAGGTGGTGCGAGACAGCCTGATCCAGCTGAACACCCAGCGCAGCGTGCGAAGCGGCGTGTTCGCCGTGGTCAACTCGGTGCAGACCGTCGGCATGATCATCGGCCTCGCGGTTGCGCCGTTGGTGGCGGACCGGTTCACCAGCGGCACCAGCCTGCGGATCGTGGCGCTGGGCTGCGTGACCAGCGGGCTGGTGGCCGGGGTCTGCCTGGTCGGGCGTGGCGGCGGTGCCGGCGAGATGCTGCAGGTGGCCGCGGCGGAGGTGCCCGCGGACGGCGAGCTGGGTGCCGCCGTGGCCGAGTTCGAGCTGCGTGACCGCGACGGCGCGGAGGTGGCACTGGGTGGGCTGACCGCGCACGGACCGGCCGTGCTGGTGCTGGCGGGGCGGGGAGGCGGAGACGAGGAGCGGGTAGCGATGCTGCGCGAGCTGGCGGAAGGACTGCCGGCGGGCACGCGTCTGGCGGTGGTGTCGAGGAGCCGGTCACGGCTTGGCGAGCAGGCAGAGGCAGTACGCGTCGCCGACTGGCTGCGCGACCCGGGTGGCACCTGCTTTGCGGCACTGGGGGTGCCCTGCGGACGTCGGGCCGCGGACGCCGGCGTATTCGTGATCGACCGGGGCGGCGTGCTGCGGCTGGCCTACCGGACGAGCAGCACGGAGGAGTGGATTCCGGCCGCGTTCGTGCTATCGCGGGTGCGGCGCCTGCTGTCGGCGGTGCCCGACATCCGGGTGCTGCGGACGCAGCTTCGAGCGGCCGAAGCGCCCGTCCTGCCCGGCTCAGACCCGGCCTGACGCTCGATATACTGAGCGTTCGCGGGGCTATAGCTCAGTTGGGAGAGCGCCTGGATCGCACCCAGGAGGTCAGCGGTTCGAATCCGCTTAGCTCCATAGGTTTCGTGACCTCCTGGTGCGATCCAGGCGCCTGGATTAGGTGGCTGCTATTCAAGCAGCCACCGGCGCGAGCCGGTCAAGGAAGCGACGCGACCTTGACGGGTGAGCCCAGGAGGTCAGCGGTTCGAATCCGCTTAGCTCCATGCTTTGGAACCCCAGTGGTTATGCGGAAACTGGACGTTGGTACGCGTGCGCGGGCGCCTGGTAGACGCCCTTCGCGTCCAGGAGTTTGGACGCGACATGCGCTGCCTCGGCGAACGCGCTGATGCCGCACGCGGCAAACCTGGCGGGTAGCTCGCGGACTACCGCGATCTGGGCACCGGCCCGTGCGTGTAGGTGACGGCCGGGTAGAGGGCCTCGGCCGCGGGGATCTGCCCGTCGAGCGGCTGACCCGGTGCCTTGACGGGGAAGTAGCGCGCCTTGTTGCCCTCGAGCAGGACGCTCCAGCGCTGGGTGATCCAGAGCCGGTCGTCCTTTCGGATCTCCCATTGGAAGCGGTCGAGCGGCCGGGGGGCGGGGCCGGCTGTGCGGGCGCCGCGCTGGTCGAACTGGCTCCCGTGGCAGGGGCAGGCGAACCCGATTGCGGAGGCCTGGGCCGGGCACCCGACGTGAGTGCAGCGGTTCGAGAAGACCACGAACATCGCCTGCGGGGCGAGCCAGTCGCGGTCGCTGCCGCCGGTGTAGTGGACGTAGGCGAGGCCGCTCGAGAGCGGCTGGGCGGGGTCCTCGACGTACGGCGCCGCGGTCGGCGCGAAGCCGGTCTCCGACGTGAACGAACGTACCGGTCCCAGTGAGACAGGATGAAACGTTGCTTCCTGCGTCGTCGGTGCGAGCAGGTAGGCGGCGACAGGGGTCGTGAGCACGCCGCCGATGGCTGCGCTCAGGCCGACCGTGGCGACGCCGAGCAGGCCGCGCCGAGTGGTCGTGTTTCGGTATTCCTGATTGGTCATGAGGCTGTCCTCTGTGAGTAGATGGTGCGTAGCGCCGGGGCCGGCCTGATGGCGCCGGCACCAGGACACGGCGGTGAGCCGTCATAGGTGGGCCCGACCTCGGCAAGTGCCCATGCCGCGGCTGCGCCGACCTTCGCCGCCAGCCGCTGCACGGATAAAGGGACGATCGGAAGCTGAAGGTCGTCGCGGTGGTGGTCGGCGATTGCCGCCAAGCGAAGCGGATGCGGCATCCCCCGGCGGTCGGTCTTGCCGTCCCGCGCGAGCGCGAACATCGTCTCCAGCAGTCGTTCGAAGCCCAGCGCGGGTCGTATCTCGCATACAAACCGGGCCCGGCCTTCGCTCGTGTTCCAGAACGTGTGCGCAGTTCCGGCCTCCACGGTCACGGTGTCGCCGGTTGTTGCGAACAGTCGCTCGCGACCGACGCGGAATCCCACCGTGCCGTCGAGGATCCGGAACGTCTCGGTCTGGTTGGGGTGCACGTGGACGCCGGCGGCCGAGCCCCCGGGCTCCAGCGTGACCTCGGCGACTACCAGCTCGCCGCCGGAGTCCGCCGACGTCCGCTGAAACGTCACCGTCTCGCCGGTGACGGGGTTTGCGATCGAGTCTCCCGTTCGGATCATTCGTATCTTCCTCCTGTTTCCGATTGGTAGCGGCGGTAACTGCACACCGGTTTTTCAAATCCGATTCGGGCCTCGACCGCTAGAACAGGTGATGGCACTCGGATTCCAACCACCGCCCGCGCGGCTCACCCCCCGGCCTCAATCGGCGTGGGACTACACCCGGCTCGCGGACGCGGACCTGCTGGCGCTGGTGGCCGAGGATCGCGAC
>DATNEO010000185.1:0-10240 GCA_035553035.1 Gaiellales bacterium | reverse complement strand
GAGGCGTCGCGCAGCACCTGGTACTCGCGGTCGGTCAGGGTCTGGGCCGGCGCCACCGTCACCGAGTCGCCGGTGTGGACGCCCATCGGGTCGACGTTCTCGATCGAGCAGATCACGACCACGTTGTCGTTGCGGTCGCGGATCACCTCCAGCTCGAACTCGCCCCACCCCGCCACCGACTCCTCGAGCAGGATCTGGCTGATCGGACTCTCGCGCAGGCCCCGCTGCACGATCTCGTCGAACTGCGCGGGCGTGGTCGCGAAGCCGCCGCCCTGGCCGCCGAGCGTGAAGGCGGGCCGGATCACGACCGGCAGCGCCAGCTCGCCGGACAGCGCGGCGCGGGCCTCGTCCAGGGTGTGGGCGATCGCGCTGCGCGGCACGCGCAGGTCGATCGACTCCATCGTGCGGGCGAACAGGTCACGGTCCTCGGCGCAGTGGATGGCGTCGTAGGAGGCACCGATCAGCTCGATCCCGAGCTCATCGAGCGTGCCCGACTCGGCCAGCAGCGACGCCAGGTTGAGCGCGGTCTGTCCACCCAGCGTCGGCAGCAGGGCGTCCGGCCGCTCCGCCTCGAGCACCGCCCGCACACCCTCCAGGTCGAGCGGCTCCAGGTAGGTTCGGTCGGCCCATCCGGGGTCGGTCATGATCGTGGCCGGATTGGAGTTGATCAGCACCGTCTCGTAGCCCTCTTCGCGCAGCACGCGCAGGGCCTGGGTGCCCGAGTAGTCGAACTCGCAGGCCTGGCCGATCACGATTGGGCCGGACCCGATCAGCGCGATCTTGGCGATGTCATCACGCCTGGGCAACGGTGGCCTCCGTCAGCGTCCCCACGAACCGCTCCAGCGCCTCGCGGGCGTCGTGTGGCCCGGGGCTGGCCTCGGGGTGGAACTGCATCGACCAGGCGGGCAGCTCTCGCAGCGCCAGGCCCTCGACGGTGCCGTCGTAGAGCGAGACGTGGGTGACGCGGGCGGGACCGAAATCGGTGTCGAGGTCTCCTCCACCGTCCGGCACGCGCACCGCGAAGCCGTGGTTCTGGGCCGTCACCAGCACCCGCCCCGTGTCGACGTCCAGCACCGGGTGGTTGGCGCCGCGATGGCCGAACCGGAGCTTGAACGTCTCCAGGCCAAGCGCCCTGCCCAGCAGCTGGTGGCCCAGGCAGATCCCGAACACGGGCACCTGTCCGACCAGCTCGCGCACCTCCGACACACAGCCGGGCAGCGCGGCCGGATCGCCGGGGCCGTTGCCGAGCAGCACGCCGTCCGGGCGCAGCTCCAGCACCTGCTCCGCCGTGGCGTTCCAGGGCAGCACGGTCACCCGCGCGCCCTGCTCGCGCAGGATCCGTACGATCGACCCCTTCACCCCGTAGTCGAGCACCACCACGTGCGCACGCTCGGGCGCCAGCGCCGGCAGCTGCTCGGGCCGCACGCACGACACCTCGCCGGCCAGCGCCTGCCCGGCCATCTCCGGCTCACCGCCGATCAGCGCCAGCAGCCGCGGCACCGGCGTCCCATCCGAGCAGACGGCCGCGCGCACGGTGCCTCCGTCGCGCAGGCGTCGCGTCAGCATGCGCGTGTCCAGCCCCTGGATGCCGATCACACCGTGACCCGCCAGCCAGTCGGAGAAGCCCACCCGCCCCGCCGGCGCGGCGTTTCGGCCCTCGCGCACGATCACCGCGCGCGCCTGCGGCCGGTTCGACTCGGAGGCATCGGCCTCCACCCCGTAGTTGCCGATCATCGGCTGTGTGAAGGTGATCATCTGGCCTGCGAACGACGGATCGGTGACGATCTCCTGGTAACCGGTCATGGACGTGATGAACACCAGCTCGCCGACCGCCGTGCCGGTTCCACCGTAGGCCTCGCCCTCGAGCACAGTGCCGTCCTCGAGCACCAGCAGGGCGGTCACCGTGCCACCTCGGCCAGCCGGTGGGCGACGGACCCGGCTGCGATCGTGACCGTGCAGCGGCCCTGCAGCGTGCGCCCGGCGAATGCGCAGTTGCGCGAGCGGGAGGCGTACGGCGGCGCGACCACCCAGCTCTCGGATAGATCCCAGAGCGCAAGGTCGGCGGGAGCGCCGGTGCGCAGGGCCGGGACGGGCAGATCGAAGGCCCGCGCCGGGCCGGCCGACATCCGTTCGATCACGGTCGAGAGCGACACCAGCCCGGGGGCCACCAGCTCGGTGTAGACGGCGGCGAACGCCGTCTCCAGGCCGATCACCCCGTTCGGCGCCGCCTCGAACGGCACCTCCTTCTCGTGGGTGCGGTGCGGCGCGTGGTCGGTGGCGATGCAGTCCAGCGTGCCGTCGGCCAGCGCCTCGATCAGCGCGGCGCGGTCGGCGGCCGAGCGCAACGGCGGGTTCATCTTGCTGACGGCCGCGTCGAGATCGCGAACGAGCTCGTCGGTCAGGCACAGGTGGTGCGGCGAGACCTCGGCGGTGACCTCGACGCCCAGCTCCTTGGCGCGGCGGATCTCGGCCACCGACTCGGCCGCGGAGATGTGGCAGAGGTGCAGCGGCGCGTGCTCGTAGCGGGCGATCTGCAGATCGCGGCCGACCATCACGCTCTCGCCGATCCCTGGGTAGCCGTGCAGGCCGAGCTCGGCCGAGACGGCGCCCTCGTGCATCTGTGAGCCGGCGGTGAGGGTCGTGTCCTCCTCGTGCAGCGTCAGCTTGAGGCCGGTGACGCGGCTGTACTGCAGCGCCCGGCGCAGCATGCCGGCGCGTTCGACCGGGCGGCCGTCGTCCGAGAACCCGGCAGCTCCGCGGGCGGCCAGCTCGGCCATGTCCACCAGCTCACGGCCCTCCAGGCCGCGGCTGATGGCGGCGAAGAACCCGGTCGGCACCGCGGCCTGCTCGCCGGCGCGCTCGATCAGCCCGCTCAGCACGGCCGCGCTGTCGACCACGGGATCGGTGTTGGGCATCGCCAGGATGGCCACGAAACCGCCGGCTGCGGCGGCGTGGGTGCCCGAGGCGATGTCCTCCTCGTCCTCGTCTCCGGGGGTGCGCAGGTGCACGTGCGGGTCGATCAGGCCCGGGGTCATGGTCAGCCCGGCGGCATCGATCGTCTCGACCCCGTCGGCCTCCAGGTGGGAGCCGATCTCGGCGATCGTCCCGTCGACCACGCGGACGTCCAGCTGCACGCCCTCCAGGCCGCTGTCGCCGTCGAACAGGCGGGCGCCCGAGATCAGCAGGTTGGCGGGCGCCGCTTCGCGCTGGGTCAGTCGCTGCATCAGGCCACCTCCTGCCCGGCCGGCTCGACGGCGCGCAGGGCAGCCTGGCCACCGGTGGTGGTCGGCTCCGTGAGCAGGTCGTAGAGCACCGCCATCCGCGTCACCAGGCCGGCCCGCACCTGGTCGACGATCCGCGAGCTGGCGCTGTCGGCCACCTCGGCCGAGATCTCGACGCCGCGGTTGATCGGGCCCGGGTGCATGACCAGCTGGCTGGGCCGCACCCGGTCGGGGGTCACCCCCCAGAGCGCGCTGTACTCGCGCAGCGAGGGCACGTAGTTCGCGCCCTCCAGCATCCGCTCCCGCTGCATGCGCAGGACGTAGATGACGTCGACCCCGGCGATGTCGTCGATGCTGTGCGAGACGGTCACGCCCATCGCGGCCGCCTCGCGCGGGATCAGCGTCGGCGGCCCGACCAGGGTGACGTGGGCGCCGAGCATCGTCAGCGCCTGGATGTTGGAGCGGGCCACCCGCGAGTGCAGGACGTCTCCGACGATGGCGACCTGTAGCCCCTCGACCTTGCCCAGGGCCTTTCTGATCGTGTACAGGTCGAGCAGGCTCTGCGTCGGGTGCTGGTGCTTGCCGTCGCCGGCGTTGACGACATGCGCATCGGTGTGGCGGGTGACGATCGCGGGCGCGCCGGCCTGGGGGTGGCGGATCACGATCACGTCCGGGTCGTAGGCGCTGAGGGTGAGGATGGTGTCCTTCAGCGACTCGCCCTTGTCGACGCTGGAGCCCGAGGCCTTGACGCTGATGGTGTCGGCCGACAGGCGCTTGGCGGCCAGCTCGAACGAGCTCGAGGTGCGGGTGGACGACTCGAAGAAGAGGTTGACGACGGTGCGGCCGCGCAGTGTCGGCACCTTCTTGACGTCGCGCTGCATCACCGACTCGAAGCCCTCCGCCGTCTCCAGCAGCCGCTCCACGTCGGCGCGGTCGAGGTCGGAGATCGAGAGCAGGTGGCGGCGTCTGGGCAGTCCGGTTGGTGGGTAGAGGTCCACGAGCGCTCCTAGTCTGCGGTGAGAAGGACGATGCGGTCGACGTCGTCGACCTCGGAAAGCTGGACGTTCACGCGCTCGGCGCGCGCGGTGGGCAGGTTCTTGCCGACGTAGTCAGGCCGGATCGGCAGCTCGCGGTGGCCGCGGTCGACCAGTACCGCCAGCTGCACGCGCTCCGGCCGGCCGTAGCCGAACAGCGCCTCGATGGCGCTGCGGATGGTGCGACCGGTGAACAGGACGTCGTCAACGAGCACCACCGAGCGGCCGTCGATCGGGAAGTCCAGCCGGGTCGCCTTCACCACCGGCTGGGGGTGCGCGCGCACGTCATCGCGGTAGAAGGAGATGTCGAGCGCGCCGGTGGGCACGCGCACGTCGCTGAACTGCTCGATCAGCGCGGCCAGGCGGTCGGCCAGGTAGACGCCGCGGGTGTGGATCCCGACCAGGACGAGGCGGTCGATGTCGGGGTGCTTCTCGACGATCTCGTGCGCGATCCGGCGCAGCGTCCGCTGCAGATCGGCTTCGTCGAGCAGAACCCGGCCTGCGATCTCGGGAACGCTCACCCGGCTGTGGGCAGCGTCGTTGGGCAGGCACACGTCATCTTGCAACTCCTTCCCGGGCTCTCTGGCCGCGGATTAAAGGGGCATGCGGGGCTGGCTCTGTCGTTGATCGAGCCGGGAACAGCCTATCAGCCTGGGCGGACGGCGGCCAGCCGCGCCCGCGCCGTGACCGTCACGAACGGCATCGTGAAGTGATCTTCCTCGCCGAGACCCGGGTGGCGGGTCGCGAACTCGCGCACGGCCTCGAGCGTCTCTGCGCGCTGGTCGGGCGGCATGGTGGCCAGCTTGCTGGTGGACTTGGCCCAGGCGACCAGCCGGTCCGCGTCAAACGGGGTCGGGTTGGGGAAGTCGCGGCGCTCGATCGGGCCGAACCGCCCGTGCTCCCCCACGCTCTCCCAATCCGAGCCGTCCACCTGCGACAGCACGTCCGCGCCCATCACCAGCGTGCCGGTCAGCTCGGCCACCCAGCCGATCGAGTCGTCGCGGATGTTCCAGAGCAGGCCCAGCACGCCGCCCGGGCGCAGCACGCGGGCGATCTCGTCCAGCGCGGCGTCGGCATCGAACCAGTGGAAGGCCTGCCCCACCAGCACCGCGTCGACGCTCTCGTCGTCGAGCGGTATCTGCTCGGCCGCGCCGGCATGCACGGGGACATCGGGGTAGGCCGCCTGCAGCTGCGCGCGCATCCCGTCCAGCGGCTCCACGGCGGTGACGTTGCCGCCGGCGGCGATGATCGTTCGGGTCAGCTTGCCGGTGCCGGCGGCCAGGTCGAGCACGTCGTTGCCGGGTGCGGCGTCGAGCACCCACTCGACGGCGTGCTTGGGGTAGGTCGGTCGTGCCTGCTGGTAGGCCTCGGCCACGTCGCCGAAGGACTGGGCCCGCTGCAGGTGGGTGTCGCGATCGGTCATCAGGCGGCAGGCTAGCCGAGTCTCCGAGCGAGGCCGGGATCGGCCGGTACGATCGCACGGTGGACGACCTGCTCCGCGACATCGCCCGCGCCCGCATCGGCGCCACCTTCAACCAGTACGCCGGGCGCGACGGGGCCGTGCGGCTGGCGAACCTGGAACGGTATCTGGCCGAGCGGTCGCGGGCGGACGTGCTGGCGCTCGGCGAGGCGGCTGGATACCAGGGGATGCGGTGGTCGGGGATCGCGTTCACGAGCGAGCGCGACCTGATCCGCTGGGGCCCGCCGTACCGGACCACCAGCGACCGGGCGGGCGGCTGGAGCGAGCCCTCGGGGACGATCGTGCACCGCGTGCTGGACGAGTTGGCGGTCGAGCGGCGGGTGATCCTGTGGAACACGGTTCCGCACCATCCTCACAGGCCGGGCGAGCCGCTGTCGAACCGGCGGCCGTCGGTGGCCGAGGTCGAGATCGGGGCGGAGTTCGCGCGGCGGGCGATCGAGCTGCTGCGGCCACGGCGGGTGGTGGCGGTCGGCCGGATCGCGGAGGGCGTCCTGGGCGAGGGCGCCAACTACGTTCGCCATCCCGCGAACGGCGGCGGCGTAGCCTTCGCGGCCGGCATGGCGGCCGAGCTGGCCGCCCTAGACGCCGGCTGAGCAAGCCTCTAGGTGCGCGTCGCGGTGGTGATCGACCAGAACAGATCGGCCGTGACCGGCTCGTCGCGGCCGGCCATGTCATGCTCGAGCCGGGAGAGGCCGTCCTGGTAGTCCCGCTCGTCCAGCAGGTGCAGCGTCGAGATGTAGCGCCCGCGCACGCGCTCCAGCACCGCTTCGGGAGCGAGCTTCACCCGCTGGTGCAGGCCCCGTTCGGCCACGTCCTGGAACCCGGCTCCACCGATGGCCGCGGCCAGCGCTGCGGGATCCGGGAACCGGACGCGGTCGATCCCGGCCAGGGTCGGGAAGTACGGGTTCAGGTGGAACCGGTCGAAGTGCTCCCTCCGGAAGCTGACCACCACCAGCCGGCCGCCCGGGCACAGCACGCGCGCGATCTCGGACAGCGCCGCACCGACGTCGTCGACCACGTGCATGAGCAGGTGCGCATGCGCCGCGTCGAACCATCCGTCCTTGAAGGGAAGGTGTTCGGCGGCGGCCTGCTTCCACCCCACCCCCCGTGCCCCGCGGCGTCTCGCCTGATCGAGCATCTCCGAGGACGGGTCGACACCCCATACCCGCGCCCCCAGCCGCTCGGCCGCGAACACCGCGAACCGGCCGGTGCCGCAGCCCACGTCCAGCAGCCGCGCGGCCGGCCCCAGCTCGGCCAGCTCCACCGCGGCCAGCTCCCGCCAGCTCTCGCCGGCCGGCCGCAGCTCGTCGTACCCGCCGGCCAGCGCTGCGAAGTCCATCAGCCGGCGGGCGCCGCTGCTTCGACGGGCGTCTGCTCCTCGTCGCCGCGGATCAGCCGCGGCGCGCCCCGCTCGGCCAGCGGCACCTCGATCCCGTCGAAGTCCCGCGGCACCACGGTCTGGTCGAACACCGTCCGCGCCTCGCGCCGGATCTGTCCGCCCGTGTAGCGGGTGGACAGGTGGGTCAGCGCCAGCATCGTGACCTGGGCGTCGAGCGCCAGCTGCGCCGCCTGGATCGCGGTGCTGTGCCCGGTCTCCCCCGCGCGTTCCGTCTCCTCCTCGAGGAACGTGGCCTCGTGCACCAGCAGGTCGGCGGCGGCTGACGCCTCCCGGGTGCCGGCGCAGGGACGCGTGTCGCCCGAGAACACCACCCGGCGACCCGGCCGCGGCGGTCCCACCACCTGCTCGGGCGCCACGACGGCGCCCGATTCGAGCGTCACCGGCCGTCCGTGCTGCAGCTCCCCGCACAGCGGCCCGAACGGCACCCCCAGCGCCGTTGCCGTCTCCATGTCGAATCGACCGGGCCTGATGTCCTCACACAGCGCGTAGCCGATGCTTGCCACCCGGTGGTCGGTGGCGAACGGCTCGATCCGGTAGCCGTCGCGCTGCAGCGTCTGACCCGGCTCCAGCTCGACCAGCGACAGCGGATACGACAGCCGGCCGATCACGCGGTCGAGCGAGCCGATCAGCGCCCGCAGTCCACTGGGGCCGTGGATCGTGAGCGGAGCCTCTCGCGCCCGTAGCGCGAACGTCTTCAGCATGCCGGGCAGGCCCAGCACGTGGTCGGCATGGAAGTGCGTGATCAGCGCCAGGTCGATGTCGGCCAGGCCGGCCGACGATCGCAGCATCTGCCGCTGCGTGCCCTCGCCGCAGTCGACCAGGATCCGCTCGCCGCCACGCCGCACGAGATATGCGGCGGGGCCGCGCTGTGCGGTCGGCACGGCACCGGCGGTACCCAGGAACAACACGTCCAGATCCATGGCCCGAGTTTAGGGGAGCCGCCCCGTCGCCGGGACCAGATGTCAGCCGACGAGATGCAGCGGCGGGCGATCGTGCTCGGCAAGGACGACACGGGCACGGGCCAGGAACGCGTCCAGCGTGAAGGCGCTGCCCGACTCCGGCTCATCCTGACCGACGACGCGCAGACGCGGCGCGGCGGGCGGATCGTCATCGGGCAGGAACCGCCGGCTGCGCCACTCGTCCAGGGAGATGATCTGTGCGCAGCTCATGGCAGCACCAGCCGCTGTCCGACGGTGATCGTGGCGTCGCTGAGGTGATTTGCGGAGCGGATCTTGTAGACGCCGTCCCGGGTGTCTCCCTCGGAGTAGTGCGTCGACGCGATCGACCACAGCGTGTCACCGGACTTCACGCGGTAGTGCCCTGGCGTGGCAGCGCCCGGCGAGGGTGAGGCCATGCCCAGCATGAGGGCGACGGTGCAGATCACGACGGCGGCCGCGATCACGAGCCGAGATGTCGGTTGAGCGAACATGTGTTCGAGTGTAGACGAACAGGTGTTCGGTGTCAAGGAACTGGCTGCATCCCGGTACCCTGGCCACGTGCTGCTGCGATTCCGGCATCGAACGCTGCCCCGCCAGAGCCTTCCCCACCTGATGGGGATCGTCAACGTGACGCCGGACTCGTTCTACGACGGCGGCGCCACCGCCACCACCGACCTGGCGGTGGCCCGCGCGCTGGCCGTCGTCTCGGAGGGCGCGACCGTGATCGACGTGGGCGGCATGACCGCCCGCCCCGGCGTCGAGCTCAGCTCCGCTGACGAGATGGCGCGGGTGCTGCCGGTGCTGGAGGGCATCCGCGCGGCCGGCTGCGAGGCGGTGGTGTCGGTCGACACCTACCGGGCCGGCGTGGCGGCGGCGGCGCTCGAGGCCGGCGCCGACATGATCAACGACCACACCGGGCTGACCGACGGCGATCTGGCGGCGGCCGTCGCGGAGCACGGCGGCGGGCTGGTCGTGACGCACCTGGGCCTCGCGCCGAAGCAGGTGCAGGCCGGCCGCTACGACATCGACCCGGCCGAGATCGGCAGCTTCCTGTCGCAGCGCGCCGAGCTGGCGGTCGATGCCGGCATCGACCGCTCGGCGCTGGTGATCGATCCCGGGCTCGGCTTCGGGAAATCGACCGCGACCGACCTGGCCACCCTGCGCGCGCTGCCGGACCTACTCCGGGTGGGCTATCCCCTGCTCCTTGCCTGTTCACACAAGGAGGTGACCGCGGAGCCGCTGGGCCTGCCCGAGTCGAACATCGAGGGCACGGCCGCCGTGGTCGCCGTGGCCGCCTACCAGGGCGTGCAGCTGCTGCGGGTGCATGACCTGCCGTTCATGGCGCGGGTGGCGACCATGGCCGCGCTGCTCGGCCACGGCGACGCCCCCTGACGCCTGGCTCAGCCCTGCGGCGGCGACAGGTCGGGTGCGAATTCCGGCAGGAACCGGCCGTCGCGGTAGATCAGCTCGCCGTCGGCGTGGATCTCGCCGCCGGAACGCAGGTCGCAGACCATGTCCCAGTGCAGCCCGGAGTGGTTCGTGCTGCCCGTCTCGGGATAGCCGGCGCCGACCGCCATGTGGCACGTGCCGCCGATCTTCTCGTCGAACAGGATCTGCTTGCTGAAGCCCTGCACGCCGTAGTTGGTGCCGATGGCGAACTCGCCCAGGATGGACGCCCCGTCGTCGATGGCCAGCATCTGGCGGAGCAGCTCCTGGCCGGCGGCCGCCTCGCTCCGCACCACCCGCCCGCCGTCGAATCGCAGCCGCACGTCCTCCACCTCCCGGCCGCTGAAGATGGCCGGGAACGAGAACCGCACGTCGCCCGTGGTCTCGGTCTCGATGGGGCCGGTGAAGACCTCACCGTCGGGGAAGTTGCGCTCGCCGTTGCAGGGCACCCAGGTGCGGCCGGCCACGCCGACGGTGAGGTCGGTGTCCTCGGCCAGCACCCGCAGCGTGCGCACGCCGGACAGGCGGTCGGCGATGGCCCGCAGCTTCTCGGCGAAGCCACGCCAGGCCGCCACCGGGTCGGGGAGGTGCAGCCAGCCGGCCCGGTAGACGAAGTCCTCGTAGGCGGCCAGCGACATGTCGGCGTCCTGCGCAAACGCCTCGCAGGGATACGCGGTCACGCACCAGCGCAGCTCCTTGGCGGCCGAGCGCCGCATGTACAG
>DATNEO010000184.1:0-3742 GCA_035553035.1 Gaiellales bacterium | reverse complement strand
TGTAGGCCGGGCCGGTCTGGTAGATTCACGAGCCGAATGAGCGCAGGGCGGTTTTTCATGTGGTTGATCAGCGGCGGGATCGTGGTCGCCACGCTCGCCGTACTGGCCGGCCCCGGGTACCACGGCGTGCCCGGCCAGTGGATCGGCCTGCTCGTTGCGGTGTCGTTCGCCTCGATCGCATTCGGCCTCGGGTATTACGAGTAGCCCGCGGCGCCGATGGGCAGCGAGGGCAGACGGCTCGACCCGCTGGCGGAGGCGTTCGCCGGGTCTGCCGACAGCTACGACCGCGCCCGGCCCGGCTACGCGGACGAGCCGCTCGACTGGGCCTTCCAGGAACTGGTGCTGGACTGCCGCTCGGTCGTGCTCGACCTGGCGGCGGGCACCGGCAAGCTTTCACAGGCGCTGGCCCCACGATCCGGCCAGCTGATCGCGGTCGAACCACTGGCCGGGATGCGACGTCTGCTGGAAGCGCGGGCGCCCGAGGCGACGCTGCTGGACGGCACGGCTGAGCAGATCCCGATCGGGGACGGGTCGGTCGACGCCGTCTTCGTGGGCGAGGCGTTCCACTGGTTCGACGGCGTCCGCACGCTGCCCGAGATCCACCGGGTGCTGCGGCCGGCCGGCGGCCTGGCGTTGTTGTGGCACCACGTCAGCTGGCACGACCGGGCCCCCTGGGCCGATGCGTTCGAGGCGCGGCTGCGCGAGGTGCCGGCACCGGACGTGCGTCCCGAGAACCGGCCGCACACGCTGCGCTGGCAGGAGGCCTTCGCGGGGAACGTCCTGTTCACGCCGCTCGAGCACCGCGAGTTCTCGCACCCGATCACGGTTGACGCCGAGCAGATCGTGCAGCTGGTGCTGTCGTGGAGCTTCGTCGCCGCGTTGCCGGAGGCTGACCGCGAGCTGCTGGGCCGCGACCTGTCCCAGATCGTGCACAACCACGCCGGCGACGCGCCGCTGGAACTGCCGTTCGTCACGTATGTGTATCTGACCCGCAAGCGCTAAGCGCGTCCTGGCCGCGAGCGCGACATACCAGGACCAGACCCCTGCAGGGCTCGATGATGCAGCTCGCAAAGTCCGGCGAGCTCAGATCAGCGCAGCTCCAGGACGAGCTCCTCGATCCCGTCGTCGGCCACGTGCGCTGCGACCTGGATGAACCCGCACTTCTCGAGCACGCGGATCGAGGCGACGTTCGTGTTCACGACCTCCGCCTGCAGCGGACGCGCATCGACGATCTCCGCGAGCTCGGCGAGGGCTTCCGTGGCGAGCCCGCGGCCCCAGAACTCTCGCCCGATCCAGTAGCCCACGAGCTTGCGCCCGTCAGCCTCCCAGCAGCCGATGTTGCCCGCGACCTCGCCCTCGCAGACGATCGTCCACGTCAGCGCGGACTCGTTCGCGAGCGTCCTCGCCCAGTGCGCCATGAACGCGTCACGGTCGCGCGAAGGAAACGCCGCCATCGCCGTTGCCTCCGGATCGCGCTGGTGCTCGTAGAACACCGGCAGATCCGCCTCGACGACCTCGCGCAGGACACCCATGCCCCGAGAGTACCCGCTGCGAGGCAGGGCCGGCGGCTGCGCCCGGCGCCTGTCACGGGACCGTTGCGAGATCGGTGAAGTTCAGTCGAGCAGCTCGACCGGGTGCACGATCGGCAGATCGCCCCGGCCCAGTCGCCGCAGCGAGGCCGCCAGCTGCAGCGCGCAGCCGGGGTTCGCGGTCGCGATCAGGTCGGGCCGGGCCGTCAGGATCGCTCGCGCCTTGCGCTCGCCCAGCTCGCGCGCGGCCCGCGGCTGCAGCAGGTTGTAGGTACCCGCCGACCCACAGCACATGCCGGCATCCTCGATCTCGACCAGCTCCACGCCGGGCACCGATCGCAGCAGCCGCCGCGGCTGCTCCGAGACGCCCTGGCCGTGCAGCAGGTGACAGGCGTCCTGGTAGACCACCCGGCGCGTGGTCTCCCCCGCCCGCTCCTGCGCCGCCGACTCCGGCAGCTCGGCCAGCAGCTCCGTCACGTCGCACACCCGCTCCGCGAACTCACGCGCCCGGTCGGTCTCCAGCAGCTCACCGTAGCCCTTCATCGCCGACCCGCATCCCGCCGCCGTCACCACCACCCGGTCGTAGCCCGACAGAGCCTCGATCGTCGCCTCGGCCCGCCTGCGCGCATCCTGCTCGCGGCCGCCGTGCAGGTGCAGCGCCCCGCAGCAGCCCTGCCCGGGCGGCACGGCGACGTCGCACCCGCGCGCCGCCAGCGCACGCACCGACGCCTCGTTCACGCGCCCGAAGTAGACCCGCTGCGCGCAGCCGCTCAGCAGCGCCACCGACATCCGCCGCTCGCCCACCGCCGCCGTCCGCTCCGACGGCCCCGTCCGCAGTTCCGAGGCCGACACCCGCGGCGCCAGCGCTGCCGGACGCAGGCCCAGCGCCAACGGCCACGACAGTACCCGCAGCAGCCGCGGCCGCGGCACTACTGCAAACAGCGCCCGCTCCACCGCCCGCGACCGCAGCGACCGCGGCGCCTGCTTCCGCCGCTGCACCCGCGCCCGCTCGATCAGCTGGTCGTAGCGCACGCCGCTGGGACACGCTGGCACGCATGCCAGGCAGCCCAGGCAGCGGTCGAGGTGCAGCGCGACGCTCGCATTCATCTCCACCTCACCGTCCTCGACCATCCCGATCAGCTGGATGCGCCCGCGCGGCGAGTCCATTTCCTCGCCCCACAGCGAGTACGTGGGACAGGCCGGCAGGCAGAACCCGCAGTGCACGCAGGCGTCCAGCAGCTCACGGGTCGACGCGCTCACGCCGCGAACCTCGCAATCACCCGCTGCTCGAGCGGGCTCAGCTCCCGCTCCGGCACCGGCAGGTCGGCGAACAGCCAGCCCCGCGCCCAGCGCCCGACCACGGCGGTCGCTCCCGCATCCCGCAGCTCCGCCACCCGCTGCGGGCAGTCCGCCGGTAGGCAGCGGTGCAGGTGCAGCCCCGCCTGCAGCCCTCGCTGCTCATCCCACAGCTGCTCGTCCTGCTCCACCAGCTCCCCTCCCGCAAGCCCCAGTGCCTGCTCGGCCAAACGGTCGGCCACCGGCCCCTCGAACCGCACCAGCAGCCGCTCCTGCGCCCAGCGGTAGTCGACGCAGGCCGGCGCCAGCGGCTCGAACACCGTCGCATCTTGCGTCGCCGTCACCAGCGTGCACGTCCGCGCCGGCAGCGGGTGCAACCGCAGGGTCAACTCCAGCAGCCGGCCCAGCTTGCCGTCCGCCCCGGTGAACAGCTTGGGCAGGTCGTACCCGGCCACGTTCTTGACCACCTTGCCCCCGCCGCGGATCTCCTCGCCGCCCGGCAGCCGCGCCCGGATCCCCAGGATCAGGTCGCGCGGCCGCCCGTAGCGGTGCGCCCGTGGCCCGAACAGCCCCCGGTCGAACACATCGCCCACCGTCAGCCGCTGGTCGCCGGGCGGATCCAGCGCCAGCATCTGGCCGGCACCGGCCAGCGCCGCCTGCAGCTCCACCATCGGCGTCTGTGCCTCGACCGTGCAGGTCAGGTCGCCCGCCTCGTGCTCGATCACCACCGCTCCGCCACCCCCTCGCGCTCCAGCGGATGCTCGCGGTAGTGGCCAGGCACCTCGCCGCACAGCCGCGGCGTCGGGAACACCTTGCCCGGGTTGCAGCGCCCGTCCGGATCGAACCCGCAGCGCAGCCGGTTCATCGCGTCGAGGTCGGCCTCCGAGAACATCTTGCCCATGTGCCGGGCCTTGTCC
>DATNEO010000183.1:0-3333 GCA_035553035.1 Gaiellales bacterium | reverse complement strand
CGAGTCAGTTGACGACGATCTTGTAGCTGTCGTAGAACCCGCTGTTGCAGTTCAGGCGGTCGAAGTAGACGGTGACGCCCGGACCCTCGTCGACGGCGTTCATCACGCCGATGTCGTAGCCACGCGGGATCTTGGCCAGGGGTACGTCGCTGCCGCCGTTTATCGCCTCGCGGATGACCACTGTGCTGCCGCAGCCGCCGGCGTTCGAGCGCACGTAGAAGAGGTCGCCTGCGTGGTCGACGGTGGGGGCGTACTGCACCTTGCCACGGGGCACCACCAGCGCGCCCGCCTGATGGGTCGAGATCTGGTAGAGCACCACGGTGCCGTGGCGGGTGCGCGGCGTATAGCGCGCCCAGGTCGCCCAGTCACCGGCGACGCCGCCTGGGAGTAGCCGCCGCACCGGCCTGCCTGTGTGCTTTTCGAGCAGCGTCGTGGTGGGGCCGCTGGTGTCGTCCAGCAGGACGCGCCAGCTGTGGTTTGGCCCGCTGCGTCCGAACAGCACGTTATTGCCGTCGATGCGCGGATAGAACTCCCAACCGGACGTGTTTACGCCCGGTGGCGCGTGCCGCGTCTGGGTGCCGGTGTCGTAGATCAAGATGTCCGACTGGCTGCGGACGACCTGCTGGTAGATAGCCTCGGTGCCGCTGATGTTGCCGTTCCAGCCAAGCCCATGTCGGTTCAGCTGGATCTTGGGTTGGCCGGCCGGTCGCAGGAACGCGTCGACTTGGCCGGACCGGATCAACGTCCAGCTCAGAAAACTGCCTCCCGGCGTCGCCGCCGGCAGCATCTGGCTACCGCGGCCTCCCAGCACCTTGGTCGGCCCTGTCACCGTTGCCCACGCAAGCGACGCCGATACCAGCGCCAGCGTGACCGCGCCGGCGCCGATCAGGGCTTTGGACCTTCTGCCCATCTGGTTTCCTCCCCATGAGCGGTGCCCGCACGAGGGCACCTGGATGCCGCCGTCGTGCGACTGTACACCCCAGGTGCCCGGCGCGCTGGACGCGTTCCAGTCGCATCGGCGCTTTCGAGGAGCTACGAACGCCCATTCCAAGCGAAGCGCGTCGACCGCGCAAGGGTATCCTACGGCCCTCATGGGATCCCTGATCGTGGACAGGCGCAGCACCAGGCAGCCGGTTTGACCTGCCCGTCGTGCGGCAGCGCCGTGCCCGACGGCGCACGCTTCTGTCCCAACTGCGGCCGACCCCTGACCCCCGAGTCGGCCGGCGGCGAGGAACGCAAGCTGGCCACCGTGCTGTTCGCCGATCTGGCCGGTTCGACCGAGCTGGCGATGCGGGTCGACGCGGAGCACCTGCGCGCGCTGCTGGCCGATGTGTACAGCGAGCTGTCGCAGGCGGCCGCCGCATTCGGCGGTACGGTCGAGAAGTTCATCGGCGATGCCGTGATGGCCGTGTTCGGCGTTCCCCAGTCGCACGAGGACGACCCGGAGCGCGCCGTCCGGGCGGCGCTGACCATGATCTCGCGGCTGACCAGCGTCGGGCGCCGGCACGGCGTCGACTGCGACCTGCGGATCGGCATCTACACGGGCGTTGTCGTCGCCGGCACCACGCCCGGGCGCGACTTCCTGGTGACCGGCGAGATCGTGAACCTGGCGGCGCGGCTGCAGCAGGCGGCCGAGCCCGGCGAGGTGCTGATCGGCGAGCCCACCTTCCGGGCGCTGGAGCCGATCGTTCGCACCGTGCAGCCGCGGTCACTGGTCGTGAAGGGCCGCGGCGGGCCGGTGCTCGCGTATGCGGTGGCCGGCGTGGCACCCGCAACCGCCTACCGCCGGCGCCGTTCCCGGGGACCGTTCGTGGGGCGCACCGGCGAGCTCTCGCTGATCACCTCGCTGGTGTCGCGCGCCGTCGAGCACCGGCGTCCACATCTGATCACGGTGATCGGCGAGCCCGGCATCGGCAAGAGCCGGCTGGCGGAGGAAGTCGTGATCGAGCTGCAGCTGCAGCCGCAGCCTCCGGTCGTGTGGCTTGGGCGCTGCCTGCCCTACGGCGAGGGCGGCCCCTACGCGCCGCTGTCGGATGTGCTGCTGCGGGCTGCGGACATCGCCGGCGACGCGCCGCGTGACCAGGCCCGGAGCCAGGCCGAGGCGCGCCTGCGGGCGCTGCTCGGCGACGGTCGCGAGCGGGAGATCGACGACGTGCTTCGCACCGCGGGTCTGTCGGGTGATGACGACCCTTCGCCGCCGCCCGACGACGACTTCGAGGACATGGGTCGCGGCCGCGATGCCTGGCGGCTGGTGCTGACGGCGCTGTCGGGCCTGCAGCCGGTGCTGGTGGTGCTCGAGGACGTGCACTGGGCCGAGCCGGCGCTGCTCGACCTGGTGGAGTCGCTTGCCACCGGCGATGCCCGCGGGCCGCTGGTGATCCTCTGCATGGCCAGGGACGATCTGCTGCGGGCGCGACCGGACTGGGGCTCCGGGATCCGTAATGCCACCGTCGTCACGCTGGATGCGATCGAGCAGTCCGAGATGCAGCGCCTGGCCGGCGCGCTGCCGTCCGACGACGAGGACGCGCGGCAGGCGGTGGAGCTGGCCGGGGGCAACCCGTTCTTCCTCGAGGAGCTGCTGGCGATGGCCGCGGAGGGAGGCGATGCGATGCCGCTGACCGTGCAGGGCGTGATCGCCGCGCGCCTCGACCTGCTGCCGGTCGAGGAGAAGCGCTTCATGCAGCGGGCGGCCGTGATCGGTCGCACGTTCGGCGAGGAGGAGCTGGCGGTGGTCAATCCGGAGGGCGTGCACAAGCGGCTGATCGCGAACCTGTCACGGCGCGACCTGCTGATCGCGCTCGGCTCCGGCTGGGGCTTCAAGCACGTGCTGATCCGTGACGTCGCCTACGAGACGATGCCGCGCAGCGAGCGGGGCAGGATCCACATGCAACTGGCCCGCTGGCTGGAGCGCCGCCGCGACGCCGAGCCACAGACCGTGGCCGGCCACTACGCGTCGGCGGTCTCGCTCGGCACGGCCGAGGCGCGCCCGGATGCCGTCCGGATGCTGCTGCGGGCGGCGTCGGAGGCGCGCAAGGTGTACGCCCATGGCCTGGCCCTGCGCCAGGCCGGGCTGGCCCAGTCACTCGCCAACGGCGAGCGCGACCGCGCGCTGGCGGCCGAGGCCGTCGGCGACGCCTACTGGATGGCAGAACAGCTCGACGACGCGCTCGACGCCTACGGCCAGGCGCTGGAGCACGGCCACCGAGCCGGCCTGGGCGAGCACGACATGGCACGGCTGTCCTGGAAGTGGGTCGACCTGCCCACCCGCTGGGGCGGCCTGCACCTGCGGGCGGCACCGACCCGCGAGGCGATCGAGGCCGAGATCGAGGACGG
>DATNEO010000182.1:0-13250 GCA_035553035.1 Gaiellales bacterium | reverse complement strand
GCGGCCACACGCGCCAGCGGCTCCCGCACCGCCGGGTCGTCGCCCTCGCCCTGCCAGGCGATCGCGCTGTCCTGGTCGGAGCTGGGGAACGCCTCGCGCCGGGCCACGCTGCCGAGCGACAGCCAGGTGAACGGCGCCACGTCGGGGTGACCGTCGACGACCAGCTCGATCGTGCGGCGGGTGAGCGCGTCGTAGACGGTGGCGATCACGCGTGAGATGGAGGCGGCGGCAACCTTGGCGTCGTGCAGGCCGACGATGGTGTCCGAGAGCGGCGCCACGGCGGCCGCCAGCTCGTCGATGGTGGTTGCCGCGGTGATCGCTCTGCGCAGGAGGAAGGGGGTGCGCGTCTCCACCGCCATCAGGTCGGTGTCGGAGATGACACCGATCACGCGGCCGGACGCGTCCACCACCGGCAGGTGGCGCACGCCGCGGTCGAGCATTTCCAGCAGCGCGTCTGCCCCGGTGACATCGTCGGCGATGGTGGCGGCCGGGGCGGTCATCACCTGCGACAGGGGGGTCTCGGCAGATACCCCCGCGGCCACCACGCGCTCGCGCAGGTCGCGGTCGGTGACGATGCCGAATCCGTCCCCGAGGTCGACCAGCACGGCCGACGAGCTGGCCTCGACCATGCGTCGGGCGGCCTCCTGCACCGTCGCGACCGGAGCGGCGATCACCGGGTCGCCCCGGAGCAGGCGGCTGACCGGGCGGCGGGCCGGGTCGACCACGGCGAGCGCCAGCGGATCCAGCTCGCGCTGCAGCATCTCGTAGCGGCCCGCCAGCGAGCGGGCCGCGAACCGCAGGGCGGCCGGCCGCGCCAGCACGGGGCGGATCGCCTCAGCCGGCAGGCGGTAGAGCAGCGAGTCCTCGGCGGCGCGCACGGCCAGCGCCGTCGGCCACTCCGACAGCAGCGAGGCGTGCCCGAACATCTCACCCTCCGACAGCATGTCCACGACCCGATGGCCGTCCAGCAACTCGACGGCGCCGCGTCGCACCACCCAGGCCACGCCGGGGGTGGCCACCGCCTGCTTGAGCACGATGGTTCCGGCCTCCGCGAACTCGATCTCACATGCCGCGGCCACCTCGTCCAGCTCCTCGTCGCTGAGCGTGTCGAAGGGCGGGTTGTCGCGCAGAAATTCCGCGATCTCGTGCATATGCAGGACGATCCTAAGGTTCGGGAACCGTAAATGTTTTTCGCGGGTGATTGACGCGGCTCGCACCGTTCGCTACCCCGAGCCTACGGAGTTCATCGTGTGAAGGGGGTCAAACGATGATGAAGTTCCAGACAGTGTCGACGACCGTGGTGATCGCGCCGCCCGCCGGCATGCGAAAGTTGAGCGGCACGATGACGGTTCGCCGCATCGTTCCGCGCTGAGCGCAGGGGCGTGAGCTTGGGTCGCGCACGGGGGGCGTGCTAGCGTCAACCCGTGCGCGACTCCAGATATCACGGCAGTTTCGAGCATCCAGTCCGGGCATTCCTGACCGGCGTCACGCTGCTGGTGCTGCTGTTCGGAGGGTTCGTGGTCGGTATCGAGGCGGGTAAGAACCCGATCGAGCAGACGGGTGCCGCCGTCCGCGTCGTGACGACGAAGGGCCATGTTCGGACGATCAAGGTCCCGGAGCCGGTCGTGCGCACCGTGATCAATGGCCACACCAGCGTGGTCAGGCTGCCCGGAACGGTGCACCGGCAGGTGGTCGGCGGCAAGCCGGTCTACATCTATCGCGGTAGCGTGATCGAGTCCGCGCCAGCCGCCGACACCGGCCTCACCAACAGCGCCGCGACCTTCTTCATTCCGACAACGGTGACGGAACCCGTAACGGTGACCGACACGGCGCCCGCGTCGACGGTGACGGTGACGGTGACGGAGACCGCGCCGCCGTCGTCGTCGACCGACTCCTCCGGCACCGCCCAGACCGGTCCCTGACCCGCCCGCGGGTACGTGCCAACTTTGCCACGACCTCTCGGTGTTTGGCTCCAATGATTTGGCTTTTCGCCTAGCTGAGCCAATCGCCAGTCGCAGCGGGCGTGACACCCGTCAAGAATGGGTGCCGGAATGCCGCGGCGGCCAGGTCGGTGTTTGACACCAGCTGCGCGCCCGTGGGGAAGCCTTTCGCAGCTCTTACGGGCGGTAGGCGTGGAGCTCGGGGCCGTGGCGCTTGAGCCAGGCCTGCGCGACACGGCGGGACGGGTAGGCCTCGTCCACCAGCTGCCAGAAGCGACGCGAATGGTTCATCTGGCGAAGGTGGCACAGCTCGTGGACGACCACGTAGTCGGCGACCCAGGCTGGCGCCATCACCAGCCGCCACGAGAACGAGAGCGTGCCGCGGGTCGAGCATGAGCCCCAGCGTGAGCGCGGATCGCCGACCCGGATCCGCGACCAGCCGCCGACCTCGAGCCGGGCCGCCTCGCGCTCGACCGTCTCGGTCAGCATTCCCCGCGCCTGGCGCCGGTACCAGGCCCCCAGGTCGCCCGCGGGAGCCGGCCGCGGCTCCCCGTCCAGCCAGGCGACGCCGTCGCGCTGCAGGCCCAGCGAAGGCTCCGGCTCGGCCGCGCGCCGCCGCTCGATCCACTCACGGTGCTCCGCCACGAAGCCGTCGATCCAGGCAGCCGAGGTGCCCGGCGGCACCACCACCTCGACCGGCCGGTGCGGCGCCACCACGATCCGCGCCCGGCGCACGCGGCTGGACTCGCGGATCAGGAGAGGCGGCGTCATCGCTCGAGACTACCCATAGACTCGGCCGATGCGACGGCTCCTGATCTTGCTCTACGCCTTGATCTTCGTGGACGAGGTGGTGCTGGTGTCGCTGGTGCCGCTGCTGCCGTCCTACCGCGACGCCTTCTCCCTGTCAGGGTTCGAATCGGGAGTCGCCCTCTCGGCGGCGAGCCTGGCGATCGTCGCCGGTGCCATCCCCGGCGGAGTCGCCGGCGACCGGCTCGGCCATCGCCGCGTCACGCTCGCGGCCGGCCTGCTGCTGACCGCCTCCTGCGTTGGCCAGGGGCTGGCCGTCGGCCTCTGGACGCTGGTTGCGGCCCGGCTCGCCTTCGGCGTCGCCTCGGCCGTGATCTGGTCGGCCGGGCTGTCGTGGCTGTCCGACTCCGCCGGTGAGGATCGGCCCGGCGCCGTCGGCGCCGTGATCGCGGTGGCCGGCCTGGGCGGGATGGTCGGCCCGGCCTTCGCCGGCGTCCTGGCCGATCGTGTCAGCCGCGGTGCGCCGTTCCTGATCCTGGCCGCCGTGACGCTGGGGCTGGTCGTCGCGCTCGCCTTCGCCGAGCACGGCAGCGAGGGCCGGCATGAGCAGCAGCTGCGGCTGAGCGCCGCGCTCGGCCTGGCCCGCCGCAACCCGCTGATCGCGGGCGCCGTCACCCTGATGCTGCTGGGCGGCTTCTCGGACGGCGTCGTGTTCCTTGTCGCTCCCGCCCAGCTCAGCGACGCCGGCCGTTCGACCGCCACCATCGGCCTGATCCTCTCGATCGGCTCGGCCGTGTTCATTGCCTGCAGCGTGCTGGCCGCGCACACCGGAAAGTGGACGGTGACCCTGGTCGCAGGCGCCATCTGCACGGCCCTCTCGGCACTGGTGCTGCTGCCGGTGCTCGGCACCAGCACGTCGGCGGTGGTGGCCGGCATGCTGATCGTGCGCGCCGCCCCGCTCGGTTTCATGTACGCGATGGCGCTGCCGCTGGGCGTCCGCGGCGCGCGCAACGCCGGGATCGGCGTGGGCGCCGTCAACGGCATGACCGCGTTCGCCTGGGGCGCCGCCAGCTTCGGCGGCGCGATCGTCGCCGGCGCCGGCCTCGACCAGCCCGGCCCGAGCCCCGTCTACGGCTTCCTGACGGCCTGCTGCCTCGCCGCCACGGCCTACTTGCTGGCGCTGCGCCGCCGCTAGGTGGTCGCGAAACCGGCCGGCCGCGGTGCGGATTACCGCACCTGCGGACACCTGCTCTCCGCATGTCGCAGAGCACGCCCTTCGCTCAGGCTGCGGGCAGTCAATCCAATCCGAAGGGATTCTCCGTCATGTCTTCCAGTCCTACACGCAAGAACCTGGCCGCCCGGATGGGCGGCTGGAGTGCCAAGCACCGCTGGACGGCCTTGGGACTCTGGATCGTGTTCGTCATCGCCGCGGTTGCGATCGGAATCGCAGTCGGGCAGGTCAACGTCTCGAACGCCCGCCTCGGCGACGGCGAGTCGGGGCACATCAACCGCGTCATCGACGACGCCAACTTCACATCGCACGCGCACGAGATGGTGCTCGTGCAGTCACAGAACCTGACCGCGAAGGACGCCGCGTTCCGCGCCGGCGTCACCAGCGTGATCGCCAAGGTCGGCAGCTACGACGAGGTGATCAAGGTCGAGAACCCGTACTCGAAGGCCTATCCCGGCCAGATCACCAAGAACGGGCACTCGGCGCTTGTGCGGTTCCAGATCTCGGGCGACAGCGAGACCGCCCCTGATCGCATCCAGCCGGTGATGGACGGTGTCGCCTCGCTGCGCGCTGCCAACCCGGATCTCTCCATCCACGAGTTCGGCGAGGCATCGGCCACGCACGTCCTCAACGACAAGATCAACGCCGACTTCGCAAACGCCCGCAACGTCTCCCTGCCGCTGACCATGATCATCCTGTTGATCGCGTTCGGCGCGCTGGTTGCGGCCGGTATCCCGGTGCTGCTGGCGTTCTCGGCGGTGCTGGCCACGTTCGGCCTGAACTCGATCGTCAGCCACGTGATCCCCACGGTGGACGTCGCCCAGGAGGTCATCCTGATGATCGGGATGGCGGTTGGCGTCGACTACTCGCTGTTCTACCTGCAGCGGGAGCGGCGCGAACGACTGGCCACCAAGCCGGCCGACACGGCCGCGATCGCGGCGGCCAAGCAGGCGCTGCGGGCCGCCAAGCGCTCCGGTGATGCCGAGGCCGTCGTCTCGGCCAAGCAGTCGCGGCGCGAAGCCAAGCAGCAGTCCATGCAGAATCGCCGCAGCGCACTCGAGATGGCAGCGTCCACCTCGGGTCAGGCGGTGCTGATCTCCGGCTTCACGGTCATGATCGCGATGGCGGGCATGCTGATCTCCGGCGATGCCACGTTCGTGGCGCTGGGGGTTGCCTCCATGCTGGTCGTGGCGGCGGCCATGGTCGGTTCGCTGACCGGCCTGCCGGCCGTGCTGTCGCTGCTGGGCGACCGCGTCGAGCGTGGGCGCGTGCTGTCCTGGTTCACCTATCCCGTTCGCAAGGCCGCGGGTACGGGTAACCGTGTCTCCACTCGCTCCGCGTCCGGCCAGGGCCGGATCTGGGCGACCATCCTCGACCGTGTGCTGCGTCGCCCGGTCGTGGCCGTGATCGTCGCCGGTGGCCTGCTGGTGGCGCTGGCGCTCCCGGCTCTGACCATCAAGACCGAGACGCCGACGTTCAAGTTCCTTCCCCCCAACCTGGAGGTTGTGAAGACGTACAACGCAGTCCAGAAGGCCTTCCCCGGCAAGGGCGATCCGGCCACCGTCGCGTTCAAGACCGGCGACGTCAACTCTCCTGAGGCGCGGCAGGCGATCGCCGACTTCAAGAAGGCGGCCGTCGCCACCGGGCAGGTCAACCTGCCGATCGACGTCTCCACCAACCCGGCCGGTACCGTGGCCGTGATGACGGTGCCGATCCAGGGCGACGGCGCCAACGCCGCCTCCCAGCAGGCCGTCCGCACGCTTCGCGACCGGGTGATCCCGGCCACGATCGGGCGCGACCTGCCCGGCGCCGACGTCGGCGTCACCGGTGATACCGCCTCGTCGATGGACTTCAACAGCCTGATGAAGGTGCGCACCCCGATCGTGTTCGCGTTCGTGCTGGGGCTGGCGTTCCTGCTGATGCTGGTGACGTTCCGGTCGATCGTGATCCCGATCAAGGCGATCTTGCTGAACCTGCTGTCGGTGGGCGCCGCCTACGGGGTGCTGGTGCTGATCTTCCAGCACGGCATCGGCCAGTCGCTGCTCGGGTTCCACTCGACCGGCACCATCGCCAACTGGCTGCCGCTGTTCCTGTTCGTGATCCTGTTCGGGCTCTCGATGGACTACCACGTGTTCATCCTGAGCCGGGTCAAGGAGCTGGTGGACAACGGCATGGCGACCGAGGATGCCGTCACCGAGGGCATCAAGGACACCGCCGGCACGGTCACCAGCGCGGCGATCGTGATGGTCGGAGTGTTCGGCCTGTTCGCCACGCTGTCGGTGCTCGACGTCAAGCAGCTGGGCGTGGGCGCGGCGGCGGCGGTGCTGATCGACGCCACCGTGATCCGGGGCGTGCTGCTTCCGGCCACGATGAAGCTGCTGGGCGATTGGAACTGGTACCTGCCCAGCTGGCTGGAGTGGATGCCGACGCTGACCTCGCACGGCTCGGTTGCTCCCGACCGCGGCGTGCACGGCCCGATCGACGGCAAGCCGGTCACGGCCTAGCGTCTGCCGGGAGAGAGGCCCGGTCGCTCCTTCGGGGGGCGGCCGGGCCTCCGTGCTGCGTGATGCCGGGGGATAACCGCACCAATCATTCTGGCCAGCCGTATCGATCGAAGATGCCGCTGGTGACACGCTGCAAGCATGATCCTCGCAGCACCCACCCAGCGCCCGATCAGCTCGATCGTCACCCGCATCGGCGCCTGGCTGCCCCGTGGTTGGGGCGACCTGGCGCGGCAGCTGGCCATCTTCGCGCTGTTCGACCTGCTCTACGAGGCGACCCGCACGCTGGCCGTCGGTGACCGCGCGGTCGCCCTTCGCCACGCCAACGACATCGTCTCGACCGAGCGCTCGCTGGGCATCTTCCACGAGCTCGACGTCCAGCGCTTCGCGGCCACGTCGCCGCACTTCGTGCAGGCGGTCGCCAACTGGACGTACTTCAACTGCCAGTTCACGATCAGCTTCGGGTTCCTGTTCTGGGTCTACCTGCGCCGCAACCACGCGTTCCCGCTGGTGCGCAACGTGTTCATCGTCGCCAACGCGATCGGCCTGGCCTGCTACACGCTCTACCCCGCGGCACCGCCGCGGATGCTGGGCTCGCTCGGCTTTGTGGACACGCTCAACGAGACGTCCGTCAATCACCACTCCGGCCTGATCGCCTCGCTGTCCAACCCGTACGCGGCGATGCCCAGCCTGCACACCGCCTACGCCCTGATCGTCGGCACATCCGCCGTCATGCTCGTCCGCACCCGGGTGCTGCGCGTGCTGTGGGCCTTCTACCCGGCGCTGGTCGTGTTCTCGATCGTGGCCACCGCCAACCACTTCTTCCTCGACGCGGCCGGCGGCGCCGGCGTGGCGACGCTCGCCGCGCTCGCCGTCTACGCGGCCCACACGCGCAGCCGGCGACTGGCGGCTGTGCTGGTGGCGGCGCCGGTCGCGTCGTTCCTGGTCTACCGCTTCGCCGGCCGCGCCGGCCAGGCCGCCGACACGCTGGCGGCCGTGGCGCTGGGCACGCTGGCGCTGGCGATGGCTGCCAACCTGGTGTCGGTCTGGCTGAAGGCCGCCGTCTGGCGCCGCACCCTGGACGCTGTCGACCATGCCCCTCGGCTGACGACGCGCGACCTGCTGCCCAGCGTCTTCATCGGCTTCCTGTTCAACACGGTGCTTGTCGCCCGGCTGGGCGAGCTGGTGCGGGTGGCGGTGCTGACCCGCCGCATTCGCCGCACCGGATCGCAGCTGCCCGTGACCGCGGTTGCCGGCACGCTGGTTGCCGAGCAGCTCGTGCTCGGCGCGGCGCTGGCGCTGATCGGCGCAGGTCTGGTGCTGACGATCGTCGATCTGCCCGCGTGGGCCGACTCGACACTGATGGTTCTCGGCGCGCTGACGGGTGGCGCCGTGATCGCCGGGATCCTCGCCAGGCGCGCACAGCCGACCCTTCCCTCTCGGCTCACGCGCCTGGCGGGCCCGGCACGAGAGCTGCGCCGCAGCCTTCGGATCATGCGCGATCCCCGTCGCCTGGCGGTGGCGCTGGCTCTGGGGATCGGCTCGTGGGCCGCGCAGATCGCGGGCATCTACTGGACGCTCGACGCATTCGGCCTGCCCCATACGATCACCTCGGCCTCGGCCGTGTTCATGGTCTCCACACTGGTCGGCGTGGTGCCGCTGATGCCCGGGAACGTGGGCGTCTTCCAGCTGGCGGTGGCGGGCGTGCTGGCCTCGTCGTTTGGGGTCTCGGCCGCGTCCGGCGCCGCGTTTGCGATCGGTCTGCAGGCCACTGAGGTGTTGCTCGGTGCCGGCATCGGGGCAGTGTTCCTGCTGGCCGAGGGCGCCTCCTTCACCGAGCTGCGACGGTCTGCTCCGGCTGCAGTGTCCGTCACGCCGTGCGAGCCGGACGACCGGCAGCTGGCCTACGCTGCCTAGATGGTTCGAGCAATCGGCTGGGGTGTGGCGGCCGTGGTCAGCGCGGTGATCCTGACGGTCGCCGGCTGCGCCGCCGCAGGCGGGGCCAGCAGCATGACGTCGTCGACATCGCCGCCGCCGTCGGCCGCGGGCACCAGGCCGCCCCCGACCAGCACCACGATCACCGACCCGGTGCCGACCACCACCGCGCCCCCGCCGGCACCGCCCAGACCGTCGGCGCCGAAGCCGGCCATCACCCAGGATCGCATCAGCTACGGCGCGAAGCGACGCGCCGAGATGGCCGGCTACGCCTATCGCCACTACGGCGTGCGCAGCTTCCGCCTGCACCCGAAGCTGATCGTCCTGCACTTCACCGACAGCGGGCCCGGTTCCTACCCCGGCGTGCACGCCCTGTTCAACGCAAACGCGCCCAACGGCGGCGAGCTGCCCGGCGTCTGCGCGCACTACGTGGTCGACCAGGACGGCACCATCTACCAGCAGGTGCGGCTCGCCATCATGTGCCGGCATGCGATCGGAGTCAACGACCACGCGATCGGCATCGAGATGATCCAGCAGCAGGGCATCTCCTCGCACTGGGCCGACCAGCAGATCCTGCACCGCCGCCCCCAGATCAGAAGCGTGGTGGCGTTGGTGCGCTGGCTGCAGGGCCGCTTCCACATCGCTCAGAAGAACGTCATCGGCCACTCGATGGCCAACGACTCGCGCTTCTTCCACGACCGTGAGGGCTGGCGCAACGACCACACCGACTGGCAGGCGCAGGACGTGCGGGAGCTGAGGCGGCGCCTGTAGCCTGAGCGGCGTGATCCTCGCAATCGACCAGGGCACCACCGGCACCACCTGCCTCGTCGTCGAGGACGGTGGCCGGGTACTCGGCCGTGGATCACGGCCGGTCGAGCAGCGCTACCCCCGGCCCGGCTGGGTCGAGCACGACCCCGAGCAGCTGTGGAGCAGCGTCACCGAGTCGGCGGCAGATGCGCTTGCGGCAGCCGGCGTGTCGGCCGCCGACATGGGCGCGATCGGCATCACCAACCAGCGCGAGACCACCGTCCTGTGGGAGCGGTCGAGCGGCCACGCGGTGGCCGACGCGATCGTGTGGCAGGACCGCCGCACGGCCGCTGCCTGCGCCGATCTGCCGGCCGGACTGATCCGCGAGCTGACCGGCCTCGTCCCCGACCCCTACTTCTCGGCCACCAAGCTGGCCTGGCTGCTCGAGCACACGGTTGACTCGCCCGACGGCCTGGCGTTTGGCACAGTGGACAGCTGGCTGATCTGGAAGCTGACCGGCGGCGAGGTGCACGCCACCGATCCCACCAACGCGTCGCGCACCATGCTCTGCTCGCTGCGGACGTTTGGCTGGGACGACCGCCTGCTGGAACTGTTCGGCGTGCCGGCCGACCTGCTGCCGGAGATCCGGCCGTCCAGCGGCATGTTCGGCGAGGCCCGGCTGCTGGGAGCGCGGCTGCCGGTGATGGGCGTTGCGGGTGACCAGCAGGCGGCGTTGTTCGGCCAGGCCTGCCTCGAGCCCGGGCAGGCCAAGGTCACGTACGGCACGGGCAGCTTTCTGCTCGTGAACGACGGCGAGCGGCGCGACCCGCCGCCGCACGGACTGGTGCGAACGGCCGCGGCGCAGCCCGCGGTGACGGCGCTGGAAGGCTCGGTGTTCGTGTCCGGTGCGGCCCTGCAGTGGCTGCGGGACGGGCTTGGCATCCTGGCCGAGGCCGGCGACAGCGCCAGCCTGGCTGCCTCGCTGGACGGAAACGACGGCGTCTACTTCGTGCCCGCTCTGGCCGGGCTGGGGTCACCCTGGTGGGACGCCGGCGCGCGCGGGCTGATCACGGGCCTGACACGCGGCAGCACCCGCGCGCACCTGGCACGGGCGGCGCTGGAGGCGATCGCCTACCAGGTGCGGGACGTGGTGGAGGCGATCCCGGGCGGGGTGATCGCGTTGCGCGCCGACGGCGGGGCGGCCGCCAACGGCTGGCTGATGCAGTTCCAGGCCGATCTGCTGGGCATGGCCGTGGAGGTGGCCGTGGAGCGGGAGATGACGGCGCTGGGCGCCGCCGCGCTGGCGGCCGGCGGGGCCCCGGCGGCCACCGCCGGGAGGATCTACGAGCCGCGCATGTCGCGCGACCAGGCGGACGCGCTGCACCACGACTGGTTGGTCGCGGTGCAGCGCGCCAGGAGCGCCGCTCCCGCTAGCTGAGATCGATTGCCGGCTCGCCGGCGGGGGCTGGCTGCTCGGACTTGACGTCCTTGGGGATGAACAACAGCGTCGCCACCAACCCGATCAGCGCCAGCCCGGCGCCGACCAGGAAGGCCACGTGGAAGCCGTCCACGAGCGCGTTGGGGATCAACGCCAGGTTGTTCCCATGGTCGCCCAGATACGAGTCGTACCGGGTGAACGTGATCGTCGACAGCACTGCGACGCCGAGCGCGCCGCCGACCTGCTGCGAGGTGTTGATCAGGCCGGAGGCGATGCCGGCCTCGTCGTGGGTGACCCCGATCAACGAGGCGATCTGGACGGGCACGAACGAGAAGCCGAGCCCGATCCCCGCCAGGATGAAGCCTGGCGCCAGGTCGGTCGCGTAGGAGCCGTGCACCGACACCTGCGAGAACCAGACCAGGCCCGCCACCAGCAGCACCATGCCGGTGATCAGCACCGAGCGCACGCCGATCCTCGTCACCAGCGCCTGCGAGGCGCCGGCGGCGACGATGATCACCGAGGCCACCAGCAGGTAGGCCACGCCCGCCTTCAGGGCGGAGTAGCCGAGCACCTGCTGCATGTACAGCGACAGCAGGAAGAACATCGAGAAGATGGCAGCTCCCAGCAGCAATCCGACGATGTTCGCGCCGGTCAGCGACTTCAGGCGGAAGATCGAGAACGGCAGGATCGGAGCCTTTGCGCGTAGCTCGACGGCGACGAAGCCGGCCAGCAGCACGGCGGCGCCTGCCAGCGAACCGAGCACCCTGCTCGACCCCCAGCTGTACGTATCGGTCGTGACCAGCCCGTAGACCAGCAGCGTCAGCCCGGCGGTGACCAGAATGGCGCCCGCGATGTCGAGGCTGCGGCTGCCCAGCTCGACACGGCTCTCGTGCAGCACCCGCTGACCGGCCAGGATCACGATCAGGCCGATCGGCACGTTCAGGAAGAAGATCCACTCCCAGCCGATCTGGTCGGTGAGGATGCCCCCCAGCAGCACGCCCACGGCGCCGCCCGTGCCGGCGATGGCGCCCCAGATGGCGAGTGCCTTGTTACGCTCCTCGCCCTCGGCGAAGGTGGTGGTGAGGATGGCCAGCGCGGCCGGTGAGATCACCGCGGCGCCCAGGCCCTGGATGGCGCGGAACACGATCAGCTGCGTGTCCGACTGGGACAGGCCGCAGGCCAGCGACGCGGCCGAGAACAGCACCAGGCCGCCTATGAACAGCCGTTTTCGGCCGAGCAGGTCGGCGACGCGGCTGCCCAGCATCAGGAAGCCGCCGAAGGTCAGGGTGTAGGCGCTGACGACCCACTGCAGGTTGGCGTCGGAGAAGTTGAGCGCGTTCTTGATGGTGGGAAGCGCGACGTTGACGATCGCCACGTCGAGCACCACCATAAACTGGACTGCGCACAGCAGGACCAGTGCGAGCCATTTGCGATCACTGTCAGGACTCATCAAACCATCTCCAAACTCGGAGTCGTGTTAGGATAGGATACAATACAGTGGTGTATCAAAACCTTCCGGCCATGTCAAACTTCGAGCGATGGATGCGATGTCTGATCTGACAACTGCTGAGCAGCGACGGCCCCCGGGGCGGCCGCGTAACGAGGAGGCGGACCGCGAGATCATCGCCGCCACCCTGCGGCTGCTGCCCATGCAGGGCTACGACCGGCTCTCGGTAGAGGCGGTGGCAGCCGAGGCAGACGTCACCCGCGCCACCATCTACCGGCGCTATCCCAGCAAGGCGGAGCTGGTGTGCGCCGCTCTTAGCGCCTATCCGGACGACGCAAGCGTGGGCGATCTCGCCGACGTCCGGGCCTACCTGGTCACGCTGATGGCGGTGTTCCGAGCGGGGATCCAGGCGTGCGACGGGGTCGCCATCTGCAGCTCGCTCTACCTGAACCGTGAGCAGCACCCGGAGATGCTGGAGGAGTTCCGCCGCGCGGTGGTGGAGCCGCGCATGGAGCGGATGCGCTCCGTGCTCGAGGCGGCCGCCGCAGCCGGCCACGTGCGCCAGGGCATCGACGTCGAGATGGTCGTGACGATGCTGTTCGGGGCGGGCATCCAGCGCGTGCTGACGGGCGGCATGCTCGACGACGCCTGGCCCGAGCGGGTGGTGGCGGCGGCCTGGCCGCTGCTCGACCCCGCCGGCTGCTAGCCACCCCCTAACCGCGGGCTGTCAGCGGCCGTCCCGCTAGTCTCGGGACATGCCCGCCCCGCGCTCGCGCCTGTCCCGTCTCTGGGTGGACATCTCGCCGCTGCGCGAGTTCCCCGCCTACCGCAGGCTCTGGGTCGGCGACCTGGTGGCCTCGGGCGGCTCGCAGTTCGCCGCCGTGGCGCTGCCCTACCAGGTCTACCGCCAGACCGGGTCGTCGCTGCAGGTGGGCCTGATCGGGCTGGCCGCGCTGGGGCCGCTGCTGGTCGGCGCGCTCGCATCCGGGGTGATCGCCGACGCGTTCGACCGCAAGCGGCTGCTGCTGGCCAGCCAGTCCACCTCGGCCGCAGGCTGCGTGCTGCTGGCCTTCCTGACCGCGTCCGGCCACACGCCGCTGGCCGTTCTGTACCTGCTGGCCGCGCTTCTGGCCTTCGCCTCGAGCGTGGAGTCGCCGGTGCGAAATGCCGTGATCCCGAGCCTGGTGGGGCTGGCGCGCGTCCCCAGCACCGCGGCGCTCAACCAGATCGTCGACCAGACCTCGCAGATCGCGGGGCCGGCCGT
>DATNEO010000181.1:0-2023 GCA_035553035.1 Gaiellales bacterium | reverse complement strand
GTCACCGTGTCGGCCAGGTTGCTGCCGGTGTCGCCGTCCGGCACCGGGTAGACGTTCAGGTCGTTGATCCGCTGCCGATGCACCTGCAGCGCTCCCTGCCCGCCCCGCGCCAGCGCCAGCGCCCGCTCGAGCGGCGTCATGTTGTGCGCTTCACACCCTGTATGTGGATCTGCAGCGTGTCCACCTCGATCCCGGTCAGCTTCTCGACCGTGTACTTCACCCGCGATCGCACGCTAGTGGCAACCTCGGCCAGGTTGAGACCGTACTCGACCACGACGTAGAGGTCGATCGCCAGCCGGTCGCCCTCGCGGCGCACGCCCACGCCCTGGGTGATCCGCTCCCGCGACAGCAGCCGGGCCACGCCCTGGCTGAGGCTGGTCGCGGCCATGCCGACGACGCCGTAGCACTCCAGCACAGTCAGCCCCACGATCTGGGCGATCACCTCGCTGGGGATGATCAGTTCGCCCGCCACCTTGCCAGGCGCGGGAACGGCGGTCAGCTGTGCCCGGTGCATCGTCCATATGACGTGCCGTCCCCCGGGCAGGTTGCGGGCTATACTGCCGCCGTTCCGTGCGGAAAGGATTGTCTGCGTGTCCCGAGTCTGCGTGATCTGTGCAAAGAAGCCTGGTTTCGGCAACAACCGGAGCCACTCCATGGTCGCCACCAAGCGACGCTTCGAGCCCAACCTGCAGCGGATCCGGATCCTGCTCGACGGTTCGCCGACCCGTGCCTACGTCTGCACGCGCTGCCTCAAGAGCGGCCGGGTCACCAAGGCCGTCTAGCGCACAGGTAAGGAGGCCCTCCGTGAAGCTCGACGGCATCCACCACGTCACGTGCATCACCGCCGACGCACCGCGCAACGTCGATTTCTACACGCGTGTGCTGGGCCTGAGGATGGTCAAGAAGACGGTCAACCAGGACGACCCCACCGTCTACCACCTCTTCTACGCCGACGAGCGCGGCAGCGCCGGGTCGGACATCACCTTCTTCGAGTACCCAGGCGCCCGCGCGGGCCGGGCCGGCCGCGGGATGGTCAGCTCGATCGTGTGGCGGGTTGGGTCGCAGCAGGCTCTGGACTTCTGGGAGCAGCGGCTGGGCGACGAGGGCGCCGTGGCCACGCGTGCCGAGGGGGGCCTGCGCTTCGACGATCCCGAGGGCCTGGGCCTGGAGCTGGAGCTGTTCACCGGCGCCGACGCGCCGCTGGTGGCCGAGCACCCCGACATCCCCCGCGAGCTGGCGCTGCAGGGATTCGGCGGCGTGCGCATGTACTCCTCCGACCTGGAGCGCGGTCGCGAGATGCTGGAGCAGACGCTCGGCTTCGAGCCGCGCGGCGACTCCCGCTGGGAGATGCAGGGCGAGCACCGCGGAGCGTTCTACGAGCGGCTGCCGGCTCCCGACGAGCAGGGCATCCCCGGCGCCGGAACCGTGCATCACGTGGCCTGGGCGTCGAGCATGGCCGAGCACGAGGACTGGCAGCGGAAGGTGGCGGCCGACGGCTACCACCCCACGCCGGTGATCGACCGCTTCTACTTCAAGTCGATCTACTTCCGCGAGCCGGCCGGCGTGCTGTTCGAGATCGCCACCCTGGGCCCGGGCTTCGCCACCGACGAGCCGATCGAGCACCTGGGCGAGCGCCTGTCGCTTCCGCCCGACTTCGAGCACCTGCGCGACCAGCTGGACGGCGTGCTGACGCCGCTTCCGGACGCGCGCGCCGGACGGGTCTAGGTCGCGCGCGGCAGCACGCGCATCAGCTCGGCCATCTCGACCGCTGCGTCCGCCGCCTCGCTGCCCTTGTTTCCGTGCGCGCCGCCGGAACGGGCCTCGGCCTGCTCGAGCGTGTTGGCGGTGATCACGCCGAAGGCGACCGGCACGCCGGTGACCGCGGCCGCATCGGTGATGCCGCGGGCGGCCTCGGCGCAGACGTAGTCGAAGTGCGGCGTCTCGCCACGGATGACACAGCCCAGCGCGATCACCGCGTGGTGCCCGCCGGCCTGCGCCAGCCGCCGGCAGGCCGGCGGCAGCT
>DATNEO010000180.1:0-7471 GCA_035553035.1 Gaiellales bacterium | reverse complement strand
ACTCGCAAAATGCGCGAATTATCCGCTTGCACACCACCCGGCGGTGCCATAGGTTTCCTTCTGCGCCGCTCAGGGCAGCCGAGTAGGTTGAACCCGGTCGGACGGATCGTAGAGGCGACTCGAAAGTTCGTTCGGTCGGTGGACGAAAGGCAAGCCGGGGCGGCGAATCTTTGGTCCCGTTCAGTCTCCCGCGGCCAGGCTCACCAGCCTGAACTGATCCACGTCCACCAGGCCCTGGTCGGTGATCTTGAGCGACGGGATCACCGACAGCGCCAGGAAGCTCATGGCGTGGAACGGCGCCACGACGGTGCAGCCGAGCGCCGCGGCCGCATCTGACAGCGCCTCGCTCTGCGCCAGCACCACGTCCAGCGGCTGATCACTGAGCAGCCCTGCCACCGGCAGCGGCAGCTCCGCCCGCACGCCGCGGCCCTCGACGGCCACCATGCCTCCGCCCAGCTCGGCCAGGCGCCCGATCGCCCGCGCCATGTCACCGTCGTCGACGCCTACGCAGACGATGTTGTGCGCGTCGTGGGCGACGGTGCTCGCGATCGCCCCGCGCTGCAGCCCGAAGCCCCGAACGAATCCGAGCCCGACCCGGCCGGTGCCCAGGTGCCGCTCCGCGACCGCGATCTTGGCCAGGTTCCGGGCCGGATCGGCGACGGCCAGCCCGTCCCGGACGGTGGCCGGCATCGCCAGCGCTTCGGTCACGATCTGGCCCGGGACCAGGCCGATCACGCGGATCGCGCCGCCGCCGTCCGGCGTGTGCAGGTCGTTGGGCGAGATCGGCTGGATCCGCACGGTGCGCCGCGCCCACTCCGGCACCGGCGGCGCCACCGGCGGCACCGGCACCGCACCGTCCTTGAGCACCACGTCGGGCAGGAACCGCTCGAGATCGGGCAGCACCAGCAGGTCGGCTCGCCGCCCCGGGGCGATCGCGCCGCGGTCGCCCAGCCTGTGCCAGGCGGCCGCGTTGCAGGAGGCCATCGCCAGCGCGTCGCGAGCGTCCACCCCTGACTCAACCGCCCGGCGCACCATCGAGTTGACATGGCCCTCGCGGGCGATGTGCCCGGGCTCGCGGTCATCGGTGCAAAACGCGATCCGTCCGGGGCCGAACTCGTGCACCAGCGGCAGCAGCGCGTCCAGGTTCCGGGCGCCCGACGCCTCGCGGATCAGCAGCCACATGCCCGCGCGCAGCCGCTCGCGGCCCTCCTGCTGCGTCGTCGCCTCGTGGTCCGATCCGATCCCGGCGGCGGCGTACGCCTGCAGCCGGCGGCCGAGCACGCCCGGGGCATGGCCGTCGACGTGCTTCGCTCCCTCCAGGCCCAGCTTCGCGAGCTCGTCCGGATCACCGGCGATCACGCCCGGGAAGTTCATCATCTCGGCCAGGCCCAGCACACTTCGGCGGCGCAGCAGGCCCTCCAGGTCTCCCGTGGTGAGCGCTCGCCGCGGCGACTCGAAGCGCGACGCCGGCACGCACGACGGGGCCATGAAGAACACGTCCAGCGGCAGGTCGGCGCAGGCGTCGGCCAGCCAGTGCACGCCGTCGGTGCCGAGCACGTTTGCGATCTCGTGGGGGTCGGCGACCACCGAGGTGGTGCCGAACGGCAGCACCAGCTTGGCGAACTCGTCCACCAGCAGCATCGACGACTCGAGGTGCAGGTGCGAATCGATCAGGCCGGGGACGACGTATCGCCCGCGTGCGTCCAGAGTGTCGCGGCCGCTGTACTCCCCGACGCCGGCGATCCAGCCGTCGCACACGGCCACGTCGGCCTCGAGCCACTCGCGGGTGTGTACCGACAGCACCCGGCCGCCCTGCACGACTAGGTCGGCGGGCTCGTCGCCGCGTGCCACCGCCAGCCGTCGCGCCAGGTCGGTCATGGACGCGAAGTCTACGCGTTTTCTATTCTGAATACCCGCAAAGAGCGCGAATTACGCGCTTGCAGAGCGGGGCTCGGTGCCATAGGTTTCTCCCTGCGCCGCTGAGGGCAGCCGAGTAGGTTGAAGCCAGGCGGACGGGCCGTAGAGGCGACTCGAAAGTTCGTTCGACTGGGGGACGAAAGGCAAGCCGGAGCGGCGAATCTTTGGTCCGATACGCCAACGGCCCCCGCCGCAGCCGAAGCTGTGACGAGGGCCGTCTGCCTCCAGAGTCAGTCGCCGGCGCCGCCTCCGATCTGGGCCTCGATCCGCTCCAGCTCGGCCTCCGAGCCCATGCTGATTGGCCCCTTGAACCAGTTCTTGGCGGAAATCACCCACCAGCCGCCGAAGAACAGGAACGCCCCGCCCACGGTCAGCGGCGCGTAGTTCACGTCGATCCAGTTCACGTCGATCAGGAAGTGACTACCCGTCACCGCCGAGTTTCCGGGAATGCCGTCCGGGAACAGCGGCAGCAGGAACAGCAGGCAGATCAGTACGATCCAGCCGATCGCTAGCGGATCGATCCACTTGTAGTGGTTGCCGAGGTGCCAGGCACCGCGCTCGAACTTCTCACCGGCGCGGTAGCGCAGGATCACGGGAAGCACGAATGCGATGTAGAGGCCGATCACGGCCACCGACGTACCGACGGCATAACCCACCACGGGGTTCTTCAGCGTCGGCAGCATCAGCGCCCATGACATCGCGCAGATCGCCCACACCGAGTGGACGGGGACACGATCGCTCGACACCTTGCGCCACAGCTGGTGACCGGGCACCGCGCGGTCGCGCGAGAACGCGAACATCATTCGCGACGCCGATGTGACCGACGCGAGCCCGCAGAAGAACTGGGCCACGCAGGCGATCACCAGCAGGAACTCCGCCCACTTGTCCCCCATCGCCGTCTGCCAGATGTACTGCACTGCGAAGGTGTACTGGGCGGCCGTGTTGCCCACCGGGCCCGGGATCGCAAACGTGATCGCCACCAGCAGGATGAACCCGAAGATCACCGACACCACCACCGACATGACCATGCCGATGGCCGCCGAACGGGAGGCGTTCTGCGTCTCCTCGCTCATGTGGGCCGAGGCGTCATAGCCCGTGATCGTGTACTGGGCCATCAGCAGGCCGATTCCGAACACGAACCAGAACACCGGATTCGTAAAGTTGTGGCCCTGGAACCCGGAGAAGTTCTCCGTGTCCGTGAACACGAAGCTGAACGACTTGTGGTGGTCCGGCACGGCGATCAGAACGCCCACGACTACGAGCACGCCGGCCATGTGCCACCAGGCAGAGATGTTGTTGATCATCGCCAGTAGCCGCGAGCCGAACTGATTGATCAGCCCGTGCAACGCGATGATCACCGTGTAGGTCAGAAACACGTGGCCTTTGGTCAGCGAGTAGCCGAACCAGAGGTTCATGAGTGACGATATGAAGGTGGCCGCGCCGAAGTCGATCGCGGCCGTTACCGCGACCTGCCCGACCAGGTTGAACCAGCCGGTGAACCAGCCCCAGCCGGCGCCACCCAACCGCGACGACCAGTAGTAGAGGCCGCCCGCGGTCGGGTAGGTGGAGGCGATCTCGCCCATCGCCAGCGCCACCAGGATGCAGAAGCCGCCCACGAGCAGCCAGCCCCAGGTGGCGGCCACAGGGCCGCCCCAGCCGATCGCGAGGTAGTAGGACGTAAGACATCCGGCCAAGATCGAGATGATCGTGAACGAGATCGCGAAGTTCGAGAACCCGCCCCAACCGCGCATCAACTCCTGGGCATAGCCCAGCTTGTGGAGCAGCTGTTCATCCTCGGTGAGGCCGGGCTGAGGCCCGCCCGCTCCAGGTGATGTTGTGCTCATCCGCCTTCCTCCCTCGGGTAGAAGCACTGATCTTCTGACCTGCGTGGCGATCATACGGTGTCGCGGCCCAGGTTTCGACCCCGCAGGAGCCGACCCGTGGTTGTTGAACATCCCGCTGTGCGGCACCAGCTCACCCCTGGCGTGCTTCGGCTGTGCGCGCTGGTCGCGCTGTTCGTGTGCTGGGGCAGCTACCTGGAGGCCCGCGGCGATGACATCGGGGCGCGCACGGCCGGCCTGGTCACGGTCGCCTTCTGCCTGCTGATGATCGCGGCCCACGTGGCCGGATCGCGGGCGGCGGCGCGGGACGACCCGCCGGCCGAGGTCGATCTGGCGGCGCTGCTGGGCGCGGCACCGCTGGTGCCGGGCCTGGTGCTGCTGCTGTGGCACCACGCCGGCGCCGGGGCCAGCGTGGTGTTCCTGTACAGCTTCTCCAACGATGTGGTGGCGAACGCATTCCTGATCGGGGCCGGCGTCTACGCCGCCGCCTTTCTGCTGGCCCGCCAGCCGCGCTGGCTGCTGGCGGCCGCCCTGGCGCTGGTGCTCGGGATCGAGCTGCACCTGTCGGCGGGGTTTCAGGTGACGCTGGCCTCCCGCGGCGGCGGCGACTGGACGCGGTTCCTGGTGACGCTGGCTGCCGTCGCGCTGCTGGTGGCGGCCGGCCGGCTGCTGCGCGGCGAGGAGGAGCGAAACCTGCTGGTGGCGGCCGCCCTGCTGATGCCGCTGGCGTACTCGGCAATCCCGGTCGCAACCGGCCAGGACGGGGTGCGCGCCGTGGTCGGCGCGGCGCTGCTGGTGGCGATGGCCGCGGCGGTGCGTCGGCAGCTGACCCTCGGCATGGGCTTCGGGCTGCTGGTGCTGGGCGGTCTCGAGATCAGGGCGCTTGGGTCATACGGCTCGTCGCTGGCGCCGCCGGCGCTGTTCGGCGCGGCCGGCCTGGGGCTGGCCTGGCTGTCGGTGATCGCGGCCAGGCGCCGGCATCTGCGATAGGGCAGTTAGTTGAGCGCCTGCTCGAGATCCTCGATCAAATCGTCCGCCGACTCGATGCCCACCGACAGCCGCACCAGGTTGGGCGGCGTCGCGAACGGCGCGTCGGCGGTCGACGCGTGGGTCATCTGGGCCGGCGTCTCGATCAGGCTCTCGACGCCGCCCAGGCTCTCGGCCAGCGACCACACGCGCGTGCGCGAAACCGCGTCACGCGCCTGCCGCTCGTCGTCGACCAGGAACGAGATCATGCCGCCATAGTCGCGCATCTGGCGCGCGGCGATCTCGTGGCCCGGGTGATCCTCGAGGCCGGGGTAGAGCACCCGGGTGACGGCCGGGTGGCCGCCCAGGAATCCGACCACCGCACGCGCGTTCTCGCAGTGCTGGCGCATCCGCACGGGCAGCGTCTTCAGCCCGCGCAGCACCAGCCATGAGTCGAACGGCCCGGCCACGGCGCCCAGCGAGTTCTGGAGGAACGCCAGCCGCTGGCCCAGCGCGGCATCGGACGTGGCCGCGAACCCGGACACGAGGTCCGAGTGTCCGCCCAGGTACTTGGTCGCCGAGTGCACGACGATGTCGGCGCCCAGCTCGATCGGGCGCTGCAGGTAGGGCGTGGCGAAGGTGTTGTCCACCACCAGGAGCGCCCCGGCCGCGTGCGCCGTCGCGGCCGCCGACGCGATGTCCACCACGTTCAGGAGCGGGTTGGTGGGCGACTCCAGCCACAGCATCTTCGCGCCTTCCAGGTGCCGCTCCAGCTCGGTGTTGCACTGGTCTGCGGAGAGGTAGGCGAAGCGCACGCCGCGCGGCTCGTAGACCTTCGAGAACAGCCGGTAAGTGCCGCCGTAGACGTCGTTCACCGACACCACCTGGTCGCCCGGCGAGAGCAGGTGCATCACGGTGGTGGTCGCGGCCATGCCGCTGGCGAAGGCGAAGCCGTGCTCCGCGCTCTCCAGCGAGGCCAGACAGGTCTCGAGCGCTCTGCGGGTCGGGTTCGCCGTGCGCGAGTAGTCGTAGCCGTCCTTCAGCTGCCCGACCGCCTCCTGCACGTAGGTCGAGGTCTGGTAGATCGGCACCGTCACCGCGCCGGTGGAGGGATCCGGAGGCTGGCCGTCGTGGATGGCGCGGGTGTCGAACTGCATCCGCCGCCAAGGATATCGGGTCAATCATCTCTGCTGGGCGGAGCCATCAGGGACGCCGCGCCTTGGCCCCCAGATCGGCACGTTGCACCTGCTCGAGCCCGACCGTTGCCGCCAGGCGTTCCAGGGCGCGCTCGAGGCCGGCCTCGTGGCGGGCTCCCCACCGCACCCGAGGCTCGGGGTAGTGGGCCAACACGCGCAGCACGCCCGCGCGGCGGTCGCTGCGGATGTCCAGCCGCGCGACGATACGGTCGCCCAGCAGGAACGGCAGCACGTAGTAGCCGTAGCGCCGCTGTGGCGGCGGCTTGTAGACCTCGATCAGGTGCTCGAAGCCGAGCACGCGGGCCGCGAACGGCCGGTCCCACAGCAGGTTGTCGAAGGGCGACAGCAGCACCGCGGCGGTGGCCGAGCCGGCCGGCTTCGGTCCGCTCGCGACCAGCACCGGCGGGCCGCCGTCGGCCACCTCGAGCCGCTCCAGCGCGCCGTCCGCCACCAGCGCGTCGACGTGCCGCCGGATCCGGGCGATGCCGCCGCGCAGCCGGTTGTGCTCGACGACGCCGTATTCGGTGAGCACGCCGCGGGAGCGCACCGCGCGCAGAACGAGCGCGCGCAGGAACTCGTCCTCGCTGGGAGTCGGCGCGCCCAGGACGTCGTCCGGGATCACCCGCTCGGGCAGGTCGTACAGGCGCTGGAAGCCGTTTCGGCCGGATACCACCAGGTCGCCCGCTGTCCACAGCGCGTCCAGCATCCGTCTGGCCGGCTTCCAGCCCCACATGCCGCCGCTGCGCGCCCCCTCGAAGTCCCGGGAGCCGAGCGGGCCCCGTTCCCGTATCTCCGACAGCACGCGCTCGGCCAGCTCCGGGTCACGGTCGATCACCGGGCCGAACCAGTGGTGAGAACGTCGCTCCTCCATCCGCCGCCGCCACACCGGCCAGTCGCCGATCGGCACCAGGCAGGCCTCATGCGCCCAGTACTCGAAGATGCGGCCCTGTCCGAGCAGCTTCGAGACGGTGCCACGCGGATAGCTGCCGACGCGGCCGGCCAGGGTGATCCGGTGGCTGCGCTCGACCGCCGAGATCGAGTCCAGCTGGACACAGCCCAGCCGGTCGATGGCCGCCGCCACCTCGGCCGGCCGGCCTCGGCGGGTGCGTGATGCGTATCCCTGGGCTGCGACCGCGCGCCGTCGCAGCTCGGCCGTTGAGACCGTGCGGCTCACACGCCGTTTCGTCGGTCGGCGAGGTACTCGAGCAGGTCGGAACGGGTCAGCATGCCGGCGGGCCGGCCGTCCTCGACGACCACCACGGCCGGGCTGCCGGCGGTCAGGTCGGCGAACACGCGATCGACCGACTCGGTCGCGTCAACCACGTGCAGCGGCGGCTGCATGGCCTGAGCGACGCCCTCGTTGAGGGCGTCCGGGCTCTTGAACACGCGGTCGAGCAGCCCGCGCTCCTGCAGCGATCCGACCACGTCGGCCAGCGATGCGACCGGGTCAGCGCGCACCACAGGCAGCTGCGAGATCGAGTAGCGCTGCATCAGCTCGATCGCCTCGCCCACCTTGTGGTCGGCCTCGATGGTGACCAGCGCCGGCAGCTC
>DATNEO010000179.1:0-7236 GCA_035553035.1 Gaiellales bacterium | reverse complement strand
ACGCGCCCGTGGCAGGACGGCGCCGGCCTGGCCGGGCCGTTCCAGGGCACGATCGAGTCGGTCGAGGCGCTGGGCCGCGAGACGTTCCTGGGCGTGCGCGTGGCGGACGACCTGCGGCTGGTGGTGCGCGCCGACGGGGCCTCCGACCACCGGTTGGGTGACCGTTTCCAGTTCGGCGTCGAGCGCGGCCGGCTTCACCTATTCCATTCCGGCTCCGAGGCGGCGATCGCCCACAGCGTTTGACCGATTCCAGTGAGCGTGTTGCGACACGCGCAAAAACAAGTCTGTACTCTTCGCCGCTGTGAAACGGGCTCTGCTCACGATCCTGGCAGCGTCACTGCTGTCGCCCATCGCTGCGCGCGCTGCCGCAACCGGCCACGTGTTCCACCGCCACCCGGCTCCGAGCCGGCCGCTGACGCTGGGCGCGCGTGCGGCGAAGTTCTCGTTGCGCTTCCGCGGCACGCCCTACATATGGGCGGGGACGACGCCGCGCGGGTTCGACTGCTCGGGGTTCACGCGGTACGTCTACGCCCACATGGGCATCGGGCTGCCGCACTCGAGCTACGCCCAGTGGGCGATGGGACGCCACGTCGGGCGCCACGCGCTGCGCCCCGGCGACCTGGTCTTCTTCGCTGGGCTCGGCCACGTCGGCCTGTGGATCGGCCACGGCCGGTTCATCCACGCACCCCAGACCGGCCAGGTGGTGTCGGTGGCCAGCCTCAGCCACGGCTGGTACGCCGCGGACTACAGCGGCGCCGTGCGCCTGCCCGGCACCCAGCGCGTGCACCGGACGCGCCGGCATCAGCAACGCCCCGTGCATCTGGTCGCGCACGCCTGAGCTCCCCGGCCGGGCATAATTGACTTGGTGGCGAAGCTCGAGCAGGCGCGATGGTGGGCGATCCGTCCGGTGCGAAGTCGCAAGCCGGCCACCTATCGCTGTCCGCTCTGCGGGCTGCGGCTGCACGCCATGAGCGATCACGTGCTGATCTCCCCGGAGGGCGACGGCGACCGCCGCCGCCACGCCCACCGCGAGTGCGTGCTGTCGGCGCGCGACGCGGGGCGGCTGCCGCTGGAGAGCGAGTGGCGGGCCACCCAGCCGCGGCCACCGTCGCTCTGGCGGAGGCTGCTGCGCAAAGCCTGAAATGCCTGAGGTGAAATGGAGATGATTGATCGATATCGCTCGCGAGCCTGGCCGCTGCGACCGGTTTGAAGTGAGCGGCGGCCGGGGTGGCCACGGCTGCGAACCGTCGTCTCCGTCCGCTCCCGATCGGTGCAAGGCCGTTGGCCTTGCACCTCCGACCGGCGCAAGGCGATGCCTTGCGCCTTGGACATCACGGAGATATCGATCAATCATCTAGGGTGTCGCGCTGATGCTGCGCCACCCCGGCTACACCCGCCAGCGCATCGCCCAGGTCGGGGACCGGATCCGCGCGCTGATCCACGCCGACGCCCTCGCCCCCGAGCGGCTGGCCGTGGCCGGGCCGGTCGACCGCATCGAGCCGGCTGAGGCGGAGCTGCTCGACTACCGAGACTGCGAGCTGGGCGAGACGTTCGGGCCGCTCTGGGCCAGCTACTGGTTCAAGGTCGAGGCGACCGTGCCGGAGCGGTGGCAGGGCGAGCGCGTCGACCTGCTGTGGGTCAGCCACAGCGAGGCCACGCTGTGGGACGGCGGCCGGGCGCTGCAGGGCCTGAACACCAGCCCCGACGGCGCCCGCGTGGACGCCATGCTGCGCGAGGCGGCGGCCGCGGGCGAGCGGCTCGACCTGCGTGTCGAGCTCGCATGCAACGGCCTGTTCGGCGAGCTGCCCCGCCCCTACGCCAGCCGCGAGCCGGTGGTGCTCGACCGCTGCCAGATCGCCCGCTTCGACCCGCGCGCGTGGCGGCTGCACCACGACTTCGACGTGCTGCGCCGGCTCGAAGCCGAGCACGCCGACGGGCTCGACCCGACCTGGGCGGGCGAGCTGCTGTACGAGCTGAACCGCGTCTGCAACGTCTGGTCGGAGCACGATCCGGCCACCTGGGACGAGGCCGAGGCGATCCTGGCGCCCCTGCTCGAGCGCCGCAACGCCACCGTCACGCACGAGCTGTCGGCGATCGGCCACGCGCACCTCGACACCGCCTGGCTGTGGCCGCTGGCTGAGAGCTACCGCAAGGCGGTGCGCAGCTTCAGCTCGCAGGTCGCCTACATGGATCGCTATCCGGAGTTCCGGTTCGCGTGCTCGCAGGCCCAGCAATACGACTGGATCCGGCGCCGCAACCCGGAGCTGTACGGGCGCATCCGCGCCCGCGTGGAGTCCGGCCAGTGGCTGCCGGTGGGCGGCACCTGGGTTGAGCCCGACTGTAACCTGCCGTCGGGCGAGTCGCTCGTGCGCCAGTTCCTGCACGGCCAGCGCTACTTCGAGCGGGAGTTCGGCCGCCGCTGTCCCGAGTTCTGGAACCCCGACGTGTTCGGCTACAACGGCCAGCTGCCCCAGATCATGCGTGGTGCCGGGATCGGCCGGTTCCTCACCCAGAAGCTGTCCTGGAACCGGTTCAACCCACCCGACCACCACACGTTCACCTGGCAGGGGATCGACGGGTCGCAGGTGCTCGCGCACTTCCCGCCGGCCGACACGTACAACGCCACCGCCGAGGTGGCCGAGCTTCGCCGCAGCGTTCGCGACTACAGGGACCACGACCGCTCGCACCGCAGCCTGCTGGTGTTCGGCTACGGCGACGGCGGCGGTGGGCCGACGCCGGACATGCTGGAGACGCTGCGCCGCGCCCGCGACCTGCAGGGCCTTCCGCGCACGACCATCACCACCAGCGATGCGTTCTTCACCGCGCTGGAGGCCGATGCTCGCGACCTGCCGGCGATCCTGGGCGAGCTCTACTTCGAGTACCACCGTGGCACCTACACGTCGCAGGCCGCTGTCAAACTGGGCAACGCGCGGGGCGAGCGGGCGCTGCACGATGCCGAGTTCCTGGCCGCCGTCGCCATGCGCGAGGCCGGCGCCGCCTACCCCGCCGAGCGGCTGGACGAGCTCTGGAAGCTGCTGCTGCTGAACCAGTTCCACGACATCCTGCCCGGCTCCAGCATCGGCCTGGTCTACGAGGACGCCGCCCGTGACCACGCCGCAGTGCGGGCAGGCGCCGAGGCGGTGGCGGCCGGCGCGCTGGCCGCGATCGCAGGCAGCGGGCCGACGGCGCCGGTGAACACGCTTGGAGCGGCTCGGGCCGAGGTGGCGGAGCGGCCGGACGGACAGCTGGCCTGGGTGGAGGCGCCCAGCTACGGCGTCGGCACCGCTGCGGACACCGGACCGGACGTCGCACGCGCGACTGAGCAGGGAGACGGCGTGGTGCTCGAGAACGACCTGCTGCGGGCCGAGCTCACCCGCGACGGCCGCCTCGTCTCGCTGGTGCACCGGGCGGCCGATCGCGAGGCCCTGGAGGCGCCGGGGAACATCTTCCAGCTGTACGACGACCGGCCCACGGCCTACGAGGCCTGGGATATCGACCCGTTCCACCTCGAGACGGCCCGGGACGCCGGGCCGGCCGAGTCCTGCGCCGTCGTCCAGGCGAGCGGACTGCGGGCGCAGGTGGAGCTGCGCTACCGGTTCGGGACGGCCAGCACGCTGCGCCAGCTGGTGCGGCTGGACGCGGGCGCCTCCCGGCTCGACTTCCACTGCGAGGTCGACTGGCGGGAGCGCCGGACGATGCTGAAGGTGCTGTTCCCGGTGGCCGTGCACAGCTCATCCGCCACCTACCAGATGCAATTCGGCCACGCCGAGCGGCCCACCCACTTCTCCACCAGCCACGACCTCGCCCGCTACGAGGTGCCCGGGCACCGCTTCGCCGACCTGTCCGAGCACGGCTTCGGCGTGGCGCTCCTGACCGACTGCAAGTACGGCTACTCGACGCTGGGCGGCGAGATGCGAATCAGCCTGCTGCGCTCGACGTCCGTGCCCGACCCCGACGCCGACGCGGGCAGCCACCGGTTCGCCTACGCGGTGATGCCGCACGCGGGCGGCTGGCGCGAGGCGGGCGTGGTGGCCGAGGCGGCGCGGTTCGCGACGCCGCTGCGGTGGGCCGCGGGCGCGGGTGGGCCGCGGTCATGGCTGTCGGTCGATGACCCCAACCTGGTGCTCGACACCGTCAAGCGGGCCGAGGAGTCCGACGCCCTGCTGCTGCGGCTGTACGAGGCCCACGGTGCGCGGGGCAGGGCGCGCCTGCATGTGGGCTGGCCGGCCGCCGAGGCGGTGTCGTGCAACCTGCTCGAGGACGCCGGCGAGCCGCTGCGCGTGGACGACGGCGTGATCGAGCTCGGCTACCGGCCCCACCAGATCATCAGCCTGATGGTCAGGTGAGGGCGGCGCCGCTGTCCGGGTCGAAGAAGTAGAGCCGGTCGACGTCGACGTTCACCTGCGTCGCGCTGCCCTCGGTCAGCGCCGCGCGCCGCTCCAGCCGCGCGGTCAGCAGCGTGTCGGCCGCCATGCCGGCCGGGGCGAGGTAGGCGACCAGCTCCGAGCCCAGCGACTCCAGCCGCGCCACCGTCACGTCGATCTCGCCGCCATCGCCATCGGTGCCGAAGTCCTCGGGCCGGATGCCCAGCGTGACCGGCTTCCCCAGGTAGCCGCGCAGCGCCGGCCGCTGCTCCAGCAGCCTCGGGGCCGTCAGCCGCGCGCCGCCGACGCTGATGGCGCAGCCGTCTCCGTCGGCTTCCAGGCCGGCCGGCAGCAGGTTCATCGAGGGCGAGCCGATGAATCCGGCCACGAACGCGTTGACCGGCCGGTCGTAGACCTGGTCGGGCGTGCCCAGCTGCTGCAGCAGGCCGTCGCGCAGGATCGCCACGCGGTCGCCCATCGTCATCGCCTCCGTCTGGTCGTGCGTGACATACAGCGTGGGAGCGGCGATCCGGCGCTGCACGCGGATGATCTCGCCGCGCATCTCCACCCGCAGCTTGGCGTCCAGGTTGGACAGCGGTTCGTCCATCAGGAACGCCGAGGGCTCGCGCACGATCGCCCGGCCCATCGCCACGCGCTGGCGCTGGCCGCCCGAAAGCTGGCGCGGTTTGCGGTTGAGCAGCTCGGTCAGGCCCAGCATCACCGCCGCCTCGTCCACCCGCCGGCGGATCTCGTCCTTTGGCATCCGCGCCATCTTGAGGCCGAACGCCATGTTGTTGCGCACCGTCATGTGCGCGTAGAGGGCGTAGTTCTGGAACACCATCGCGATGTCGCGGTCGCGCGGCGGCAGCCTGGTCACCACCCGGTCGTTGATCCGGATCTGGCCATCGGTGACCGGCTCGAGGCCGGCCACCATCCGCAACGCGGTGGTCTTGCCGCACCCGGACGGCCCCACCAGCACCAGGAACTCGCCCGGCTGCACCTCCAGGCTGAGGTTGTCGACAGCGACCACGCCGCCCGGGAAGTGCTTGGTGACCGACTCCAGCGTGATCGTGCCGGTGGTGGTCATCACGAGCCCGCCAGCATGCCGGTGATGCGCTTGTTCAGCGCCAGGGCCAGCAGCGCCGGTGGGATCAGCGCCAGCACGCCGCCGGCGGCCAGGATCGGGTAGTTGGTCGTGTACTTGCCGACGTACTCGGTGATCAGCACCGTCACCGGCTTCGCGTTCTGGGTCTGCGTGAGGAGCAGCGGGATCAGGAACTCGCCCCACACCGACAGCGCCAGGATCGCCGCCACCGCCGCGATGCCCGAGCTCATCTGCGGGATCACCACCCGCACGAACGCCTGCCAGCGGCGGCAGCCGTCGATCAGCGCCGCCTCCTCCGGCTCGGCCGGCATCTCGCGCACCTGGGTGTAGAGCAGCCAGGTGGCGAGCGGCGTCAGCGTGGCCACGAACACCAGCACCAGGCCCTTCTTGGTGTCGATCAGGTGGGCATTCGCCATCAGCTTGAAGAGCGCGATCACGACCACGAAGATGGGCACCACCATCGTGCCGACCAGCACCGCCAGCAGCAACCCGCCGAACCGGAATCGCAGCCGGCCGAAGGCGTAGGCCGCCATCGTGGCCACCACCAGCGTCAGCCCGGCCGACAGCAGCGCCAGCTCGGCGCTGACCCACATCGACTGCACGAACTCGCCCCGCTGGGTGACGGTGCCACCGGAATGCTCGCCGGTGGTGCCGCCTATCAGCGCGCGGTAGGCCTGGGTGGTGGGATGGTGCGGAAACCAGTGGCTGGGCCCCTCGTTCACCTCGCGCTGGGTGGATAGGCTGGTGGTGACGCCCAGCACGATCGGTGCCAGCGACCAGACCACGATCAGCGTCACGGCCAGCGCCTTCAGCACCCGCATGCCCAGCGTCGTGGTCATACCGTCGACCTCCGAAGCGCCAGCGCGTAGAAGCCGCCCAGCACAGCGGTGACCGCGGCCAGCACGAACGCGAGCGCGGTGCCGTGGGCGAAGTCGGCCTCGACGAAGGTGGTGTTGTAGACCTGGATCAGGATCGAGCGCGTGTTCAGGGCTGTGCCGTTCAGCACGTAGATCTCGTCGAAGATGCTGATCGCAAGCAGCGTCCCGACGGTCAGCGCGATCGCCATGGACGGCCGCAGCAGGGGCAGGGTGATGTAGCGGAACTGACGCCACGGGCCGGCCCCGTCGACGGCCGAGGCGCTGTAGACCTCGTCGGGCACGCTCTGCAGCCCGGCCAGGAAGATCAGACTGATCAGCGGCAGCACCCCCCACACGTGCACGAGCGTGATGTAGACGATCGCGCCCCGGCCGCTGGCGAGCCACACGTGCGGCTGGTTGATGATGTGCAGATGCAGCAGCACGCTGTTCAGGAGGCCGTTGTCGGGGTCGAACACCCTGCGCCAGAGCACGCCCGAGACCACCGACGGAAGTGCCCAGGGCAGGATCAGCACGGCCAGCACGAAGCCACGCCCGCGGAACACCCTGTGCAGGGTGACGGCGACGAAGATGCCCAGCACCAGCTCCAGCGAGACCGCCAGCAGCACGTACTCCAGGGTGTGGCGCATCGCGTCGCGCGAGGTCGGGTCGTTGAGCACGTCGCGGTAGTTGCGGGTGCCGACGTAGCCTGGCAGCTCGCCGAACAGGATGCCGCCTGACTGGATGCTCTGCTGGAAGCCCTTGACCAGCGGGTACAGGATCAGCGCGCTGACGGCCGCCATCGCCGGGACGACCAGGATCCACCCAAGGATCTGGGTCTCGCGGGCGCTGCGATCGCCCTCCCGGTTCCAGCGGCCCGGCACTACTGGGTGCGCGCGGACGCCTTGTCAGC
>DATNEO010000178.1:0-9685 GCA_035553035.1 Gaiellales bacterium | reverse complement strand
ATGCGCTGGGCGATGTTCCAGAACGCCGAGTACATCGCCCTGATCGCGTTCTCGGCCCTGGCATCGATCCTGTTCCTGGGCGGCTACGACGGGCCGGTGCTGCCGGGCCCGCTGTGGATGCTGATCAAGATGTTCATCTTCCTGTTCCTGTCGATCTGGGTGCGCTCGACGCTTCCGCGCGTGCGCTACGACCGGCTGATGACGATCGGCTGGAAGGTGTTGCTGCCGTTGGCAACGATCAACCTGCTGGTCACCTCCGCAATCGTGGCCTACCGAGCATGAGGGTTTGCTGATGCCAGTCACCGACAACCTGAAGGGCTTCAGCGTCACCTTCCGGCACCTGTTCCGAAAGCCGGTGACGCAGCAGTTCCCCGAGTACAAGCGTCCGGTGTACCCGCGCTTTCGCGGACGGCACCGACTGCACCGGCACGAGAACGGCCTCGAGAAGTGCGTCGGATGCTCGCTCTGCGCCGCGGCCTGCCCGGCCGACTGCATCCGCGTGGTGGCCGCCGAGAACACGCCCGAGGAGCGCTACTCGCCCGGCGAGCGCTACGCGCGCATCTACGAGATCAACATGAGCCGCTGCATCTTCTGCGGCTACTGCGAGCTGGCCTGCCCGTTCGACGCGATCACGCTCGGCCATGACTACGAGCTGGCCGAGATGTCGCGCGACGCGCTGGTCTACACGAAGCAGATGCTGCTGGAGCCCGGGCCAGAGGCCCGGCGCACGCCGGTGGCACCGGTCGACCCCTACGACATCCCGGCCCAGGAGGACGGCCCGGCGTGACCTACGACATCGTGTTCGTCGTCGCGTCGGCGCTTGCGATCGCCTCGGCGCTGGGCGTGGTGCTGTCCGTGAACCCGTTCTACTCGGCCCTGTCGCTGATCATGCACCTGGTCTCGCTGGCCACCATGTACCTGCTGCTGCAGGCCGACTTCCTGGCCGCCGCGCAGGTGATCGTCTACGCCGGCGCGGTGATGATCATGTTCCTGTTCGTGATCGCCTACCTCGGCAACCGCGCCGACGAGCCCACGCGCGACATCCCGCTGTGGCAGCTGGGAGCGGCGGTAGTGGCCGGCTCGGCGGTGGTGATCGAGATCGTGGTGGCGGTCGCGAGCCAGGCGTTCGGCTCCGGCGCCACGGTCACCGATCAGTTCGGCAACCCCAGCCTCGTCGCCAACAGCTTCTTCTCACGCTACCTGCTGGGATTCGAGGCCACCTCGATCCTGTTGCTGGTGGCGGCGGTTGGCGCCGTCGTGCTCGGCTCCAAGCGGCCCAGCCCACGGGTCGACCAGCCGGACGACTTCCCAGCCCCGCGGCCCCAACCGGAGCTGGAGCTGCAGGCCGCCGTGATGGGGGCCGAGACGGCCTTCCCCGTGCACCACATGCCCCGCAAGGACGAGGACGGCGGCTGATGCACATCGGCGTCGAGTACTTCGTGTCGGTGTCTGCGATCGTGTTCGGGATCGGCATGTTCGGCGTGTTCACCCGCCGCAGCCCGCTGATCCTGCTGCTATCGGTGGAGCTGATGCTGAACTCCTGCAACCTCACGTTGATCGCGTTCTCGCGCTACTGGGGTGACCAGAGCGGCCAGGTGTTCGCGCTGATCGTGATGGGCATCGCGGCCTCCGAGGTCGTTGTCGGCCTGGGGCTGGTCGTGGCCGTGGCGCGCCGCAAGGCCGAACTTGACGTCGACCGGCTGACGGCACTCCGGCACTGATGGAAACGCTCTCCTGGCTGTGTCTGTTCCTGCCGCTGGCCGGCGTGGTCGTGCTGGCCCTGGCCGGCAACCGGATCGGGCGCGAGCCCGCCTCGTGGCTGGCCACGGCGATCGCCTTCGCCTCGTTCATCTGCGGCGCCGCCGTGTTCTTCTCGATCCTGAGCGAGGGCGAGAGCGCCCGCAGCCACGTCTACACGCTCTACACCTGGGCCGGGGCGAACAACATCCAGGTGCTGCGCGTGCCGCTGTCGATCCAGGTCGATCAGCTGTCCGTGGTCGAGATGCTGGTCGTGTCCGGCGTTGGCGCGCTGATCGTCATGTACTCGATCGGCTACATGCACGGCGACCCCAAGCAGCGGCGCTTCTTCGCCTACATGAACCTGTTCCTGTTCTCGATGCTGCTGGTGGTGATGGCCGGCAACTTCGTGCTGCTGCTGGCCGGCTGGGGTCTGGTCGGCCTCTCGTCCTACCTGCTGATCGGGTTCTGGCACGAGCAGGAGGCGCCGGTCGCCGCCGCCAAGAAGGCCTTCGTGATGAACGCGATCGGCGACGTGGGCATCGCCATCGCGATCTTCCTGATGGTGCGCGACATCGGCACAACCGACTACCACGAGGTGTTCACACGCGCGCACGATGTGTGGCCGAAGGGCAGCTCCGACGCCAACTGGGTGGCGCTGCTGCTGCTGGCGGGCGCTGTCGCCAAATCGGCCCAGATCCCGCTCCACACATGGCTTCCGGACGCCATGGAGGGCCCCACCCCGGTCAGTGCCCTGATCCACGCGGCCACCATGGTGACGGCAGGCGTCTACCTGATCGCGCGCTGCCACGTGCTGTTTGCCAACGCGCCCAACGTGCGCACGCTGGTGGCGGTGATCGGCGTGGCCACGCTGCTGATGGCGGGCGTGATCGCGCTCGTGCAGACCGACATCAAACGTATCATCGCCTACTCGACCATGAGCCAGATCGGCTACATGTTCGCGGCCGTGGGCGTGGCCGACGACTCGGCCGGCATGTTCCACCTGGTCACGCACGCGTTCTTCAAGGCGCTGCTGTTCCTCGGCGCCGGCATCGTCATCCACGCGCTCGCCAACGAGCAGGACGTGCGCAGGATGGGCGGGCTCTCCAAGGTGATGCCGCGCACGACCATGCTGATGTGGGTGGGCACGATCGCGCTGATCGGGTTCTGGCCGCTGTCCAAGGACGCGATCCTGGAGGGCGCGCTGCACGGCGGTGGCACCGCCGACTGGATCGTGTACGTGGGCGGGCTGGTGGGAGCCGCCTTCACCGGCATCTACGCCACCCGGCTGATGCGGCTCGTGTTCTACGGCGAGATGAGCGACTACGCCCAGGAGCACCTGCATACGGGCCACGGCGAGGCGCCGTGGACGATGTTCCTGCCGGTGGCGGCGCTGGCGGCCGGTGCGGTGCTGGTCGGGTTCCTGTCGATCGGCTTTGGCATCACCAACTTCTTCGGCGACTTCCTCGCGCAGACCGCGCCCACGATCGAGGCCACCGTCCCGCAGGACCTCCTGACGACGGCGTTGGCCTGGGGCCTGAGCGGCGCCGGCGCGCTGTACGTGTGGCGGCTGTATGACGACCCGGCCCGGGTGGCCGCCGTGCGCAGCCGGTTCCAGACCATGGCCACGATCGCCGAGGCCAAGTTCGGCTGGGACGAGCTCTACTACAACATCGGCTACCGCCCGGCGGTGTGGCTGGCCGTCACGTTCGACAGCATCGGTGAGCGCTGGATCATCGGCGGCTCGTTGTGGCTGGCGCGCACCACGGTGGCGACCGTGGCCAGGGCCACGGCGCTGGCCCAGTCGGGGATCGTGCGGCAGTACGCAACCGTGCTGGCCGGCGGCGCGGCGCTGGTGGCCGTGTTCTTCCTCGGGAAGGCGAACCTGTGACCGTCGCCCTGATCGCATTGCCGCTGGCCTGCGCCGTCCTGATCGGCTTCCTGCCGCTCGACCGGCGCGTCGCGGCGGCGCTGGGGCTGGCTGCGGTGCTCGCCGAGCTGGTGCTGGCGGCGGTCGCGATCGTCACCTTCAACGTCGGCGGCGGCAGCCAGTTCGTCACCGACAGGGTGTGGATCCCCAACCTGATCGGCGGCGCCGACGTGCACTTCCACGTGGCCATGGACGGGCTGTCGATGTTCATGGTCGCCCTCACCGCCGTGGGTGTGGCCAGCGCAGTCTGGACGGCTATACACGCCGGCCGCGACCGCCTCGGCCTGTACCTCGGCCTCTTGCTCCTGCTCGAGGCATCGCTGGTGACGCTGTTCACGGCCCGCGACCTGGTGCTGTTCTACACGGGCTGGGAGGTCATGATGATCGCCCTGTTCGTGCTGATGGGCGTCTGGGGCGGCGAGCGGCGACGCTTCGCCACGCTCCAGTTCATCATCTACTCGCTGGCCGGCTCGCTGCTGATGCTGGTCGCCATCGCCGGGCTGGCGGTTGAGGGGCACTCGTTCGACCTGGGCGTGCTGGCGGCGCAGGGACGCGACTCGTGGTGGATGTTCGGCTCATTCGCCCTGGCCTTCTGCATCAAGGCGCCGATGTTCCCGCTGCACGGCTGGCTGCCGGACGCCTACCGCCAGTCGACGCCCGAGGTGACGGCGCTGCTCTCCGGCGTCATCTCCAAGGCGGGCGCTTATGGGCTGATTCGGTTCGCCGTGCCGCTGTTCCCGGCCACCGCCTACCACTGGCGCTGGCTGTTCCTGTGCCTGGGCCTGACCGGGCTGCTGTACGCATCGCTGGTCGCGTTCCGCCAGCCCGACGCGCGCGGCGTGGTCGCTTATTCGAGCGTTGGCCAGATGAACCTGATCATCATCGGCATCTTCGTGCTCGGGCCGGGCGGCGTCTTCAGCGACAACGGCCTCACCGGCGCCACCTTCCAGATGGTCAACCACGGCGTCGTTTCGCTCGCGGCGTTCGTGCTGATCGGGCTGATCGAGCTGCGCACGGGCACCGACGCGCTGAAGTCGCTGGGCGGCCTCGCCAACCGGCGGCCGGTGGCCTCGACCGTGTTCCTGCTGGCTGCGCTGTTCGCGCTGGCGGTGCCCGGCTCGAGCGTGTTCATCTCGGAGCTCTACATCCTGATCGGTGCGTTCGGTGAGCAGCCGCTGCTGGGCGCCGCCGCCTCGCTCGGGATCGTGCTGGCCGCCATGTACATGCTGCGCTGGTACTCGGCGATCGCGCACGAGGGTGACGGGGAGCGGGTCGACGCGACCACGCCCGACCTGCGGCTCTCCGAGCTGGCGGTGGCGGTGCCGCTGCTGCTGATCCTGCTGGTGCTCTCCGCCTGGCCGTTCGGCGTGATGGAGCGAATCGGTTGATCACGCTCACGGTCACCACCGTCCCCGTCTCGTGGTCGGCGATCGCACCAGAGATCGTGCTGTTGAGCTGCGCCTGCGTGCTCCTGACCTGCGCGATCTTCCTGCCCGAGCGGCTGGCCCATCCCGTGGGCGCGGCGCTGGCGGTGGGCGCCTTCGCCGGTGCCATGGTGGCGCCGATCGCGCAGTGGCACGACGCGCCTCGCACGGCGTTCGACGACACGTTGCGGATCGACGCCTTCGGCAACGGCGCTCGGCTGCTGATCTTCGCGGCCGGCCTGCTGGCCGTGGTGGTGGCGTGGGGCATGCCGCATCTCGCCGACCGGGCGGTCGAGTACCACGCGCTGCTGCTGGCCGCAGCCGCCGGCATGTCGCTGCTGGCGGTGTCGAACAGCCTGGTGATCGCGTTCATCGCGCTGGAGCTGTTCTCGATCGCGCTGTACGTGCTGGTGGCGATCGACGTGGATGTGCTGCCGGGCCTGGAGGGCGCGCTCAAGTACCTGATCGTGGGCTCGGTGGGCGCGGCCTTCCTGCTGTACGGATCGGCGCTGGTCTACGGCGCGACCGGGCAGTTCGAGTTCGACCTGATCGCTCAGTCGATCCGTCACGGCGACGCCCACGGCGGCGTGCTGCTGCTGGGCATCGCGATGATCATCGTCGGGCTGGGGTTCAAGGCCAACTCGGCGCCGTTCCACATGTGGACGCCGGACGCGTACGAGGGAGCGCCCACACCGGTGACCGCGTTCATGTCGGCGGCCACCAAGACCGTGGCGCTGGTGCTGGCGTTCCGCGTGCTGGCGGCGGCCTTCGGCGAGGACTCGGCCATCTGGCAGGACGCGATCGGAGCGCTCGCGGTCGTGTCGTTCGCGGTCGGGAACCTGGCGGCGCTACGTCAGGCGAACGTGAAGCGGATGCTGGCCTACTCCACGATCGGTCACACCGGCTTCCTGTTCACGGCGCTGGCCGTGCACACCCAGGCGGCCGCTCGCGCCATGTTCTACTACCTGGCCATCTACTCGCTGATGAACATCGGCGCCTTCGCGCTGGTGGCGATCCGGGAGCGCGAACTGGGACGCCCGGTGTTGATCGATGACTTCCGCGGCTACGCCTACCGGCGGCCGCTGCTGGCGCTCTCGATGGTGGTGTTCATGCTGTCGCTGGCCGGGCTGCCGCCGATGGGCGGGTTCATCGCCAAGATCACGATCTGGAGCAGCGCCGTCGACGTCGGGCAGACGTACCTGGCCGTCGTGGGCGTGGCCGCGACCCTGGTCGGCCTCGGCTACTACCTGAAGATCCCGTTCGCGCTGGTCGACCGGGATGTGCCGATTCCGGAGTCGCCATATCGTCCGGCGTTCGCCCTAACATCGGCTACCGTATTGGCAACGGCGGTCGCGGTGATGGTGCTCGGGATCATTCCCGGGCCGCTCCTCGATCTCGCGCAGACGGCAAGTGCATCACTGATCGGGAGATGAGGATGAAGCGACTGGCAGCGGCGGCGGTTGGAGCGTTGGCGATCGTGGCGCTGTTCCCGGCGACGGCCAGCGCCCGCACCCTCTCTCAGGGCATCTGCGGGTCGGACGTCCACCATCTCCAGCATGAGCTGGGCCTGCACAAGTACCTGCCTGCGAGCTACACACCGGGGTGCTACGACTACCGCACCATGCAGGCCGTGATGGCCTACCAGGGCTGGGCCCGGCTGACGCGCGACGGCGTGGCGGGACCAACCACCCAGGCGCGTCTCAAGAAGGCCGTGACGCCGCGGCCGTGGACAGGCCACCGCCACTTCGCCCACGTCGAGGTGCACAAGGGCAGGCAGGTGCTGCTCCTGATCGGCAAGCTGGGCAAGGTGCGGCGCGCGATCCACGTGTCGACGGCCGCGCCGGGGCACGTCACGCCCACCGGACACTGGCACGTCTACTCGAAGTCGCGGATGTCGTGGTCGATCCCGTTCCACGTATGGCTGCCGTGGGCCAGCTACATCGTCGGCGGGATCGCGATGCACTCGTTCGCGAGCGTGCCCGGCTACCCGGCCTCGCACGGCTGCATCCGCATGCCGGCGCCGGAGGCCAGGTGGATGTACAAGAGAACCCCGATCGGCACTCCGGTCTGGGTCAAGTAGCGGCGCGACGGGCCTGCTAGCGGTGCAGCAGGTGCCGCACGGGGCGCAGCCGCTCGCGCAGCGATGCGGCGTCATCAGCCTGCATCCACACCAGCTCGCCGACAACACCGGTCATCACGACCAGCAGCGCGACCACCGCCAGCGCGCTGGCTCCCTGGGGCGCGCTCGGGTCGAGCACTGCCGGAAAGCGAATGGCGGCGTCGGCCATCACCAGCGCCGCACTGAGGCCGGCCGTCGCGACCGCCAGCCCGCTGCGCGCATCCAGCTGTTCCGCGGCATTGAGGTACGCGAGAAACGCCGCGAACAGCAGCAGCGCGGCTGCCAGCGCCGTCAGGTAGAAGGCGATCAGGTTGTTGGGTGCGATCAGGCCGGCGGCGACCGCCAGCAGCGCACCGGCGGTCGCGGTGCGTGGTGCTGATGTGATGGTCATGCCCGTTCAGTTCGCGCAGGTGGCGGCGGATCCTGCTCCCTCGGTAGTCTGCGGCCGGAACTCGAACGCAAGGGAGTGACGACGATGGGGCTTGGGAACGGACTGCGGCTGACGTGGGTTGGACACGCCACCTGGATCATGGAGACGCCCGGCGGCAAGCGTGTGCTGATCGATCCCTGGGTGACGGGCAACCCGGTCGTGCCGGACGAGCGGAAGGATCCCGGCCCGTTCGACGTGCTGCTGCTCACGCACGGGCACAACGACCACACCGGCGACGCCGTCGACCTGGCGACCAGGCACTCGCCGAAGGCCGTTCTGGCGATGATCGAGCTGGGCGACTACCTCGAGGCCAACGGCGTCCAGCACGTGATCGGGTACAACAAGGGCGGCACGGCGGAAGCCGAGGGCCTCAAGTTCACGATGGTCGACGCCCGCCACTCGTCCAGCTTCACCTTGCCAGACGGCACCATCGTGCACACGGGCGACCCGAACGGCTACATCGTCACGCTGGAGGACGGGCGGCGCGTGTACGTGGCCGGCGACACCTCCGTGTTCGGCGACATGGCCCTGATCGGCCGGCTGTACAAGCCCGACGTGGCGATCCTTCCGATCGGCGACTTCTTCACGATGGGCCCGTTCGAGGCTGCCGAGGCGATCCGGATGCTGGGCGTGAAGAAGGTCGTGCCGACCCACTACGGGACGTTCCCAGCGCTGCACGGGACGCCCGACCAGCTACGCCGTGAGGCAGCCGACGTGTCGGGCCTGGAGGTGCTGGACGTGGCTCCGGGCGGCACGGTCGAATGACCTTCTCGCTGGTGGCGTGCGACCTCGGGGCCCGGCAGTGGGGCGTGGCGGTGGCCTCGAAGTTCCCGTGCGTGGGGGCGGTCGTACCGTGGGTGCGTGGCGACGTGGGTGCCATCGCCACGCAGGCGGCCGCCAACGTCAGCTACGGCCCGGACGGGCTGGAGCGGCTTGCCGCCGGCAGCAGCGCACGGGCCGCGCTGGACGCGTTGACCGGAGCGGACGAGGGAGCCGACGAGCGGCAGCTCGGCATCGTCGACGCGCAGGGCGGCAGCGCGACGCACACTGGCGCGCACTGCATGGACTGGGCCGGCGGCCGATCGGGGCCGGGCTTTGCTGCCCAGGGCAACATCCTGGCCGGCCGGCAGGTGGTCGACGCGCTGGTCGACACCTTTGCCGCGACCGGCGGATCGCTGGCCGACCGGATGGCAGCCGCGCTGCTTGCCGCCGACCGGGCGGGCGGCGATCGGCGCGGGCGCCAGGCGGCGGCGCTGGTCGTGCGCCAGACCGGCGCCGGGTACGGGGGGAACAACGACATCCTGATCGATCTGCGCGTGGACGACCACGCCGATCCGGTGCCCGAGATGATCCGCATCCTCGGCATCCACCAGCTGCTGTTCGGCAAGACCCCGGCCGAGGAGTTCCTGCCGCTGGAGGGGGTGCTGGCCGACGAGGTGTCACGCCTGCTCGCGGATCGCGGCTTCGATTCGCTCGACGCCTACGCCGGCGTCGAGAACCTGGAGGAGCGGACGTGGCCGGACGGCAGTCGCATCGATCCGGCGGTGCTGGAGATTCTGCGGAGATAGCGTCGAACGCGGCTAGATGACGGCGAGCGGCTTCTTGATGCGCTCCGCACCGCTGCGCGGGCGCAGCACAGCGGGCACCGCCCCGGCCAGCTCGCGCACGGCCTTGGCGGTGGCATTCTCGGGCTCGGCGACCACCAGCGGGACGCCCTCGTCGGCGGTCACGCGCAGCCGCTCGTCCAGCGGCACCTGGCCCAGCAGCGGCACGCCCAGCTCGTCGGCCAGCTCCTGGCCGCCACCCTGGCCGAACGGGTGCGTGACCTCGCCGCAGCAGCTGCAGACCAGATGGCTCATGTTCTCGATCACGCCGGCCACCCGCATGCCCGTCTTCGACGCCACGTCCGCCGCCCTGCGCGCCACCTTCTGAGCCGCCGCCTGGGGCGTGGTCACGATCAGCAGATCAGGCTCCGGCAGCAGCTGCCCCAGCGAGATCGAGATGTCGCCCGTGCCGGGAGGCATGTCCACCACCAGGTAGTCGAG
>DATNEO010000177.1:0-8868 GCA_035553035.1 Gaiellales bacterium | reverse complement strand
CCCGAGATGTGCGCCCTGCTGTCCCGCGCCTCCGGGGCGGGGGTGCCCGTCGACCTGATCGTGCGCGGGCTGTGCTGCCTGGCGCCGGGGGTGCCGGGGCTGACCGAGAACCTGCGCATCCGGTCGGTGATCGGGCGCTTCCTCGAGCACTCGCGGATCTTCCACTTCGCCAGCGGCTCCGAGGATCCGCTGGAGGGGACGTTCCTGATCGGCTCCGCCGACTGGATGACCCGCAACCTCTCCGAGCGGGTCGAGGCGGCCGTCCCGATCACCAAGCCGCGCCTGCGCGCGCGGCTGTGGGAGATCCTCGAGATCTGCCTGGCCGACAGGCGAAACGCCTGGGAGCTGCAGTCCGACGGCAGCTACATCCAGCTCCAGCCCGACGCATACGATGCCGCCGGCCAGGAGGGGACGCATGCCACCCTGATGCGGCTGGCGACCGAGCGCAACCGCGTCGACGGCGCCGCGGTGCAGGCCGCGGGGGGCGACGGGTGAGCGCATGCTACGCCCGTCGGCGTCTCGATGGGCGACAGGGTGCCGCCTGAGCAGATCGGTGAGAAGGCGCGATGGCTGGAGGGGCTCGGCTCCTCGCATATCATGATCCGCGAGGACGACTTCTACGCGCCGGCGCCGGTGGGTGCGACGCCGCTGCTGCAGGCGACGGAATCGGTGCCGGTCGGGATGAGCATCGTGTCCGGCCTGGCCGCCGCCTGATCCCAGGGCGGTGTAGGCGTCAGAGCCGCTTCTCGAACCAGTGGTGCGCGTAGGCCTCCGAGTTGAACGCCTCCACCTCCCGGTAGCCGTCCTTGCGGTAGAGGGCGATCGCCTCCGTCAGCGACCGGTTCGTCTCCAGCCGAACGGTGTCGGCGCCGGCCGATGCCGCGTGCCGCTCCAGCTCCCGCAGCAGCCGGCGGCCGAGGCCGAGGCCGCGCACCTCGGGTGACACCCACATCCGCTTCAGCTCGAAGGGCCGGCCAGGGCGGATCTTGAGCGCCCCGCAGCCCACCGGCCGCTGACGCAGGCGTGCCACCAGCAACAGCCCGGTGGGCGGCTTCAGCTCGTCGATCGGGGCGGCGATGCTGATGGCGGGATCGAAGCCGTCCTCGAACCGCTCGCCGAGCTCGGCGAAGTACTGCTCGATGCACCAGCGCGCGTCGGCGCCGGCCGGATCGGTGACCGTGATCGTGACCAGCGAGGCACGCATCAGCCGCTCGACCTCGTCCATCGCCGCCAACAGCCGCGCCCGCTGCGACTGCTCGAGCGGCTCCAGCATCGACGCCGCAAGACCGTCCGAGAGGCGGTCGAGCTCCGCGCGTTCGGCCCGGCCCTCCGCCGTCAGGCGGGCTCGGCGCACGCGGCGGTCGGGGCTGCCGGGCTCGACCACGACCAGCCGTTCCGACACCAGCGAGCGCAGCAGCCGGCTGGCATAGCCGGCGTCGAGGCCCAGCCGCCGGCGCAGGTCGCGGATGTCGACGCCGTCGGTGCCGATCTCCCACAGCAGGCGCGTCTCGCCCAGCGCCCGGCCGCGGCCGAGGTAGCTCTCGTCCAGGGCGCCCACCCGCTCCGTGACGGTGCGGTTGAAGCGGCGCACGCACGCGACAGTGTCGGCGTCCATTGTTTGACTCTAGTCAAGAGTCCCTGTGCGGTCAAACCATAGACTGCGTTGCTCAGTCGCTCCACCAGCCCTGCTCCATGTCGGCGTCGCGGGGATCGTCGCCGGCGCCGAACGCGAGGTACTCGACTCCCTCCGGGCCGGCCTCGACCGCGCGCATCGTGTCCTCGTCGATCCGGATCGCATCCCACTGCCCCAGCTCCACGATCTCGTCCTCGACCTTGACCCGCGCGGAGCCGCGCACCACCACATAGACCTCCTCCTGGTGCGCGTGCTTGTGCGCGAACGGGATCCGGAAGCTGGGCGCCAGCGTGAAGAGGCTCAGGCCCAGCGACTTCCCCTCCAACGGCGTGCGCGCAAAGCGCGCCTGCATCTCGGCGGGCATTCCGAAGTTGGGCGCCTGGTCCTCGACCTGCCTGAGGTTGGCCTTGGTGTAGCTGCTCATTGGTCATCCACCCTTCGTTTTGGTGAGGCGCCGATACCCGGAACCGGCGCGAACCTACCAGCCTCGCGGGGTTGGAAGTGCCGGATTTGGCTGGTACAGTCAACCCGCGAGTTGGCAGGTTCGCGCGTTGTCACTCGCACGTGGCGGGGTCTGAGCTTTTCGGTTGAGAGGGGGCTTATGCAGCTGATTACCCACACCCACTGGGGACGGAGGCTGCGCCTGCTCGCAGCCATGGGCGCGCTCGCTGCCATGGCCGTGATCGCGCCGTCCAGCGCATCGGCCGCCTCGCTGGTCAAGTCGTTCGGCTTCCCGGGTCCTGCCGGCCTCTACGCCTACGGCATGGACTGGGACAAGTCCGACAACACCATCCTGGTATCCGACTACTGGAACTACCGGGTGAAGCGCTACACCACCGCCGGCGTCTACATCGGCACCGTCTCCAAGCCCGATCCGCTCGGCACCGGCAGCGGCATCGGCGCGCCGTACGACGTCGAGGCCGACCAGATCGGCAATCCATCGGCCGCCCCGCTGTGGGTTGCCGACCAGGGCAACTCGCGCATCGTCGAGTTCTCGCACACCGGCACGTTCATTCGCAGCATCGGCAAGAACGGCCACGGCACCGGCGGCCACGCGTACCCGGTCGGGTGCGGCAACGGGGCGATGACGATCCCCACCCACATCTTCGCCGACCCGGTCTCGAGCCAGCTGTACGTCTCGGATCCGCGTTGCCGGCAGGTCTACATCTTCAACCACACGACCGGCGCCTACGTCGGCTCGTTCCACTGGCCGGGCGGCTTCACACCGATTCCGCGCGGTATCGCAGGCGATGCCAGCGGCATCTACGTGGTCGAGCACAACACGCGGTCGATCTACGAGTTCAACCGCTCCGGCACGCTCGTCAAGAAGCTGGCCACCAACAGCGCCATGAACGATCCGCGCGGCCTGGACATGGGCGGCGGATCGATCTACGTGGTGTCCGCCATCAAGAACACGGTCTATCAGTACTCGGAGTCGAGCGGCGCCCTGATTCGCTCCTGGGGCCACACCGGGGGCGGGACGTCGGGGCCGGCCTTCGACTCGATCCGCTTCCCGGCCGTCGACGGCAACGGCAACGTTTACGTGGGCGACACCTGGGGCTGCCCCGCCTACAACGGGCCGGCGTGCACGGGCAAGGATCCCGGCTACCGGGTCTACAAGTACACCTCGTCCGGCCAGCCGGTGTCGCTCAGCGCGCGGGCGTGCACTTGGTCGCTGAGCGGCACGTGCGATCTGGGGTCGACGCAGCCGCCGCCACGGGGCGGGTTCAACCAGCAAAACGGCATCGCGATCAACCCGGCCGACGACTCGCTGTTCGTGGTCGACACCTTCGAACAGCGCGTGCAGAAGTTCAACACGGCCAGCACATGCGCGGGCGTCTCCAGCTGCCCGGCCTGGGAGCTCCAGTTCGCGGGGCGATCGGGCGCCGGTACCGATACCGAGGGCGTCGGCTACCCGCGCGCGCTCACGTTCGGCGACGGCAGGGTCTGGATCGGCGACAACAACAACGACGTGCAGGCCTGGACGCCGGGCGGCACCAGCACCAGCCAGCCGGCTCAGTTCGTCCACCGGTTCGGGTCACAGGGCAAGTCGCCCGGCCAGTTCTCGGGCGGCGTGCAAGGGCTGCGCGTGCAGGGCGGTCGCGTCTACGCCACCGACTATGCGGGATGCCGGCTGCAGGTGTTCGATGAGGCCAAGCTGCTGACGGTCGGGCTCGGCACGTCTGCGCTGGAGGCGCTGGTCGGCGACACCGGCTGCACGACCATGAAGGGGCCGCGCGGCGTCGCTGTCGATCCCTCGAATCCCGCAATCGTGTACGTGGCCGAGACCGGCGCCAACCGGATCACGAAGTGGAACCTGAACCTGGGCAGCCCGGGACACCCGGGCGGGGGCACGGCCACCCGCATCACCAGCTGCGGCCTCAGCCAGCCCTGGGGCATCACCTACCACGCCGGCGCCTACTACATCGGCGACGTCGGGCACAGCCGGATCATGAAGCTGAACCCGGCCACGAACGCGTGCAGCGCCGTGGTGAGCGGGCTGCCGAGGGGTGTCAACTTCGTCGAGTTCGACAGCGCCGGGCGGATGTACGCCAGCGACAACAGCAAGAAGATCCTGGTCTATTCGGGCGTCAGCTAGGGGGGCTTCCTAACCGGGCGCGGCCGCGAACGTCCTAGCTCGCGAGTGGCGAACGATCGGTTGGCGGGGAGCGGGTACTGGCGGCTGGCCTGGGGCCGGCTGCGCCGCGATCCGCTCGCGGTGGCGAGCGGGTCACTGCTGCTGATCGTGTTCTTCGCCTGCTTCATCGGCGCGCCGCTGCTCGCCGCGGCGCTCGGGCACGGCCCCGACACCATCTTTTCGAACGCTGTCCACGACTTCAGGCCGGTCGGCCTGTGGACGCGGGTGCCGAACGCCAACTACACCGGTGAGCACGTGACCGGCACGACCCTGATGGTGCTGGGCGCGGATGGCACAGTCGGCCGCGATGAGTTCCTTCGCCTTCTCTACGGCGGGCGGGCGACGATCGAGGTCGCCCTGGGAGCGACGCTGATCGGCGTCACGATCGGATCGACCCTTGGCACCCTGGCCGGGTACCTGGGCGGCCGCGTGGACGGTGTCATCGCGTGGGTGACCAACTTCGCCCTGGCCTTCCCGGTGCTGCTGATGGCGATCGCGCTGGGAGCGACGGTGTCCGACCGCTACAGCCGCTACACGCTGAACGGGCTGGTGGAGCCGGGGGTGTTGTCGCTGGCGGTCTTCCTCGGCGTATTCATCTGGCCCTATCCCGCGCGGCTGGTGCGCGTGCAGGTGCTGGAGCTGCGCGAGCGCCCGTTCGTGGAGGCGGCCAGGATGATCGGCAGCGGCCGCCGCCGGATCCTGCGGACGCACATCGTCCCGCACCTGATCCCGATCCTGATCCCACCGGCCACGGTCATGTTCGCGACCACGATGCTGCTGGAGGCGTCGTTCTCGATGCTGGGCGTCGGCATCGACCCCAACACCGCAAGCTGGGGCGGCATGCTGGCGTCGCAGATCGGCTGGCTGACCGCGCTCGCCTCCGGCGAGAGCATCTCACTCACCAGCAGGCTCGTGGTCGTTCCCAGCCTGGCCGTGCTGCTGACGGCCGGCGCGGCAGCGCTGCTCGGCGAGCAGATCCGCAAGGCCCTCGACCCGACGGGCGTCTGACCGGTGGCCGGCTACATCGTGCGCAGGATCCTGACCGGCCTGCTGATGATCTTCGCGCTGACGCTGATCACCTACCTGGTGTTCGCCACCGTACCGGCCGACCCCGGCATCTACCTCACCGGCCTGCGAACAACGCCGGCCCAGCTGAAGGCCGCCGACCACGCACTCGGCGTCGATCGCCCGATCTACATCCAGTACCTGCACTTCGTTCAGGGCATGCTGCACGGAAACCTCGGCACCTCCTACGCCTCCGGCACCCCCGTCTCGAGCATCATCCGCGCGGCGCTGCCCGTGACCGCGTCGATCGTGATCGGCGGTGCCGTCCTGCTGGTCGTCACTGCGCTGCTGATCGGGGTCGGCTCGGCGCTGCGGCCGCACACGCTGTTTGACCGCACGCTGAACGTGCTGATCATGTGCGGCGTCGCCCTGCACCCGCTGGTGGTCGGCTTGATCCTGCAGTCCGTGTTCGTGTACACGATCCCGCTGGCTCCGACCAGCGGCTACTGCCCGCTGACGGGGCCGGGGTCGTGCGGCGCGCATGCATGGGCGGCGCACCTGGCGCTGCCCTGGATCACGTTCATGCTGTTCCTGCTGCCGCTCTACGCACGCGTGATCCGCACGCAGGTGCTGGGCCTGCTGACCGAGCCACACGTGGTTGCCGCCCGCGCCAAGGGCGCGTCCGAGGCCAGGGTGCTGCACGTGCACGTGTTGCCGCTGCTGATACCGACGCTCGCGACCATGCTCGCGATCGACGTCAGCACCTCGCTGATGGCGGCGATCTACATCGAGGCGGCGTTCGCGCTCCCGGGCATAGGCACCCAGGCGCTGCAGGCGCAGGTCGGCTTCGTCGGGCTCGACCTGCCGGTGATCGTGGGCGTGGTGACCGTCGTCGCCACGGCGGTGATCATCTCCAACGTGGTCGCCGACATCATCGCCGCCAAGGCCGATCCACGCATCGTCGTCGCCCGTCGCACGTTTTCCTAGACCGCAGAGGCGGCACCGGCCGAGGCCGTGACCACGGCCGGGTGCCGCCTCGTGAGCCACGCTACCGCGCGGGGCCGCCGCCGAATCCCGATTGCGTTGCCGTGACGTGGAAGCTCCTGTCCAGTTTCACCGTCACGTAGCTGCCGTCGGACTTCTGCAGGTGTGCCTCGTAGGCCGCCCCGGCCGAGTCGGTCTCGACGCGGATCACCTTGGCGCCGGGCACGGCGGCAAGCGCCGCCGCTTTCGCACTGGACGCGGCCGAGCCGCTCAGCAGCGTCTCGCCCGGCCCGTGGCTCATCGTGGCCGGGTTGCCCGCCCCGGCGGGCGGCGGGCCGGACGGCCCGTTTGCGGCAAACGTCGGGGTCGCCTGATTGGTCGACCCGGAACTGCCGGTTGCCGCGTTTGCGATGCCGGCCGCGCCGACCACCGCTCCCAGCGCCAGCGCGCCGGTCACGACCCATGTGCGTGCCGTGTTCGCGATCATGTCGTCCTCCTTTCATCGTCCCGCTCCGGTTCGGCGGGGTGTCAGGAGCGTTGCCCTCCGGCCTGTCGAGCGGGTGAGCGCGGGTTGTGAGTTCGCTCAGAGTCACACCGCCACGATGCTCAGCGAACTCACAGGCGGCGCCAACCGGGCTTTCAAGGCGACCGGGTTGTCTGCGGGCAGACCACCGACCAAGGAGCTGAACGTGACACACCGACATGCCATAGCAGGCGCGTTGACCCTGAACACCCCCATGCTGGTCGCCGCCGCGTATCTCCCGGCCGCTGCCACGGCGACGATGGCGGTCTGCCTGGCCGTGCTGGGCGCCGTCCTCGGCACGCTGGCCGGATGGGGCATCGAGCATCAGCGGCCGCGCGGTGCCGAGAGCGCGATGCCTGCCGAACGCCCTCGCTACGCCGAGGCCGCGTAGAACGGTCGGGGTCAGGCGGCGGCAGCGGCCGCGTTGACCCCGGCCCAGAAGGCCACCGCCAGCGGCTCGGGCACGGGCGACGTGAGGCCGCGCTGGCCGAACAGGATGCCCGTGACGCCGCTTCGGTAGCTGGATCGCCAGGCGGTGCCGGTGCCGCCGGTCCAGCCGATCCCGCATGGAAGCACCTGGGGGCCGGCACCGGCGGCCGGCACCGCCAGGCCCAGGCCCCAGCCGCCGTGCTCGCCCAGGAACAGTGCCGAGGCCCCCCGCTGGTTCGGGGTCAGGCGGTCCGTCGTCATCAGCGCGACCGTCTCCGGCGCGAGCACCGGCCCGTCCGGGCCGGAGCCGCCGGCCAGCAGCATCGAGACGAACGACCAGTAGTCGTCGACGGTGGACACCAGCCAGCCGCTTGCGTCCGGGAACGAGGTGGGACTTGCCCACCAGCTGTCGGCGGGTTCGTCCAGCACCTCCAGCTGTCCGGTCTCGGGATCCGGCCGGTAGGCGGTGGTGAGCCGGTCCAGTTGCTCCGCGGGCACCGTGAACCCGGTGTCGGCCATTCCCAGCGGATCGAGGATGCGCTTCCGCAGCACCGATTCCAGATCGCGGCCGCCGGCCCGTGCCAGCAGCACGCCCAGCACCTGGGCGGACGTGTTGTACAACCACCGTTCCCCCGGCTGGTACATGAGCGGCAGCGACCCGAGCGCCGCCATCCACGTGTCCGGATCGTGGGCGCCGGGCGGCCAGGGCGGCCCGCCGATGCTGTGCAGGTCCAGCGCTGCCTCGGCCCGCTGGATCGGATAGCTGCCGGGCGGCGCCATCACCGATCCGAAGCCGAGCCGGAAGCTGAGCAGATCCTCGACCGTGATCTCCCGATGGGCGGGCACGGTGTCGTCCAGCTCGGCGTCGAGCGCGCGCAGCACGCGGCGGTTGGCGAGCTCCGGCAGCAGCTCGTCGACCGGCTGCTCCAGCCGCAGCAGGCCCTCGTCGACCAGCGACAGCGTCGCCGCCGCGGTGATCGGCTTGGTCAGCGAGGCGATCCGGAAGATCGCGTCGCGTTGCAGCGGCGCATCGTTGCCGAGGGACGGCGAGCCGATGGTGTCGACGTGCAGCTCATCGCCGTGGGCGACGAGCGTGATCAGTCCCGGTAGACGGCCGGCCGCGACGTGGGCCGCCATCGAGTCGTGCAGGAGCGCGAGGCCGTCGCTCGAGAGCACAGCGGGTGGGAACTAGCCCTGCGGCGGAGGCGCCGGGTCGCGGAGCGCGCAGCGTGGATCGTGGTGGCTGGCCAGCGTGGCCAGCAGCGCGTGCAGCGTCTTGCGCTGCTCCGCGTCAAGCGGCGAGAAGAAGTCGTCCTCCAGCCGCTGCACGATCGCCCGCAGCCGGCGCAGCATCGTCCGGCCGTCCGGCGTCAGCTTGACCACGTGGCGGCGGCGGTCGTCGGGATCGCGCTTGCGCATCACCAGCTCCCGCTCTTCCAGCTCGTCCAGCAGCCGCACGATGTGGCTGCGGTCGTAGCCGAGCGCGTCGGCGATCATCGCCTGCGTCTCGCGCGCGTCCTCCTCCAGCAGCGCCAGCACCGCGAAGTGAAACGCCGAGAGACCGGTGCCCTCGAACGCCGCGTGGGAGCTGTCCTTGGCCGCGAACCCGAGCCGCTTGAGCAGGAACACGTCGCTCGACAGCAGCTCCTTGGGCGG
>DATNEO010000176.1:0-21283 GCA_035553035.1 Gaiellales bacterium | reverse complement strand
CCGATCCAGATCGGCAGGAACTTGTTCCCATCCAGGGTCTTGAGCAGCACGATCGGCTGCTTTCCGACCATGTCGAACGAGACCCCGTAGATGCTGACCTCCTGCACACCTCGATTATGCCACCGACTTCGGCGGAGGTCGGTACGCGGTCTGACCGGGATGGGCGATCCTGGATTCGAACCAGGGACCTCCGCCTTATCAGAGCGGCGCTCTAACCGACTGAGCTAATCGCCCGGGGACGGCAAGTATATCGGCGGATCGCCGACGACCGAAGGGCCTCGGTTGCGTGACGAAACGACTCGGTGTTGGCCCGAAAAGCAAGCCTGGGGAGGAGCAAGGGAGGCACAGTGCTCGGCACGGGCCGACCGCAGCGACAATGCCAGGCGCCGCTTTGCAGGGCTAATCGGCCCAGGAGACGCGCTCTGCGCGCAGCTGGTCGATTATGCGACCGAGCTCGGCGGCCGAGCTGAAGCGGATCTCGACGCTGCCGCCGCGCGGGCCGGAGCGCACCGCCGCCCGCAGCTTCAGCGACTCCCAGGCTGCGTCCACGGCCAGGTGCGCGAGCTCCTCGTCCACCCAGCTGGCGCCCGCCCGCTTGGCCGGCCGCGCCCGTCCCATCCGCTTGGCGGCGGCCTCGACGTCGCGCACCGACAGCCCTCGCGACACCGCCCGCCGGGCCAGCGCCAGCCGCTCGTCGTGCCCAGGGGTGAGCAGCAGGGCGCGCCCGTGACCCTCGCTGAGCTTGCCGCCGGCGATCAGCTCCAGGACGTCGTCGGGCAGCTCCAGCAGCCGCATCGTGTTCGCGACGGCCGGGCGGCTCTTGCCGACCCGGCGCGCGATCTCGGTCTGGCTGAGATCGAGCTCGTCGGACAGCACGGCATACCCCCGGGCCTGCTCGACAGGATTCAGATCCTCGCGGGCAACGTTCTCGGCCAGCGCCACGATCATCGCGTCGCGGTCGTCCAGCGGGCGCACGATCGCCGGGATGGTGGTCACCTCGGCCTTCTGCGCCGCGCGCCAGCGACGCTCCCCGGCCACGATCTCGTAGCCGTCACCGGCATCGCGCACGATGATCGGCTGCACCATGCCCTGGGTCTTGATCGATTCGGCCAGCGCCGCGATCGACTCCGGGTCAAACCGGGTGCGCGGCTGCCGCGGATTCGGGCGCACCTGCGTGATCTCGAGCTCGACCAGCGAGACGTGGCCGGCCGGGAACTCGGCCACGAGCGCCGCAAGGCCGCGTCCCAATCCTCGATTCTTAGCCACGCTCGACCACCTCCAGCGCGACGCGGTAGTAGGCGTCGGCGCCCGCGGAACGTGAATCGTACCGGGTAATCGGTACACCATGGCTGGGCGCCTCGGCCAGCCGGATGCTCCTGGGCACCACCGTGTCGAACACCAGCGGCCCGAAGTGCTCGCGAACCTCGCTGGCGACGTCGCGGGCCAGGTGCGTGCGCGGGTCGTACATCGTCAGCAGCACGCCGGTCACGCCCAGCCGTGGATTCAGCCTGGTGCGCACCAGCTCGACGCTCTGCAGCAACTGGGCCAGGCCCTCCAGCGCGTAGTACTCGCACTGCACCGGGACGATCAGCCGGTTGGCGGCGGAGAGAGCGTTCACCGTCAGCAGCCCCAGCGACGGCGGGCAGTCGACGAACACGTAGGGATAGCGGTCACCGATACCCGCCAGCAGATCGCGCAACAGGGTGTCGCCGGCCGCAAGCTCGACCTGCGCGGCCGCCAGGTCGGGATGCGACGGCGCCAGGTGCAGGTTCGGCACCGCGGTCTCGACCACCACGTCGTCGAGCGCGCTTCCATGCAGCAGGTCGTAGGTGCTGAGCTCCAGCTGGTCGGGCCGGAAGCCGAGCCCGGTGGTGGCGTTTGCCTGCGGATCGAGATCGATCAGCAGCACGGGCGTACCGGCCTCGGCGACGCACGCGGCCATGTTGATCGCCGTGGTGGTCTTTCCGACGCCGCCCTTCTGATTCGCCAAGGCGTAGACCCGCGAGTTCATCAGCGCGATGGTAGCGGTGCCAGCGGACGCTTAGCGGCCATTCCGGGGCGTCTCGGGAACCGCTCCGGCGTCGCGCCCAGCTTGGCCACCTCGACCAGCCGACGGCCGCCGTAGTGCTCGATCCGCGACACCCGCGCGGCCAGCTGCTCGGCCACCTCGCCGATCGCGTCGCCATCGAGCTCGCCCGTCCACAGCACCACCCTGCCGCCGGAACGCGCCAGCGGCAGGCACAGCTCCAGCGCCACCGTCGGGGGCGCCAGCGCCCGCGCCAGCACCAGGTCGAAGCGATCACGACCGGCCGCGCGTGCGTAGTGCTCCGAGCGCTCGGCAACCACCACGGCCTCGATCCCCAGCTCCGCCACCACCCGCCGCAGGAAGGCGGCCTTGCGCGATGCCGCCTCGAGCAGCGTCACCGGCCGGCCGTAGTCGATCGCCAGCGGGATGCCGGGCGAGCCGTTGCCGCTGCCCACGTCCACGACCAGCTCCGGCAATGGCTCACCGATCAGCGGTCGGGCACGCAGGGCGTCCTCCACCAGCTCCCGCCAGATGGCGGCGCGATCCGGCAACGCCGTCACCGAGAGCGGCGCGTCGGCCACCAGCCGGCAGTAGTGCTCGAGCGCCGGCGGTGGGTGTTTCACGTTTTACACCGCGTCCTCGTCGGCCCGCACGACCACGTAGCGATTCGGCTCGACGCCCTCGCTGGACGTGGTCAGCCCGCCCATCGACTGCACCTTGGTGTGGACGATCTTGCGTTCCACCGACGTCATCGGCTCGAGCTCGACCGGCTCGCCGGTGCTGAGCGCATCGGCCGCGGCGCGCTGGGCGACGTCGTGCAGGGTGCGCTCGCGGCGCTTGCGATATCCCTCGGCATCGACCACGACCTCCAGCGGCCGCTCTTCGCGCCGGTGCTGGATCGCGTTCGCCAGATACTGGATGGCGTCGATGGTCTGGCCGTGCTTTCCGATCAGCAACCCCAGGTCGGGACCATGAACGGTGACGGTAACGACACCGCCGCCTTCCTCGAGGTCGATGTCGCCCTCGAGCTCCATCGCGATCAGGATCCGCTCCACCATCTCCCGCACGCGCGCAGCGCCGGGCGAGTCATCAGGGTGCGGCGATGACGGCTCGCGCTCGGCCGGAGCCGCCGGCGCGCCCGGATCGACCGTGACGGAGGCCAGCACCCGCGCCGGCTGGTAACCCACGCCCAGCAGTCCTCGCTCGCCCTCCGACACGACCACGTACTCGACGGCGTCACGGTCGAGCGACGGGTAGCGGCGCTCCAGCTCGTGCAGCGCCGCCCAGCGTGCCTCGCCCACCGTCTCGCCGGTCGATTCGACCTCCGCCCGCTGGTCGCTCATCGCCGCTTCTTGCGCGACGAGCCGGCCGGCTTCTTGGCAGCCGGCTTGGCGGCCGGCTTGGCGCCGTCGGCCTTGGCCGCGTCGGACTTTGGCGGGTTCCGCGAGCTGCGTGACTGCTGCGCGTGCTTCTGCTTCTCTTCCTTCTGCACCACCGGGAAGTGGTGGCCCATCGTGCGCTTGACGATGCCCTGCTGCCCGATCGTCCACAGGTTGGTGGTGATCCAGTAGATGCCGACGCCGGCGGGCACGCGCAGGATGAACGGGATGAAGATCACCGACATGCTGGCGAACAGGAACTTCTGTTGGCGGTCCTGGACGAACGAGAACAGCAACGTCGAGCCCAGCATCGAGAGGCTGTAGGCGAGCACCATCAGGATCTCGGTGGCCCCGCCGATCTGGTTCAGCGGCACGAAGATGTCGTTGATGCCGAGGAAGGCGACGTCGCTGGTCGGGTGGAAGTTGCGCAGCGTCTGGTAAAGGCCGATGAACACCGGCATCTGGAACACCAGCGGCAGGCACGACGCGAACGGGTTCACGTTGTGTTCCTTGTAGAGCGCCATCAGCTCCGCCTGCTGCTGCTTCTTCGCCTCCGGGTCGGTCTTGCCCTTGTACTTGTTCTGGAGTGCCTTCACCTTCGGCTGGATGCGCTGCATGGCGGCCATCGAGCGGAACTGCTTGATCGTCAGCGGCAGGATCGCGATCCGCACGGTCACCGTCAGCAGCACGATCGACCACCCCCACGAGACGCCGAAATGGTCGTGGTAGAACTCGATCACGTGCTGCAGCACCTGCTCGATCTGCTGCAGGACGATGAACAGCTCGATCACGATGGCACCACCCGCCCCTCGTCACCCGGTACCGGGTCATACCCGCCCTTCGACCAGGGGTTGCAGCGCAGCACCCTCCAGCTCGCCAGCATCAGGCCCCGCAGCACGCCGTGGCTGCGGATCGCCTGCTCGGCGTAGTGCGAGCAGGTGGGCTCGTACTTGCAGGTCCGCGGCGTCAGCGACGTCATGGCCTGGAACGGCATCAGCACGATCCGCAGGCAGCGCAGCATCCAGATTGTCGGCGTTCTCACCGCGGGCCCGATCCGTCCGCGGACTGGCGCAGCAGCTCCTCGACCTGGGCCACCAGCCAGTCGAAGCCTTGGGCCTCGGCGGCGGCGGCCAGCCCCGGCCGCGCGATCAGCACGTAGTCGGTGGCGGGCGCAAGCAGCCCCTCGCAGCGGGCGATCGCCTCGCGCAGGCGCCGCTTGACCTGGTTTCGGTCGACGGCGCCGCCGACCTTGCGCGGTACCGCGTACCCGACCCGCGGGGCGTCGCCGCCCTCGGCGGCGCGGTAGCGCAGCGTCAGGTAGCGGCCGCTGACCGCTCGACCCAGCTGCGTGACGGCGTCGAACTCGGCGGCACGCGTGAGGCGCCCGCGCTTCGATACGGCGGCAGGGGCGGACGCGTGGTCGCCGGTCATGGGGCTGTCACTCTATGCGGAGAGGCGCTTGCGGCCACGGAGCCGGCGACGTTTGATCACGGCGCGGCCGGCGCGCGTGCTCATGCGCTTGCGAAAGCCGTGGGTCTTGGCGCGCTTGCGGGTGTTGGGCTGATAGGTGCGCTTCATGCGGTGGGCAGTATAGAGCAGCGATGCCGGTGACCGCCCCGGCCGCAATACGCGGACATCGCAAAAGATTTCTGTTGTGGATAACGGGCGCAGACCCCCGGCCCCACCGCCGACGGGAACACGCGCACACGCAGGTGTTTTTGTCTCCGCCATCGTTCACAGGTCAGTTTCCACATCTGTGGACGGCTGTGTGGGAAAGCCGTGAAATCCCTGCAAATCTGCACTTTTCGATGCGTAAGCCAGCCCGTGCTGTTGGTGTTGTACCGGCCCTGGGTGCCGGGTTACACTCGCCGTTCGCATGTCCCCCGATCCCGCCGCCGACACCAGCTGGGAGACCATCTCCCACCGCCTCGCGCAGATGCTTAACGCCGGCACCTTCGCGACATGGTTCGGAAATGCGACGGCGATCGAACAGGACGAGTCGCGTCTGGTGGTCGGCGTCCCCAACGAGTTCACCAAGAGCTGGATCGAAGGTCACTTCTCCAGCCTGCTGGACGCGGCCGCAGCGGAGCACGACCTGGTGGTGGAACTGCGCGTCGAGGTGGCGCAGGCGGCGGCCCGAGCCCGCGAGGCCGACCTGCCCGACGTGGTCGAGGTCGCCCCCGACCCGGTGCAGCCCGCGACGGCGCCGCCCGGGGACGCCCGCTTCGGAGCAGCCACCGGCATCAATCCCAAGTACACGTTCGACGTGTTCGTGATCGGCGCCAGCAACCGTTTCGCCCACGCCGCGGCGCTGGCCGTGGCCGAATCGCCGGCGCAGTCGTACAACCCGCTTTTCATCCACGGCAGCACCGGCCTGGGGAAAACCCACCTGCTGCAGGCGATCGGCCATTACGTGCTGCAGCAGCATCCGCAGCTGAACGTGCGGTACGTCACCACCGAGACGGTATTGAACGAGTTCGTCGATTCCATGCGGGATGGGCGCATGGTCACCTTCAAGCAGCGGTACCGCACGTACGACCTGCTGCTGGTCGACGACATCCAGTTCATCGAGGGCAAGGAGCGGCTGCAGGAGGAGTTTTTCCACACGTTCAACAGCCTGTACGAGGCCGGCAAGCAGATCGTGCTGTCCTCGGACCGCCCGCCGCATGAGCTGGCAACGCTCGAGGCTCGCCTGCGTTCGCGTTTTCAGTGGGGACTGATCACCGACGTTACGCCGCCTGATCTGGAAACACGCATCGCCATCCTGCGCAAGAAGGTGATGACCGAGCGGTTCCAGATCGACGATTCGCAGGTGCTCACCTACATTGCCGACAGGGTCACGACCAACATCCGCGAGCTCGAGGGTGCGCTCACGCGGGTCGTGGCCTACGCGTCGCTGACCGGCCGGCCGATCTCGACCGAGCTGGCCGAGGAGGTGCTTCGCAACCTGTTTCCCCAGGGGGCAACACGCTCGCTCACGATCGAGCAGATCCAGGGCGCGACCGCCGAGCTGTTCCACGTCTCGATCGCGGACCTGCGCGGCGACCGCCGCCAGCAGTCGATCGCCTACCCGCGCCACATCGCCATGTACCTATGCCGCGAACTGACCGATGCGTCGCTGCCGAAGATCGGCGCCAAGTTCGGCGGCCGCGACCACTCCACGGTGCTGCACGGCGTCAACAAGATCACACGCCTGCTGAAAGAAGACCGCGAGGCCTTCAACGTCGTACAGGAGCTGACCACGCGCATCAAGCAAGGTCGTTGACGAGCATGTGGGAAGCCTGTGGACGAGTGGCAATGGTCCCACCGCCGTCCACCGAAATCCGCGCCGGCCGCGATCACCTGGGGAAGGCCGGCACAGATCGTCACCAGCCCATTCCGTGGCCTGATGCGGGATCGCGACGGTTTTCCGGATCCTCCACAGCCCCTACTCCTATAACCTCTTAATTTCTTAAAACACAGAAGCTGCAGCAGTGAGGAGCATCTCAGCATGAAGATTGTCTGTTCCCAGGATCAGCTCCTGGCAAAACTCCAGATTGCGGCGCGTGGCGTCTCGCAGCGCTCGACCGTGCAGATCCTGTCGGGGATCCTGCTGAATGCTTCCGGTGAGCGCATCGAGCTGTCCTCGACCGATATGGAGATCTCGCTGCGGGTGCCGCTCGACGCGCGCATCGAGGAGCCGGGCGACGTCGTGCTGCCTGGGCGTCTGCTGCTCGACATCGTGCGCGCGCTGCCGGCGGCCGACGTGACGATCGCGCAGCCCGGAGGCACCGGTGCCGCGCAGATCGAGTGCGGCCCCAGCCGCTACTCGCTGAATACCCAGAATGCCGAGGACTTCCCGCAGCTTCCGGTTCCCTCCGGTGCATCGTTCTCGGTCGACCGCGCCGCCTTCGTCGACACCGTCAGCCACGTCGGCCGGGCGGCGTCGAAGGACGAGTCGCGACCGGTGCTGACGGGCGTGCTGGTCGAGCTGGGCGAGGGCACCGTGACCATGGCTGCGACCGACAGCTACCGGCTGTCGGTGAAGGAGTCGGCGCTGCCGGGCGCCATCGGCGACGTGCAGGCGATCGTGCCGGCGCGCGCGCTGGGCGAGGTGGTGCGGATCTCCACCGGCGACTCGCTCGAGGTGTCGGTGCAGGAGAACCAGGTGCTGTTCGGGATGGACGGCGTGTGGCTGTCGGCGCGCCGCATCGACGGCCAGTTCCCCAACTACAAGCAGCTGCTGCCCCAGACGTTCGAGCACGAGATCGCGATCTCCAAGGAGGAGCTGCTGGACGTGATCCGCCGCACCTCGCTGATGGCGCAGCGCAACCTGCCGGTGCGGCTCAGCTTCGAGGAGGGGTCGCTGACCCTGGCCGCCCAGACCCAGGACGTGGGCGAGGCCCGCGAGTCGCTGCCGGTGGATTTCCACGGCGACCGGCTCGAGATCGGCTTCAACCCGGACTTTCTGCGCGACGGGGTCGAGAGCGTGGAGGGCGATACGGTGCGGCTGAAGCTGATCAGCTCGCTGCGCCCGGGGCTCTTGCAGGGCGAGGACGGCTCGTTCTGGTACCTGATCATGCCGATCCGTCTGCCTTCCTAGCGCGGCGCGGGTTGTGCGCGCGGTGGCCGTGCGGGGCAGCGATTTCCGGTGTTACGAGCGGGTTGCGGTCGAGCTGCCGCCCGGCCTGGTCGGGATCGTCGGCCCCAACGGCGCCGGCAAGACGGCGCTGATCGAGATGATCCACTTCGGATGCCTCGGCTACTCGCCGCGTACCACCAGCGAGGGACAGGTGGTGCGGTTCGGCGCCGAGCTGCTGCGGGTCGAGACCGACGTGATCGCGTCCGGCGGGCCGGTGTCGGTGGAGATCGGCTATCGGCCCGGCGAGCCCAAGCGCGTGACGGTGAACGGCGCCGCCGAGCGGTCGGTCGAGCGGCTGCTGGGCAGGTTCCCGGTGCTGGTGTTCACGCCGGATCGGTTAAGGCTGGTGCAGGGCGCGCCGGCGCTGCGGCGTGCCTACTTCGACCGCGTCCTGGCGCGGCTGTGGCCGGCGCCCGCGACCGCCTCGGGCGAGTACGCGCGGCGGCTGTCGCAACGGAATCACCTGCTGCGGCGGGTGCGCGCTGGCCGCGCCGAGCCCGGCGCGCTGGATCCCTGGGACCGGCTGCTGGCCGAGGCCGGTGAGCAGCTGATCGCCGCCCGCGCGCGCCTGTGCACGCGGCTGGCGGGGCACTTCGCCGGTCGGCTCGCTGCGCTGGGCGGCGACCCCCGGGAGGATCCGCTCCGCTACCGGCCCAACGTCGAGCCGGGCCGCTCGCTGGAGGCGGCGTTGGTCGAGCGGCGGGCGCGCGACATCGATCGCGCCGTCACCGGCGCCGGCCCCCACCTCGATGATGTGCTGTTGTTCGAGCACGACCGCGAGCTGCGGTTGTACGGGTCGCAGGGCGAGCAGCGCCGCGCGCTGCTGGGACTGATCCTGGCCGAGGCCGACCTGCTGTCGGAGGAACGGGACGAGCCGCCGCTGCTGCTGCTCGACGACGTCACCGGTGAGCTCGACGGCGAGCGCCGGCGGTTGTTGCTGGAGGCGGTGGCCGGCTTTGACCAGGCCATCGTCACCACCACCGACCAGGCTGACCTGGGCGGTGCGCAGGCAACCGTGCTGACGGTGTCCGACGGGAGGGTCGCGGCATGAGCGATCTGCGGCCGATCCGCGACGACGTGCGGCGTCTGGGCCGGGTGCCCGAGGTCGACCCGCAGGTGCTCGAGGCCAGGCGGGTATGGCGTGAGGCGGTGGGCGAGCAGGTCGCCGCCAACTCGTTACCGGTACGGCGTTCGGGCGACGCGTTGGTCGTGCACTGCGCGAGCTCCGGGTGGGCCAGCGAGCTGACGCTGCTGGAGCGGCAGATGCGCGCGCGTCTCGAGTCGCTGATGGATCCGCCGCCGGCCCGGCTGCGGTTCGAGGTGGGCGACGTGGACGCCCCGGAAACGGTCGTGTCAGTCGATCGACCGGCTCCCGCGATCGAGCCCAGCGACGACCAGCGGGCACGGGCGCGGGAGCTGGCGGCCGACATCAGCGACCCCGATCTGCGGCGGGTCGCGGAGCGGGCGATTGCCGCCGGCCTGGCACGCGATTCGTAACGCCCTTGTGACCGTTTTGGTGGGGGCTCCAGCGGAGCGCTCTGGTAAACTACGTGTAGCTGGTTTTCCTCTATTTCAAGCGGGTTTCTGTTGCCAGAGCTGGGCTATGACGCCAAAGACATCACGGTTCTTGAAGGGCTCGAGGCGGTTCGCCGCCGGCCCGGCATGTACATCGGTTCGACCGGCCTTCGCGGCCTCCACCATCTCGTCCACGAGGTGGTCGACAACAGCGTCGACGAGGCGCTGCAGGGCTACTGCGATCACATCGTCGTAACCCTGCATCCAGACGGCAGCTGCACGGTCGTCGACAACGGCCGCGGCATACCCGTTGCCGTTATGGACTCGGTCGGCCTGCCCGCCGTCGAGGTGGTGTTGACCAAGCTGCACGCCGGCGGCAAGTTCGGCGGCGACGGCTACAAGGTGTCCGGCGGCCTGCACGGCGTCGGCATCTCGGTGGTGAACGCGCTGTCGCAGCACCTGCGGGTGGAGGTGCGCCGCGACGGCTACGTGTGGACGCAGGAGTACGAGCGCGGTGACCCGCTCGGCCCCCTGACCAGGGGCGAGGCCACCGAGCTGACCGGCACCACCACTATCTTCCGGCCCGACGTCGAGATCTTCGACGAGACCGACTTCGAGTTCGACACGCTCGCCCAGCGGCTGCGCGAGATGGCCTTCCTGACCCGCGGCCTGCGGCTCGAGCTGCTGGACGAGCGCGCCGGCGGCCAGCACGCCGACTTCCGCTTCGAGGGCGGCATCGTCGACTTCATCGCCCACGTCAACGAGGGCAAGGAGCGGGTGCACAAGGAGGTCATCTACTTCGAGAACGAGACCGAAGAGGGCCAGGTCGAGGTGGCAATGCAGTGGAACGGCAGCTACGTCGAGTCCACATTCTCGTTCGCGAACAACATCAACACCCACGAGGGCGGCACCCACCTGTCCGGCTTCAAGGCGGCCCTGACGCGCACGCTGAACGACTACGCCCGCGCCCAGGGACTGCTGAAGGAGAAGGAGGAGCCGCTGACCGGCGATGACTGCCGCGAGGGGCTGGCCGCGATCGTCTCCGTGAAGCTGCGCGAGCCTCAGTTTGAGGGCCAGACCAAGACCAAGCTCGGCAACCCCTCGATCCGCGGGCTGGTTGAGACCAGCTGCAACACCAAGCTGGCCGGCTTCCTCGAGGAGAACCCGAACGAGGCCAAGGCGATCGTGAACAAGCTGATCTCCGCCAGCCGCGCTCGCCAGGCGGCGCGCAAGGCGCGCGACCTGATCCGGCGCAAGTCGGCGCTGGGCGGCGGCGGCCTGCCCGGCAAGCTGGCCGACTGTTCCGTGTCTGATCCGGAGGCGGCCGAGCTGTTCCTGGTCGAGGGCGACAGCGCCGGCGGCTCCGCCGTGGACGCGCGCGACCGCAGTTTCCAGGCGATCCTGCCGCTGCGCGGCAAGATCATCAATGTCGAGAAGGCGCGCATCAACAAGGTGCTCTCCAACAACGAGATCCAGGCCATGATCACGGCCATCGGGTCCGGCATCGGCGAGGAGTTCGACGTGACCGTGGCGCGGTACCACAAGGTGGTGCTGACCTGCGATGCCGACGTCGACGGCGCCCACATCCGCACGTTGATTCTGACCTTCCTGTTCCGGCACATGAAGGAACTGATCGAAGAGGGCTACGTCTACATCGCCCAGCCGCCGCTGTACCGGCTGAAGCAGGGCAGCGACGCGCGCTACTTCGAGAAGGACCACCAGCTCGAGGAGTGGCTGATCCGCGAGCGGCTCGAAAAGATCGAGATGGAGGACCGCGACGGCGCTCCGCTGAAGCTGAGCGAGGCTCGCCTGCAGCGGTTTCAGCGCGCGCTCAAGGAGTACGAGGGCTGGGCCGGCAAGCTGAAGGAGCAGTACGGGGCGGCGGTCGTCTCCTACGCCAAGGACCACCGCCTGGTGGAGCACGACATCGCCTCGCTCGACGAGCTGTCGACCTATCTGACAACACTGGTAGAGGAGAGCGAGCAGCACCGGGTGGAGGTGGTCGATGCCGAGCCGGACGCGCTTCGGGTCAAGGTCAGCGAGCGCGCCACCGGGTCGTCGCAGGTCGTCAAGTTCCCGCTCGAGCTGTTCACGAGCCAGGGCTACCGCAACCTGCGCGCAGCCCATGAGAAGCTGACCGAGGCGATCGGCAAGCCGCCCTTCGTCGCGCGGATGGGCAAGCGCACCGTCGAGGTGGACACGTTCGAGGAGCTGCGGCCCACGATCCTCGACCTGGCCAAGGAGGGGCTCAACTTGCAGCGGTTCAAGGGGCTCGGTGAGATGAACCCCGACCAGCTGTGGGAGACGACCATGAACCCCGAGAACCGGATCTTGCAGCGCGTCTCGATCGAGGACGCGGCCGCCGCCGACGAGATCTTCTCGATGCTGATGGGCGATCGCGTGGAACCGCGCCGGGATTTCATTGAGCGTAACGCCAACGCCGTCAAGTTCCTCGACATATGACGCCTGCAAACCGTCGCATCGCTTTGTCGCTTCGGTCGGCCCGTGCCGATCACGGTGCCTCCCTCGCTCCGCGCGCTGCTCGGTTTTCGACGTCATTGCGTCGGAGGATGAGCGCTAGATGAGCATGGAGTCACTGGGCGACGGTCGCATCGAACAGCGCGACCTGTCGGAGGAGATGCGCAGCAGCTACCTCGATTACGCCATGAGCGTGATCGTGGGCCGCGCGCTGCCCGATGTGCGCGACGGCCTCAAGCCGGTGCACCGGCGCGTGCTGTTCTCGATGAACGAGAGCGGCCTGCAGCCGAACCGCCCCTACTCGAAGTGCGCTGCGGTGGTGGGCGACGTGCTCGGCAAGTACCACCCGCACGGCGACAGCGCCGCCTACGACGCGCTGGTGCGCATGGCCCAGTGGTTCTCGCTGCGCTACCCGCTGGTGGACGGCCAGGGCAACTTCGGCAACCAGGACGGCTACTCGGCTGCGGCGATGCGCTATACGGAGTGCCGGCTGGCGCCGCTGGCGGTCGAGATGCTGCGCGACATCGACGCGGACACCGTCGACTTCATGCCCAACTACGATGAGCGCCGACGCGAGCCGATCGTGCTGCCGTCGCGGTTCCCGAACCTGCTGGTCAACGGCTCGTCGGGGATCGCCGTGGGCATGGCCACGAACATTCCGCCGCACAACCTGGGCGAGACGATCGACGCCACCATCGAGCTGATGGACAACCCGGATGCCACGGTCGACGACCTGATGAAGCACATCAAGGGCCCCGACTTCCCCACCGCCGGCACGATCATGGGCATGGCCGGCATCCGTGAGGCCTACGAGACGGGCCGCGGCCGCGTCGTGATGCGGGCCAAGGTGCACACCGAGGACGTGCGCGGCGGCAAGACGGCGCTGATCGTCACCGAGATGCCCTACATGGTCAAGAAGGGCGGCGACGAGGGCGTGATTCAGAAGATCGCCGAGCTGGTCGAGTCGAAGGTGCTGAACGAGATCTCGGCGTTGAACGATGAGAGCGACCGCACCGGCATGCGCATCTACATCGAGCTCAAGCGCGACGCCATCCCCAAGGTGGTGTTGAACAAGCTCTACAAGCACACCGCCCTGCAGAGCACCTTCGGCGTGAACATGGTCGCGCTCGTGGACGGGGTCAACCCGCGCACGCTGTCGCTCAAGCAGATGCTCTACCACTACATCGAGCACCAGAAGGAGGTCGTCACCCGGCGCACCAAGTTCGAGCTCGACAAGGCCGAGAAGCGCGCCCACGTGCTGGAGGGCTACCTGATCGCGCTCGATCGCCTCGACGAGGTGATCGCGCTGATCCGCGCCGCCGAGGACACCGAGACCGCGCGCAACGGCCTGATGGACACGTTCGGGCTGACCGAGATCCAGGCCCAGGCGATCCTGGAGCTGCGGCTGCGGGCCCTGACCGGCCTCGCCCGCAAGGAGATCAAGGCCGAGCACGACGACCTGAACGAGCGCATCGCCGAGCTGCGCGCGATCCTGGCCGACGAGCAGCGGCTGATGGACGTGATCCGCGAGGAGCTGCTCGAGATCAAGAACCGCTTCGACAATCCCCGCCGCACCGAGATCATCGCGGCGGAGGGCGAGATCGACCTCGAGCAACTCATTGCCGAGGAGGACATGGTCATCTCCATCACGGCAAGCGGCTACATCAAACGGCTTCCGTTGGGCACGTATCGCACCCAGGGGCGGGGCGGGATCGGCGTGATGGGCATGGATCTCAAGGAGGGCGACTACATCGAGCATCTGTTCGTCGCCTCCACCCATGACTACCTGCTGTTCTTCACGACCGTCGGCAAGGTCTACCGGGTGAAGGTGCACGAGCTACCGCTGGGCACGCGCCAGGCCAAGGGCCGGGCGCTCGTGAACGTGCTGCCGCTGCGCCAGGACGAGTACGTCAAGGCCGTGATCGACACGCGCACCTACGCCGAGGGCACGTACCTGCTGTTCGCGACACGCAAGGGCATCGTCAAGAAGACCGAGTTCAAGGCCTACGACACGGTGCTCAAGGCCGACGGCATCATCGCACTCAAGATCCGCGAGGGCGACGAGCTGGTGGGCGTGCGGCTGACCGACGGCTCAGACGACGTGCTGATGGTGTCGCGCAACGCATCCGCCGTTCGCTTCTCGGAGCGCGACGTGCGGCCGATGGGCCGCGACACCACCGGCGTTTCCGGCATGAAGCTGCGGTCCGGCGATGAGGTGATCGCGGTCGAGATCGCCCGTGACGACCAGGATCTGCTGGTGGTGACCGAGAACGGCTTCGGCAAGCGCACGCGGGTGGAGGAGTATCCCGCCAAGGGCCGCGGCACCATGGGCGTGCTGACGATCCGCTACACCGAGGCGCGCGGACGGCTGGCCGGCGCCATGATCGTCAAGGACGGCTACGACCTGGTGCTGATCAGCCACGACGGCACAGTGATTCGCACCGCCGCCGAGGGCATCTCGCGGATGGGCCGTGCCACGCAGGGCGTGCGGGTGATGAACCTGCGTGAGGGCGATCATGTGTCCGCCATCGCGCGGATCACCGAGCCGCAGGCGGCGACGGTCGAGGACGGCGCCGAGGGCGGCGAGCCGGTCGTGGACGACGACGTTTCCGACTCGCCTGGGCCGCCCGAATCGCCAGAACCGCCCGATCCGGCGGAGTGAGTGACATCACCCGTTTCTGATTCCTACCAGCGATTGGAAGGAATCGAGCACGGGTGATGGAACAAAGCGGTCGATACCACTTTGACCACGCCCGACTCCGCTCGAAAGGGGTAGCGCACGCGATGAAACAGGTTGATCTGCTCGAACCCGTCGACGTGGCCGATCGGCTTCCACAGCTCGAGCTGTACCTGAGCCAGGTCTGTGCGGTGGCGGGCATCTCCAAGATGCAGCTCGACTACTGGACGACCAAGGCGGCAATTCCCACCAAGGGGAACAAGCAGCGGGTCTACGACATCCGGTCGGTTGAGATGGTGATGCTGATCAAGCAGGCCAAGGACAAGGGCCTGAACCTGAGCGCTGCGATCGCGGCCGCGCGCGAGTACCAGGAGCGGCGTGCCGCTCAGCCGCGCATGGCGGGCTCGCCGACCGCCGTCGCCGTCTAACCGACCGCAGCCATCAGCTCGCCGGCCGCGGCGACAGGATCGACGACGTTCACCCAGATGCCGGCGCCGAGCTCGATCGAGGCCGCCACCGTCAGCCTGGGCCACAGCTCGATGTGCCAGTGAAACGTCTCATCCCCCGGTGCTCCCTCGTGCAGCAGGGCGTTCCAGGCCAGGTCCGCGCCCAGCACCGCACGCAGCCGTGTCACCGTCTCGGCCATTGCGCGGCCCGTGGCGGCGTCCAGCGGCGCGTGTGAGCGGTGGGCGGTGGGCGCGATCCAGGTCTCGTACGGCACGCGCGCGAACGGGGGGCAGAAGACGACCAGGCCCTCCTGCTCGTGCACGATCGCGCCCGGCAGCGGGCACAGCGGGCAGCCGGCCCGGAACGCCCCGGTTTCCTGCACGATCCGCGGCGGGGGATCGGGGAACGGCACCAGTTGTGAGTGCGAGTGGTCGAGCGACGCGCCCGCCGCGGCGCCCTCGTTGACCGAAGCCAGCACGTAGCCTGCGCCGCCCGCGAGCAGCGCCGATCGCCGGCTGCGCCAGGCCTCCATCACCGCCTCCATCACGGCCGGGGGAAGGTCGCCCAGCGAGGTCACGTGCCGGGGGCCGTGCACCACCACCTCGTGGCCGGGGAAGGCCGGGTACTTGTTCGGCACCACTCGTACGATCCAGCCCGGGCTGTCTGCCGGCGCGCCGGCGGGCCGGCCGAAGGCCGCGGTCTCCGGTGGCGTCATCGACTCGTGGCCCTCGCAGAACGGGCAGTGTTCGGCGTCGCCGACGCGAGTGGTGCGGCCGGTGGCCCCCGGCCTCGAGGCGCGGCCGGGCACCACCAGCACCGTTTCCCCGGTCAGCGGGTTGGTGCGCAGGTCGAGCGCTATTCCTTCGGCTCCTCGATCATCGTCTTCGGCATGAACGGCTGCAGCAGGTCGATCGGCACCGGGAAGATGGTGGTGCTCGCGTTGGTGCCGGCGATCTCGGTCAGCGTCTGCAGGTAGCGCAGGGTCAGCGCGATCGGGTGCTCGCTGATCACGGCCGCCGCCTCGGTCAGCTTGGCCGAAGCCTGGAACTCGCCCTCGGCCGCGATCACCTTTGCGCGGCGCTCGCGCTCTGCCTCCGCCTGCCGCGCCATGGCGCGCTGCATGCCGCTGGGGATCTCGACGTCACGCACCTCGACGATGTTCACCTTGATGCCCCAGGGCCCGGTCTGCTCGTCGATGATCCTCTGCAGGATCTGGTTGATCTTGTCGCGCTCCGACAGCAGCTCGTCCAGCATGTGCTGCCCCAGCACGCTGCGCAGCGTGGTCTGCGAGATCTGGGACGTTGCCAGCCCGAAGTCGGCCACCTTCACGATCGAGGCGCTGGGATCGACCGTCTGGAAGTAGGCAACCGCGTTCACCCGCACCGGCACGTTGTCCCTGGTGATCACCTCCTGGGGCGGGATCACCAGGGTCACCACGCGCAGGTCGACCTTGACCATGCGGTCGACGATCGGGATCAGCAGGAACAACCCCGGCCCCTTGGGGTCGCCCAGCAGGCGGCCGAGCCGGAACACCACGCCGCGCTCGTACTCGCGCAGCACCTTCACCGCGTTGGCCAGGATGACCAGGAAGAAGACGATGATGACGGCTACCACGATCAGGGCGATCACTGGACTGCTCCCTCGGTTGAATGGACATCGGCCGGCGCCGGCTCGACGTGCAACAACAGGCCGTCCACGCCGCGCACGATCACCGTGTCGCCCACGTCGGCGCGGCCGTTCTTGGCCTGAGCCTGCCACAACGCTCCCTCCACGTACACCTCGCCCAGCGGCGCCAGCGGCGTGCGCACGACCGCCTCACGGCCCAGCATGCCCGCCAGGCCGATGGCGGTTGCCGGCGTGTGCCGGGCCGCGACCACCTTGGTCGCCACCGTCGCCAGCCCGGCCCCGAACAGCACCGCGATCGTCAGCACCACCAACGGTGACACGCCGATGACCGATCCGGGGGTGCGGAACAGCAGCAGGCCGCCCGCGCAGAGCGCGACCACGCCCGACAGCGCGATCAGCCCGTGGCTGGCGACGAACGCCTCGGCCAGGAGCAGCGCCACCCCCAGCACGATCAGCACCACGCCGGCCCAGTTGATCGGCACCACCGAAAAGCCGAACAGCGCGAGGATCAGGCATACCGCGCCGAGCGTGCCGGGCAGGATCACGCCCGGGTGGAAGACCTCGTAGGCGAGGCCGCCGATGCCCGCCAAAAACAGCAGGAACAGCAGGTTGGGATCGATCAGGATGTTCAGCAGCTCGAGCGTCAGCGGCATGCTCTGGTGGTCGATCTCGGCGTTTGCCGTGTGCATCACCAGGTGCTTGGTGCCGAGTGTCTCCATGCCGTTGATCTGGTCGAGCAGCGCCGTCAGGTTGGGTGAGACGCGCTCGACCAGGTTGATGGATGCGGCCTCGTCGGCCGTATAGCTCGTGGCCCTGCGTACTGTCAGCTGCGCAGCCCTGGCGTTGCGGTCGTGGGTCGCTGCCAGGGCGCGGATCTTCGCTTCCGCGTCGTTCAGCACCTTGCGGCGCAGATCGGAGCCGAGGTTCTGGCCGCTGGAGTCGATCGGCGTGGCGGCGCCGATGTTGGTGTTCGGTGCCATTGCCGCGTAGTCGCTGGCCATCGTCACGAACACCCCAGCCGATGCCGCGCGGCCGCCCTGGGGCGACACGTACACGATCACCGGCAGCGTCGCGGCCAGCTCGTCCTGGACGATGTCGTCCATCGAGTTGCTGTCACCGCCGGGCGTGTCCAGCAGGATCACCAGCGCCGCCGCGTGGTCGTTCTCGGCGCGCTTGATCGAATCGCTGACGAAGCTGGCCGAGACCGGATTGATCTCGCTGTTGAGTGTGATTGCGATCACTCGCGGCCGGGAGCCACCTGCGCGGGCGCTGGACGGCGCCATCGCTGCAGCCACCAGCGCCAGCGCCACCATTCCCCAGAGTCGTGGTCTTGCCACTCCCGGTCAATATAGCCCCCGAAGGCCTGCCACATCTGGATACGGGGCTACCCTGGGGCGGTGGGCGGTGATGTGTGCCAGTCAGTGCATCGGTGGCGTCTGCTCATCTGCGCAGTGGTGATCGTGTCCGCTGCGGCGCTCGGCGTGGCCCCTGCGATGGCCGCCTCGGGAGGCGTGCGGATCGCGAACGTGACCCGGGACCGCGTGTCGCTGCCGTTGACGCTGCGGGGGCCCTGGCGGTTTCAGATGGTTGGTCTGCGCTGGCGCGGCTCGGGCCAGGTCGAGGTGCGTGCCGCGCTCGGCCGCACCTGGACACGCTGGCTGCCGGGCTCGCAGGAGGCGCCGGCGTGGGTCGGCGCCGCCGATCGTGTGCAGCTGCGGCGCTCCGGTACCGGGCCGGTGCACCGGCTTCGGGTCAGCTTCGTCGACACGTCGCCGCGGCCGGCGGCCGGCCACGGGCTGATGCCGGCGACGGCGATGCGGCCGGCCATCATCACGCGTGCAGGGTGGGGCGCCGACGAGTCGCTGCGCCGCGGGCCGCCCGAGTACGCACCGGCGCTGAAGATGGTGTTCGTGCACCACACCGACACCGCCAGCGTCTACCCGTGCAGCGATTCGGCCCGGATCGTCCGCGGTATCTACGCCTATCACGTGCTCGCGAACGGCTGGAACGACATCGGCTACAACTTCCTGATCGACCGCTGCGGCCACGTGTTCGAGGGCCGCTACGGCGGCATCACCCGGCCGGTGGTGGGTGCGCATGCGCGCGGCTTCAACACCGGTAGCTCCGGCATCGCGATGATCGGGACGTTCACCTCGACGCCGCCCACCCGGGCCGCCCGCCGGTCGCTGCGGGAGCTGGTCGCATGGCGGCTCGACCTCGCTCATGTCGATCCCACCTCGAAGGTGCTGATGACGACCGCGACGGGCAACGAGCGGTTCCCGCCGGGCACCCGCCTGTGGCTGCGGGCCGTCTCCGGACACCGCGACACCGGCGCCACCTCCTGCCCAGGCACGGCGCTCTACCGGCTGCTACCTCGGATCGCCGCCTCGGCGCGTCGCATCGGGCTGCCAAAGATCTTCAACCCGCGTGTGAAGGGATCCCTCAGGCGGCTGGGCCAGGACGGGGTGGCCCCGATTCGCTTCCGCGCGACGCTGTCTGCGGCCGCCGACTGGACGCTGACCGTGCACGGCCCGGACGGCGTCCTGGCCACCCACAACGGCCACGGCGAGGCGGTCGACTGGACGTGGCCGGGGGCGGTGCCGCTGCTCCCGGGAGGCGCGTATCGCTGGAAGCTCACGACCGCGGGCGCGCGCCCGGTGCGGCTTGCGCTCGGCTCCCTTACCGACTGGGGCGTGGGCGGCGTGCCGGTGGCCGTGTCCGGGGACATCGCGTCCGGCGGCGTCGCCGACCTGCTCGCCAGCGATGGCAATGTGCTCGTGACGGGCGGGGCGCCCTCCCAGTTCGTGACGACGGATCAGGTGCATCTCACCCAGGCCCAGTTCGCGGCCGCGACTATGGTTGGCGCAAGCCTGCGCACAGCGGCGGGCGACCAGGTCGTGACGATCGAGCTGTGGGACTACGCCACCGGCAGCTGGGTCACGGCCGGCAGCTGCCGTGCGGTCGCCGACAACCGCTGCCACGTGCTGATGCCCGCCTCGCAGGGGCAGTTCGGCCAGTGGCTGCCGGGCGCCTCGGCCACCGAGATGCGGGTGCGCTACACCGCGGCAGGCCCGATGACGGTCGATCGGGCGCGGTCGACGGCGATGGGCTGACCGTTCAGCGAAGCTCGACCCGCTCCACCTCTGCAGAGCTGTAGCGGCGGCCGTCCAGCAGTAGCCGGCCGTCCTCATCGACACCCTCGCTGATGCCGCTCCCTGTACCGACCAGCGTCACGTGCCGGCCGCGCAGCTCGTCGCGCCGCAGGCCCGGGAACCCGTTGCGCTCGAACGCGTCATAGCGGCGCTCGAGCACGGCCAGCATCGCCACCAGTAGCTCCAACCGGTCGACCGGTCCACCGGTCGCGATCTGCAGCGAGGTTGCCGGAACGCGTGTATCCACCGGCAGCTGTGCCTCGCTCATGCCGGCGTTCACGCCCACGCCCAGCACCAGCTTGCCGTCACGCAGCTCGGGCAGCACGCCCGCCAGCTTGCGGCCGTCCAGCATCACGTCGTTTGGCCAGCGTACCAACGCGCGGTCGTGGCAAGCCTCCGCCACCGCCTCGGCCGCCACCAGCGAGAAGCTCGCCAGGCCCTGCGGCGCTGTGCGCGGCTCCAGCGCCAGCGAGAACAGCAGCCCGGTGCCCGCCTCTGCCTGCCAGGTGCGGCCGCGCCGGCCGCGCCCCTGCAGCTGGCGATCGCAGGCGGCCACGCCGCCCTCGGGCAGCGGACGGGCCAGCTCCTGGGTGGACTCGCACTCGGCGGCCCACAGGTAGGGGCGCCCGAAGCGGCCGCGCAGCCGTGGCTCGACCTGCTCGGGAAGCATAGGCATTCCATAGAATAGGCCGCTCATGTTCCCGCAACCGAAACGTGCGGAGGCCCGTCTGACCTTGCGAGAGCGGGTACGAGACGAGTCCGCGTATGCCGCGCTCTCGGACGTCGTGCTCGCCGTGCGGGCCCAGGACGGCGATCGCGCCGCTCTGACGGCGCTCGTGGAGCGGCACGAGCCGCGGGTGCGGCGGCTGGCCGGATACATGCTCAACGACCCGCAGGACGCGGAGGACGCGGCACAGGAGGCGCTTGCGAAGGTGCTCACCAGAATCGACCAGTTCCGCGGAGAGGCGCGTTTCGCGACCTGGCTCTACAGCCTGGTCACCAACACCTGCCGCGACCTCGGCGAGCGCCAGCGCCGGCGGCAGCACCAGGCGCTGGAGACTGCGCCGGAGGTGGCGTCGACGCTGGGCCCTCACGATCTCGCCTGCCAGCGTGAGCAGCGCGCCGAGCTGGCGCGGGAGCTGGAGGGCTTGTCCAACGACCAGCGGCACGTGATGGTGATGAAGGATGTGCTCGCTCTCTCGTATGAGGAGATCGCGGAGGTGCTGGAGATGCCCGTGGGCACGGTCAAGTGCCACGCACACCGCGGCCGTGCCCGCATGCGCCGGGCGCTGGAGCCGCCGGCCGGGGCGGTCTCGGCGTGACGGAGGGCCTCGTCCTGCCGCTCGACAGAGCCGGCATCGA
>DATNEO010000175.1:0-10183 GCA_035553035.1 Gaiellales bacterium | reverse complement strand
GAGCGGACTCGTTCGGCGAGGCCCTGCGGGTCGGCGCCGAGACGTTCCACGCGCTGAAGGCGCTGCTGCACGGCCGGGGCCTGGTGACCGCGGTCGGCGACGAGGGCGGGTTCGCTCCGAACCTGGACTCGAACGAGGAGGCGATCGCGGCCATCATGGATGCGGCCGAGGCGGCCGGGCATCGCGACCGGGTGGCGATTGCCATCGATCCGGCCTCGACCGAGTTCCACCGCGACGGTCGCTACCACCTGGAGGGCGAGGGCCGCGTGCTGGATGCGGCCGAGATGGTCGGTTACTACGAGGATCTCTGCGCCCGCTACCCGATCGTCTCGATCGAGGACGGGCTGGCCGAGGATGACTGGGACGGCTGGCAGCAGCTGACCGCGGCGCTCGGTACGCGCGTGCAGCTGGTCGGCGACGACCTGTTCGTGACGAACGTGGAGCGGCTCGGCCAGGGCATCGAGCGGGGTGCCGCGAACGCGATCCTGGTCAAGGTCAACCAGATCGGCAGCCTTTCCGAGACGCTGGACACGGTGCGCATGGCGCACACGTCCGGGTACGCGGTGGTGATGTCGCACCGATCCGGCGAGACCGAGGATGTCACCATCGCCGACCTGGCGGTGGCCACGAACTGCGGCCAGATCAAGACCGGGGCGCCGTCGCGGTCGGACCGCGTCGCCAAGTACAACCAGCTGCTGCGGATCGAGGAGGAGCTGGGATCGGCGGCCCGCTATCCGGGCCGTGGCGCGTTCGCCCGGCTCACGACGCAGACGGCATGAGCGCGCGGCTGACGCGCCGCACCAAGATCGTCTGCACGATCGGGCCGGCCTCGAGCGACCCCGAGTTCGTCGAGCGGCTGGCGTGGGCCGGGATGGATGCCGCCCGGCTCAACTTCTCGCACGGCAGCCACCAGGATCACTACGGCGTGATCGAGGCCGTGCGGCGGGCACAGGAGGTGCTGGGCCGGCCGCTGGCGGTGATCGCCGACCTGCAGGGCCCGAAGATCAGGATCGGGGTGCTGGCCGAGCCGCGGGCCGTGAACCAGGGCGACCGGGTGGTGCTGGCGGCCGTGGGCGAGGGCGCGCCCGGCGATCTCGAGGTGACCTTCCCCGGCCTGGCAACGGTGGTGCGGGCGGGCACGGAGCTGCTCATCGACGACGGCCGCGTGCGGGTGCGCGTGGAGTCGGTCAGCGGCAGCCGGGTGGAGTGCCTGGTCGAGCTGGGTGGGCTGATCTCCTCAGGGAAGGGCGTGAACCTGCCGGGCACGCCGCTGCCGATACCCTCGCTGACCCCGAAGGACGTGGCCGACCTCGACTTCGCGCTGGCCCACGGTGTCGACTACGTGGCGCTGTCGTTCGTGCGCAGCGCCAGGGACCTGGTCGACCTCCGCGACCACATCGCCACCGAGCGTTCGAGCGCGCGCGTGATCGCGAAGATCGAGAAGGCCGAGGCGGTCGAGGATCTGGACGCGATCGTGGCGGCGTCGGACGCGGTGATGGTGGCCCGTGGCGACCTCGGCGTCGAGATCGGGGTGGCCGACGTGCCGCTGGTGCAGAAGCTGATCATCCGCGCCGCGCGCAACGCCGGCAAGACGGTGATCACCGCCACGCAGATGCTGGAGTCGATGATCAACCAGCCGGAGCCGACTCGGGCGGAGGCGTCGGACGTGGCAAACGCCGTGCTCGACGGGACGTCGGCGCTGATGCTGTCGGGCGAGACTGCAGTAGGCCGCTACCCGCTGGAGGCGGTGGCGATGATGCACCGGATCGCGAGGGCGGTGGAGCCGTCGCTGAGCTACCACGACCCGGCGCTACGGCGCGACGGCGAGATGGCGACGATCCTGTCGCACGCTGCCTGCGACATCGCCGAGGAGCTGGGCGCGCCGGTGATCGCGGTGCCCACGCAGTCGGGGTCGACGGCGCGCCAGGTCTCCCGGTACCGGCCGCGCCGGCCGATCGTTGCGGCCAGCCCCTACCAGCACGTGCTCCAGCAGCTGGCGTTGGACTGGGCGGTGGTGCCGATCGTGATCGAGGACGCGGAGACGATCGAGCAGCTGTGGAGCAGCGTGGCGGACGCGGTCAGGGACAGCGGCCTGGCGGTGGCCGGCGACCGGGTGGTGTTGACGGGCGGGACGCGGCTGAACCTGCCGGGCTCGACGAACCACATCCTGGTGCACACGCTCGAGTAGGGATCCGGCGCCCGGGGTCGAAGCAGGGGCGGATGGGGCCGGTAATTCCGCAGGGCCGCGATCGCAGCCCGTTCACGTTCCGCAGGGTCGCGGCGGCGTCGGTGCTGCTGCTGATGGCGGCCCTGTACGTGAGCCCGGTGCAGAAGTACCTGGGGTCGGACGAGCGGCTGCAGCGCTCGCAGACACAGGTGGTGATGCTGCAGCACGAGCACGACCGGCTGCAGTCGGAGGCGGCGGCGCTCTTGACGAAGGCGCGGATCGTCGAGCTGGCACGCGCTTGCGGCTGGATCTACCCCGGTGAGCATCCGCTCGTGATCCGGGACATCCCGGCCTCCGCCGCCACCCAGTGCGGCTGATCGACGCGTCACAGCTTTGCAACGACGTGCAAGGACTCTGCGGCGAAGCCGTGCCGTGGGCGTGAGCGGCCTCTGAGCCTGCCGGGGACCGATTCCCCTGTTCCCCACGGATCGTGGTTACGGCACCTGTGACACCTGTCAGGGATCTGCGGCGAAGCGTCAACGGAGGCCGAGTCGGCCTCTGAGGCCTCGTCGAGTGACCCAGGCGCGCCGTTTCGCGACGCGGCTAGGCTGAGAGGGTGGACGACGAAACGGTGATCGAGCGACAGCTGGGCCGGCCGGCCCGAGGCGTGGCGGGCGTGGCGGCGCGCTGCCCCTACGGCGCGCCGGCGGTTGTCGAGCAGGACTCCTACCTGCCCGGCGGCGAGCCCTTTCCGACCACCTACTACCTGACCTGCCCGCACGCCGTGGCGGCCGTTTCCGCGCTCGAGCATGCCGGCGGCGTCGAGCGCTACCAGCGCCTGGCCGATGAGGACGCCGTCCTCGGCCGCTCGTATCGCGACGGCGCGCAGCGCCAGCGCAGCCTGCGCCGGCCCGCCCCGGTCATGCTCGACGGCGGCGCGTCGCTCGCGCTCGGCATCGGTGGCACCGCCCGTGACGGCGCCGTCAAGTGCCTGCACGCCCACGCCGCGTTCGCCCTGGCCCAGTCCGGCTACCTGCTGGGCGACGCGGTGCTGGCCGACGCCGCGCCCGTGTTCCCCGCCGATGGCTGCTGCAGCGCATGAACGCCTCCGTCGACCTCGCCCTGATGGAGTGGGAGCAGGGCCGTCGCAAGCTCGAGCACCTGGACGTGCCGCCCAAGCGCGAGGCCGTCTACCGCGAGGTTGTCGACGAGATCGTGGCCGAGCTGACCCGCCGCGTCGGTCAGACCTACACCCTCGAGGACCTCGCCCGCGAGTACGCCACCAGTGCCGCATGGACACGCCTGGTCGCCCACCGCACCACCGACAACGTCTGGGCGCACGACCTCACCATCGTCGCCGACGCCGCCTTCGCCCGCTTCGCGCGTGGCGCGCAGGACTACCGCGACCGCGACTAGATGCCCGGCTACTCCTGCTCGGCGGGGCGGATCACGATCTGATCCGCCTCGATCTTGACGACGATCGCGCGCCGCGAAGCCCAGTGCTCCGCGAACAGCGGATCGTCGCGCACGGCTCCGTCGATCCAGAAGCCGTACCCCTCATCGCCCGTGTCGAGCACCGCCTCGAACGTCGGCAGCCGCTTCCCTCTGCCGCGCCCGCCGCGTCGGCGCCGCTTGGCGCCGCCCTCGCCGTTGCCCTCGGCCGGCTCGGCCGCTGCCGCCGGCGCCGCCGCGGCTGTCTCGCCGGTCTTCTTGCGTCCGCCCCGAGATCGCCGTCGCGGCTTCACGTCCGGCTCCCGCTCGTCGGCCTCCGGCGGGATCACCGGCGGAGGCACGTCCGCCGCGTACACCTCGGTCAGCACGTCCCGGCGCAGGATCCCGTGCTGCGAGCGGAACGCCGAGATGCTGGCCGGCGTCGAGTTCAGCCGGTGCGCGATCCACACATCCGTCATCCCCTGCGACACCCAGTCGCGGATCTCGGTCAGGTACGGCTTCAGGGTCGCCTTCGTGGTGGTCACGTAGCCCAGTCTACTGACCTCACTGGAGTCACCGCCGATGCAGGAGTTCGACCATCGCATCGTGGCCTGGTTTTCAGGCCGCGTGACCTACGCGGACGTGCACGCGTTGGTGCCGCTCCCCGACACCTCCTCCATGCCCAGCGGCCACGCCTGGATCGCAGCCGCAGCCGCCACGGTGCTATGGGTGGTGATCCCCGCCCGCCGCGTCCTGGGCGTGCACTACCCCAGCGACGTCCTCGCGGACGCCGCCGGGGGAGTCGCAACCGGGCTCTGGTGCTGCTAGGAGCTCGTCTCGTTCATGTGCATATAGGCCCCGACGATGACGGCGATCGCCGCCAGTATCGCGGCGTAGAGGCCCCAGGCGACCGACACGGAGAAGTGGAGCGTTCCGCCGAATGACGTGAGATCGGGGCCGCCCGGCTTCGAGAAGAACTTGATCACGCACACAAGCAACGCCACCGCGCCCAGCACCAGCGCCACCAACGCGGCCGGGAATGGCAGGGTGATGTTGTCGGCGAACAGGTCGACCGCCCAGACGGCCAGGATCACCAGCGCAAGCAGGGCCACCAGCTTCGCGCCGTCGCCGGAGTCCCAACCGCTCCCGCTCGCACTCCTGCTGAGGGAGCCGGCGCCGCCGGGCAGCGAGACGCTGGCGGTGGCCGTGTACCAGCTGAAGAACACGCTGATCAGCAGCACCAACGCGCCTCCCGCAGAGATCCAGACCGATCGCGGCACGGCCGCGACGTCGAAGCTGGCAGCGGGCGCCGAGGGCCCCGGCGCCGACGCGGTGGACTCCGCCGCAGGGCGCGGCGGTGGTGGCGGCGGCGGTGTCGGAGCTGGATCAGGTTCCGGTTCCGGGGTCGGATCCGGCGCGGTCGGCGGTGGTTCCGCTGGTGCCGCGGACTCGGTGGGGGCGGGATCCGGCGTGGGATCCGGGACGGCGTCCTCGCCCGCAGTCGGGCCGTTACCTTCGGTGCTCATGGGACCTCCTTTAACAACCGCGTGTGGGTGTTCGCGACCGTCGACAACCCAAAACGTGCGAGCGCGGGAAATTCCTGTGGAGGTGCCTCCCGGCGAAGGCTAATCTACACGAAGCGACGGCTCTTACGGCCGTCCCGAAGGACAAGGTGGTGCGGGATGGGAGCGAGCACGGATCGACTCGACGTGGGAGCTGATGCGTCGAGCTGGGTCGCGGGGTCGCGCGCGAAGGGTGAGTTTCGCTGCGCGGGTTGCGGGTACGGGGTGACCGTTCACAAGGTGCTGCCGGACTGTCCGATGTGTCGCGGCACCTCCTGGGAGCGAGTTCCGTGGCGGCCGTTCAGCCGCTCGTACCCGGTCGGATCTGGCGTACGCTGAAACGAGGATGCAGCGGCGGGGCGGACGTGTGCCTCGCCGCCGCAGTGGGGGACGGCCGGCAGATACCCTGCCCGGGTGTCCGTGCCGATCCGACGAGTGCTCCAGGCCGGCGCCGTGATCCTGCTGGCGGCGCTGATCGGGCTGTTCGCAAAGAGCGTGATCGACAACCAGACCTCGATCGCCGCCGACGTCGCCGACGGCGGGCACCCGATGGCGCCGGACTTCACGCTCCAGAACGTGAACGGGCACGGCACAACGACGCTCTCATCGCTGCGCGGCAAGCCGGTCGTGCTGAACTTCTGGGCATCGTGGTGCGATCCCTGTAAGACCGAGGCGCCGGCGCTGCAGGAGCTGTCCCAGAAGTACGCCGGCCGCATGACCGTCGTCGGCCTCGACTCCCAGGACGACACCGGCGATGCTCGCGATTTCGCCAGGCGCTACCACCTCACCTACCCGCTGGTGCACGCCGGCGGGTCCTCCATCTATCACCGCTGGGGGCTGTCCGGCTTTCCCGAGACGTTCATCATCGACAGCCGGGGTCGCGTGATCCACCATTTCCCAGGCGAGGTCTCGGCCGCCGATGTCGAGCAGCAACTGAAGCCGCTGCTGGGGAACGCGTAGTGCGCCTGGCGCTGGTGATCGCCTGCCTGCTGGGTGCGGCGATGGCGACACCGGCGCTGGCGGCGCAGGTCACCTGGTCGGAGGCCGACCTCGAGAGCCAGCTGATGTGCCCGGTCTGCCACACGCTGCTGAACAACTCCCAGTCGGCCGAGGCCAACCGCATCCGTACAGTGATCGACCAAAAGCACCGGCAGGGCTGGTCGGAGGCACGCACCCGCGATTACCTGGTCGCTCAGTTCGGCGAGGAGGTGCTGGCCGCGCCGCCCAAGCACGGCTTCTACCTGCTGGCGTGGCTGGTGCCGGCGGCGGTGCTGCTCGTCGGCGTCGCGCTGGCCCTAGTGCTGGCCCGGGTCTGGTCCCGCGGTCGCGGCGGGGGTGACGGGCCGTCGCCGCCGGCCCCGCCGGACGCCGAGATGGACGCCCGCATCGACGCGGAGCTGGCGCGGGAGGAGGCGTGACCGACGCCGTGGTCGCGTTCGGCGCGGGCCTCGTCTCCTTCGCCACGCCCTGCGTGCTGCCGCTGGTGCCCGCCTACCTGTCGTCCATCGGCATCCGCCCGGGCGGCCCACGCCGCTCGCTGGCCGCCGCGCTGCCGTTCGTGGCCGGCTTCACGCTCGTGTTCGTGGTGCTGGGAGTGCTCGCCGGCCTGGCCGGCGCGACGCTCTCCGACCACCGCGAGCAGCTGACCAAGCTGTCGGGGATCGTGATCGTGGCCATGGGCCTGGGCATGCTCGGCCTGCTGCCGATCCCGTTCATCGAGCGCACCCTGGCGCCGGCCGTCGAGCCGGCCCGCCGCACCGGTTCGCCGCTGCTCCTGGGCGGAGCGTTCGGCCTCTGCTTCACGCCCTGCGTGACGCCGGTGCTGGCGTCGCTGCTGGCGCTCTCGGCCAGCTTCGGGACGGCCGCGCACGCCGCCGGCCTGCTCCTGGCCTACGCGGCCGGACTGGCGCTGCCGTTCCTGCTCGCGGCCGTGGCGCTGGGACACACGATGGCCCTGTTCCGGCTGATGCGCGACCGCTACGACCTGGTGCGCACGTTCAGCGGTCTGGTGCTGCTGGCGGCCGGGCTGCTGGTGTTCTTCGACCGCACCTTCGTGCTGAACGGCTGGGTCAACCACATCACGGAGTCGCTGTGAGCGTCGTCCAGCTGGCCGGGGTGGATCTGTTCTTCCGGGGCAAGATCGACGCCATGCTGCTGGCCAGCGGGCACGAGGTGATCGCGAAGCCGGGCGGCCCGGCGCCCGACCTGGTGATCGCCGACGTCAACCGCACCGATCCGGCCGAGGTGATCGCCCGCTTCCCGGGGGTGCCGGTGCTCGGGTTCGGCCAGCACACCGACCCCCAAGCGCTGCGAGCGGCTCGCCAGGCCGGGTTCGCCAAGGTGGTCGCGCGTTCGGTGCTGAGCGAGCGGTTGCCTGAGCTGGTCGCTGAACTCGTTCGCTAGGATCTGGCGCCAGGAGAAGACGCCCAGGAGGCCCCGTTTCGTGACGTACATCATCGCCGAGCCCTGCATCGACCTCAAGGACAAGTCCTGTGTCGACGTCTGCCCCGTCGACTGCATCCACGAGGTGGGCCGGATGCTGGTGATCGACGCCGAGGAGTGCATCGACTGTGGCGCCTGCGAGCCGGAGTGTCCGGTCGAGGCGATCTTCCCCGAGGACGCGCTACCCGACAAGTGGGAGCCGTTCGTGAAGATCAACTACGCCTACCCCGACTCGGCCGCGATCGACCAGCTGGTCGATCAGGTGAAGCCTCCCGAGTGAGCGGGCGCTACATGTATCCCAGGTTCTCCAGCGACGCCTGGATCGCGGCCTCCTCCTCCGGGGTGTAGACCACCTCCGAGGTCTCGCTCGCGGCCGCGTCGGCCGTCTGCACCTGCCGGCCGTCCGTGAACAGCTCGGTCAGCACCCGCCCGTCCATATCGTCTGGTACCGGCAGCCCCATCGCGTGCAGCGTCGTCGGGGCCAGGTCGACGATGTTCGCGCCTTCGATCTCGCCCGCGCTCACCCCCGGGCCCAGCGCCAGCAGGATGCCAAAGCGCCGGTGCCGGCCGCCGCCGGCCGCCGCCGGCAACGGCTCCACGATCGAGCTGGCCGCGAGCCGGTCGGACGCCACGTAGGGGAGCTCGCCGAAGTCGATCAGGATGTCGGGGATGCGCTCGAGCTCGCTGCCGTCGTACACGTCCTCGCGGCGCAGCGCCCGCACGATGATCGGGTCGCCGGTATCGGGATCGCGGGCCGACTCGAGCGCCTCGATCACACGTGCCGCCACGGCATCGCGATGGTCGCCCGGCACGTGTTCCGAGATGAACACGCTCTCTGCCGAGCCGGCCGCCGCGTACGCCAGCGTCCGATCCCGGTCGATCGGCACCGACAGCACCGAGTCGATGCCGCGCCCCAGCCGCTCGCGGAACCGTTGCGGCACGCGTCCCTCCAGCCCGACCACGTCGATCCTTCGCAGCGTTGCGATCACCGAGCGCGTCGAGAGGCGCTTCGACGCCACCTTCTTGGCGCTCCTCTGGCGGACCAGCAGCCCGTGCTGCTCGAGCACGGAGTTCAGGAAGAAGCTCTTCTCGAAGCGCCCGAAGCCGTGGTCGCTGACGACCATCACGAACGCACCTCGATCGGCCATCGCCAGCCGATCGCCGATCACCTCGTCGCAGCGCCGGTAGGTCTCCTCCAGCCCCGGCAGGTGCTCGCGCGCCTTGGCGGCGTCGTAGCGCGGGTCGGTGGGATCGAGCACGTTCCAGAACTTGTGCTGGATCGGATCCGGGGCCTGGATCACCGAGAACAGCAGGTCCCAGTCGCCCTTCTCCAGCAGGTGGCTTGTGGCCACCTCCTGCTGGCGGATCACGGAGTGCGTCTGGTCGATGAACGGCGCTGCCTGCAGGCCTTCGGCGTAGGGATCGGCGCGGTAGCCGCCGGGGAGCGCCTTCAGCTCGGCCTTCAGCTCCGGCGGCCAGGTGTAGTCGACCGACTCCCCGGGCGTGAACATGCCGCACACGAACGTCCCGCGCTCGAGCTGCGGCGGCGGATACGACACCGGCACCGCCACCACGTGCGCCACACGGCCGGCCGCGTCCACCAGCTCCCACAGCTTCTTGCCCTTCGCCGACCGGGACGAGACCAGCCGCCGTTCGCCGGGCAGGCCGGCCTCCCAGAAGTCGAAGATGCCGTGGCTGCCGGGATTCTTGCCGGTCGAGATCGACATCCAGGCCGGTGAGCTGTACGGCGGCAGGCAGGACTGCAGGCGGCCGTGCCGCCCCTGCTCCAGCGCCCGCGCCAGGTTCGGCATGATGCCGCGCTCGGCCAGCGGCACCAGCAGGTCCCAGGTGGCCCCGTCCAGCCCCAGCACGACTGCCCTTCCTGTCAGGTCGCTCGCCATCGACCCGGCACTCTATCGATACCTCCGCGCCGTCCGAAGCAGCCGTAAGGCGGGAGGTGGGAGGGGGCGACGTAGAATCCAGTGATGCCGCTGACGCTCCTGCTTGGTCCCGCCAACTGCGGCAAGGTGGCGCAGCTGTTCGATCGTTTCGCCGAGCAGGTCGACGCCGGCGCCGCGCCCACGCTGGTGGTGCCGACCCGCCCCGACGTGGAGCTGGCCGAGCGCGATCTGCTGGCCCGCCGAAGCGCCGTGCTGGGCGGCATGATCGGCACGTTCGAGGACCTGTTCGAACGGGTGCTGGAGCGCTGCGGCGAGCCGTCGGCGGCCCTCGCCACGCTCCCGCGGCGGCTGGTGCTGGAGCAGGTGGTGCGCGAGACCGGTCTCGACCAGCTGGCGGCGCCGTCCCGCTTCGCCGGGTTCGTCGACGGGCTGGGCCGGATGTTCAACGATCTGGCCGGCTCGGCGCCGCCGCAGCTGCTGGAGCGGCGGCTGGCCGCGTTCGCCGAGCCGGGGCGGCGCCTCGAGCTGGCCCTTCTGCACGGCGCCTTCCGCGCCCGGCTGGCGGAGCTGGGCATCCGCGACCGGGCGGGCGGGCACGGCCGCGCCGCCGAGCTGCTGGAGACGCGGCTCGAGGCCTGGGACGACTCGCCGGTGTTCGCCTACGGGTTCGAGGACATGTC
>DATNEO010000174.1:0-8029 GCA_035553035.1 Gaiellales bacterium | reverse complement strand
CCCATGGACACGCCGCCGGTGATTCGCTGCTGCGCACGGTCGGCGAGCGGCTCTCCACGATCTCGCGTGACGGCGACGTGGTCGCGCGCCTGGGCGGCGACGAGTTCCTGATGCTGGCCTGCCTGGGCACGGCCGACCAGGCGCAGCTGGAAGGGCTCTGCAACCGTGTCTACCAGCAGCTGCTGGCCCCGGTCAGTGTCGACGGCGCCCACCTCGAGGTGTCCGGCAGCGTGGGCCTGGCGCTGTTCCCGCGCGACGCGCGCACTGGCGACGACCTGATCCGCGTGGCCGACGTTGCGATGTACAGCGGCAAGCAGCACGGCCGCCGCCGCGCCGCCTGAGCGCCGGCCGCTTCAGACGGCCAGGTCGACCCCGTCCCGCGCCAGGTTCTCGGCGAAGGCCGCGGCCCGCTCGCCCCGCGGCTGCGACAGCTCGCCGGCGCTTCGGAACTGCGGCCCGATCTGGCGGCCGCACTCCAGGTACAGCGGATACGTCTTGTTCACGAGCTGCTCGGCCGTCTCCGGAGGCAGCGCCTCGGCGGTCACGACCAGCAGATCGATGTCGGAGTGCATCGGCGAGCCCGCCTCCCACATGTCGCCGCGGGCGGCCGACCCGAACAGCACCAGGCGCACGAGCGAGCCGCCCAGCCGCTCGCGCAGGAGCGCGCAATAGCGGAGCAGGCAGTCGCGCTCCAGTGGTGCCAGGTGCCGGAGCGGATCGTCGGTGCCGGCGAGGGAGGTCACATCTCGACCTGGATCTCGCCGTCCTGCTCGCGCACCGGGTAGGTCTCGAGCGAGGCCAGCGCGGGGCCCACCAGCGCTTCGCCGGTACGGATGTTGAAGACGGCGCCGTGGCAGTAGCACTCGAGCTGCTGGTCGGTGAGCGTGCCCTCCGCGAGCGGGCACTCTTCGTGCGTGCACCAGCCCTCGAACGCGTAGAGGCTGCCGCCGCTGCGGGCAATCACCACCGGCTCACCGCGGTTGTCGGCCTCGAGCATCTCGCCATCGGGAAGGTCGCCGGCCGCCGCCACGGTCGTCCAGTCAGCCACGGATCAGTCCCATCTCGCGTGCAGCGCCAGCGGCGCCCGGAACTCCCAGCCAGACAGCTCCACCGGCTGCTCCGCATCCAGGCGCAGGCGTGGCAGCCGCCCCAGTATTAACTGCAGCGGCAGGCGCACCTCGTGGCGGGCCAGCGACGCGCCCGCGCAGTGGTGCGCGCCCAGGCCGAACGCCGCATGGGCGCCGGTGCGGTGGATGTCGAACCGCTCCGGCTGCTGCCAGTGGCGCTCGTCCTGGTTGGCCGACGCCAGCACCGCCGCGATCACCGTGCCCGGCCGAAGCGTCACGCCCGCGATCTCGGTGCGCTCGGTCACCTGGCGCGTCTGAGTTCCCACCGGCGAGTGCCAGCGAAGCGCCTCCTCGACCGCGCCGTCCAGCAGGTCGGGGTGCGCCCGCACCTCGGCCAGCGCCTCGGGATGCTGCAGCAGTGCCCACAGCGCGATGCCGAGCGCGTGCCCCGGCTCCTGCATGCCGCCCAGCAGGATCAGCTTCAGGTTGGCCAGCACCTCGGCCTTCGACAGCCGCTCGCCGTCCGGCGGTTGGGTGTGCAGCATGTCCGACAGCACGCTTCCGTCCGGCTCCTGCTCCAGCCGGTCGAGCAACGGCAGCACGCGATCGTCGACCTCAGCGCTGGCGGCGTCGGCGATCGCCTGCTTGTCAGGATCGGACTCGAAGTTGGAGCCGCCCAGCGCCAGCGCTCCGAACCAGCGCCGCAGCGTGTCCGCGTCGGCGCCACCGAGGCCCATCACCGAGCTCAGCGCCAGCACCGAGACCGGCTCGCAGTAGCTCGCCATCAGCTCGCCGCCGCCGTCCGGCTCGATCGCGGCCAGGTGCCGCTCCGCGATCGGCTCGATCACGGCGGGCGCGTAGCCCGCCACCACGCGCGGCCGCATGGCCGGGTCGATGGTGGCCCGGATCCGGCGCTGCTCGGCGCCGTCCACGGTCAGCATGTTCTGCCCCAGCGTGCGGGTCAGCGGGGAGGAGCCGACGTCGGCGGTGAACAGCTCCGGGTGGCGCGCCACGTGATGGACGTCCTCCCAGCGCGTGACCAGGGTCAGCTCGACCGCCGGCACGTGGCAGACCGGCGCCTCGTCGCGCAGCCGGCGGTATATCGGGAACGGATCCCGCTCCAGATCAGCGACCGTGATCGACCCGGCGAACGTCTCGATCGAGCTCATAGGTGGTGCGTGTATTCGGCGAACTCCCAGTCGGTTGTCCACAGCCGGGCGCGGTTCAGCTCGTACTGTTTGATCCGCAGGAACGTCGAGACCAGCTCCTCGCCCATCATGCGCCGAAGGTACTCGTCGTCGTCGAGGGCTTCGAGTGCCGCCTCGAACGAACGCGGCAGCGGAGGGCAGCTCTCGGCGTTGGGATCCTCGTAGACGAGCCCGCTGAGCGGAGCCGGCGGATCGAGCTCCCGCTCGATCCCGTCGAGCGCTGCGAACAGTGCGGCCGCGGAGGCGAGGTAGGGGTTGGCGGCTCCGTCGGCGACGCGCATCTCGATCCGGGTCGCGGCTCCCCGTTCACGGGGAATGCGCACTTCGCACAGTCGATTGTCATGTCCCCAGCTGACGAGCGTGGGAACCTGTCCCTCCTCCTGGATGCGGCGGTAGGCGTTCGTCGTCGGGTTCATGAACGCCATCAGCGATCGGCCGTGCTCGAGCAGGCCGGCAACGGCGTGGTGGGCCACGCTCGAGAGGCCCTCGGGGCCGTCCCCGTTCAAGAGATTGGTTCCCGATTCGTCAGCCAATGAGATGTGCAGGTGGAACCCCGACCCTTCGTCGTCGTTCCACGGTTTGCCGACGAACGTCGCCAGAAGACCTTCTATCGCCGCCATCTCCTTGACGGCGTCCTTAAAGAGATAGGCCCGATCGGCAGCGTCCAACGCGCCGGAATGGCGCAGGTTGATCTCGTACTGGGCGCGCCCGTACTCGTGGTTAGCGGCGTAGGCACCCAGCCGCATGTCGGCGAACGCATGCAGCATCTTGCGCAGGATGCCGCGGGGATCGGCTACCGCTCCGACCGTGTAGACATGGCTGTCGTTGTCGACGTAGCGGCGATAGCCGTTGGAGGCCGAGGGATCCGGTTCGCACAGATAGAACTCGAGCTCGGGACCGAGAATCGGCGCCAGCCCGCGCTCGGCGAATCCGGCGATCGCTCGTTTCAGCACCCCGCGGGAATCGACTCCATAGGGCGAACCGTCCATCCGCTCGAGGTCGGCGAGGCAGATCGCGACCTCAGGGTCCCACGGGAGACGGCGGAGCGTCGCCGGATCCGGCCGAGCGATGATGTCCTGGAAGCCGTGCTCGAATCCCGACACGACGTTGTGGCGGAGGTCGACCGTCATGATCGCCTCGCAGTACCCCGCGCCGTCGTCGAGCAGGTGTTCGAAGAACGACGCCGGGAACTCCTTGCCGCGCGCGATCCCGTGCAGGTCGGGGTAGCTGAGGCGCACTGTGGTGACGCCCTCCTTGACGAGCTGATCGAGCGTTTCGGCCATCTACCGCCCTTTCCGAGAGGTGGGATTGCAGTGTTTCACGCCGGCGTGACCCGCACCGGCATGGTCTTGTAGGCGTTCGTGAAGTTCGAGTGCATGCGGCTGGCGGGCGCAGTCGGCTCGACCGCGGAGACGCGCGGCAGCAGCTCCTCGAACATGATCCGGGTCTCCAGCTTGGCCAGATGCGCCCCCAGGCAGAAGTGGGGGCCGCCGCGGCCGAAGGTGACGTGGTTGTTGGGCTTGCGGGTGATGTCGAAGCGCAGCGGATCGGGGAACTGCTGCTCGTCGTAGTTGGCCGACACCAGCCAGGTGACGACCTTGTCGCCCTCGCGGATGCGCACGTCGTGCAGCTCGGTGTCGGCCGTGGCCGTGCGCCGGAAGTGGATCACGGGCGAGCTGTACCGCATGATCTCCTCGGTGGCGGTGCCCATCAGCTCGGGCTGCTCCCGCAGCTGCTGCATCGCCTCCGGGTTGTCCATCAGCGCCTGCATGCCGTGGGCGATCGACTGGCGCGTGGTCTCGTTGCCGGCCACCACCAGCAGCAGGAACATCGTGTCGAACTCCTGCTCGGTCAGCCGGTTGCCGTCCTCGTCCTCCCACATCACCAGCTTCGAGACGAGATCGTCGGTGGGATGCTGGCGCCGCTCTCGGGCGATCTCGTGGCCGTAGTTGTAGAGCTCCATGGCGTACGGGCTGCGGAACGGGTAGAGGCGGTACTTTGCGCTCTCCGGGCTGGCCGGGTGCAGGCCGCCCAGGTCGGGATCGGTGTTGCCGATCATCTTGTCGCCCCACGCGATCAGCCGCTCGTCGTCGGACAGGGGCACGCCCAGGATCCGGCACAGCACCTGGATCGGCAGCTGCTTGGCGACCTCCTCGACGAAGTCGAACTCGCCTCTGGGCAGCGACTCGTCCAGGATCTGGCGCGTGAGGTCGCGCAGCAGCTGCTCGTAGGCCGCCACCGCCCGTGGCGTGAAGCCTTTGTTCACGATCGCGCGCAGGCTCGAGTGCTTGGGCGGGTCGGTGTCGAGCATCGACTTGCGGGCCTCGATCTGGTCGGGGTCGAGGTCCTCGAGCGCGGTCGCGCCGGTCTCCGACGAGAAGGTGCGCCAGTCCTTCAGCACGGCCACCACGTCGTCGTAGCGGGTGATGCACCAGAACCCCTTGCCGTACTCCCAGTCGTACCAGTGGACGGGCGCCTGGTGGCGCATCAGCGTGAACGTCTCGTGCGGGATCCGCTCCGCGAAGGCGTCGTTGTCGAGGTAGACATCGGACAGCGTCTGGGTCATGCCGTGCTCCCATCCAGGATCTGCAGCGTCTTCAGGTCGGAGTAGAAGTCGAGCGCGTAGTCGCCACCCTCGCGGCCGATGCCGCTGATGCCGACCCCGCCGAAGGGCGCCGTCAGGTCGCGCACCAGGAAGGTGTTGACCCAGACGGTGCCGGCCCGGACGGCTCGGCCCACCCGCTCGGCCCGCTCCTGCGTGCCGGTGTAGATGATCGCCGACAGGCCGTAGCGGGTGGAGTTGGCCAGCTCGATCGCCTCGCGCTCGTCGTGGAAGGTCTGGAACGTCAGCACCGGGCCGAACACCTCGCGCTGCACCACCTCGGAGTCGTTGGATCGCGGCTCGATCAGCGTCGGCTCGTACCAGAGGCCGCCCATGTCCGGCTGTCTGCCCCCGCGCACAATCGTGTCGCCGTTAGCCCGCGCTCGCTCGACGAAGCCCTCGACCCGGGCCAGGTGGTCGGGATGGATCAGGGGCGAGATGGTGGTGCGGTCGTCTCGCGGGTCGCCCAGCACCTGCGCGTCCACGCCGGCGTGGAACCGCTCCAGGAAGGCGTCGCGGACCGCCTCCTCGACCAGCAGGCGGGTGCCGGCCAGGCACACCTGGCCGGCGTCGTCGTACTGGCCCGCGGCCTTAGCGGCAGCGGCGTCCAGGTCGGAATCGGCGAACACGATCAGCGGCCCCTTGCCGCCCAGCTCGGCGGTGAACGGCACGATGTTGGCGGCGGCCGCCAGGCCGATCGAGCGCCCGGTCTCGGGCGAGCCGGTGAAGCTGATGCGGCGCACGCCGGTGCTCGAGACCAGCGCTGCGCCGGCCTCCTCGCCGATGCCCTGGACGACGTTGAAGACGCCGGGCGGGAATCCTGCCTCGGCCGTCAGGTCGGCCAGCAGCGAGCACGACAGCGGCGCCCACTCCGGCGGCTTCAGGATCACGGTGCAGCCGGCGGCCAGGCCCGGCGCCGTCTTCCAGGTGGACAGCATGAACGGGGCGTTCCAGGGCGTGATCACGGCGGCCGCGCCGCTGGGCATCCGGATCACCCGGTTCTGGGTCGAGTTCGAGCTCCACACGCGCTCCTGGTAGGAGCCGGCCAGGTCGGCGTAGGCGCGGAAGTTGCGGGCGCCGCGTGCGATCACGCGCGCCTTCAGCGAGCGCTCGAGCATCGCCATGTCCAGGCACTCGACGGTAGCGATGCGATCGATGTTCGCGTCGATCAGCTCGGCCAGGCGGTGCAGGTGGGCGGCGCGGCCCTCCGGCCCCAGCGCCGCCCACTCCGGGAAGGCTGCGCGCGCCGCGTCCACGGCCAGGTCGACCGCCTTCTGGTCGCCGCGGGCGACCTCGGCGATCACCCGCTGGTCGATCGGTGAGATCACCTCGAACGTCCGGCCGCCGTCGACGCGCTGGCCGCCGATGAAGTGGCCGGAGGGAACGGTGATGTTCGCCACCGTGCTCACGTCCGGAACTCCATCAGGCCCAGGTCGAGCACGCTGACGCCGCCGTCGACCGGGATCACGGTGCCGTTGACGTAGGCCGCCGCCGGCGAGAGCAGCCAGGCCACCAGCGCGGCCACCTCGTCGGCCTCGCCGGCGCGCGGGATCGGCATGTGGGCGTGCGCCAGCCGGTAGGCGCCCTCGCGGTCGGTGCCGTGGAGCCCGGCCAGCTCGTCCATCGCGCCGTCGGCCATGGGGGTGCGGATCCAGCCCGGGCAGACCGCGTTCGCGCGCACGCCGCGGGCGCCGAAGTCCACGGCGATCGACTGCACGAGCATGTTCAGGCCGGCCTTGGACGTGCAGTACGCCGATGAGTCGGGACCGGCCCGCAGGCCGGCCAGCGAGGAGACGGCGGCGACCGAGCCGCCACGCTGCTCGAGGTAGGGGAGGGCTGCGCGGGCGGTGAGGAAGGCGCCGGTGAGGTTGGTACGGAGCACGGCGTCCCAGCTCTCGGGCGTCTGGTCGACCACGCTGCCGGAGTGCGAGACGCCGGCGCAGTAGACCAGCGCGTCGAGCCCGCCCAGCTCCTCCACGGCGGTTCGCACCGCGGCCTCGGCGCCGGCCGGTTCGCCGCAGTCGCCGGCCACCGCGATGCCGCCGATCTCGGCCGCCACCTGCGCCAGCGGATCGAGCCGGCGTCCGGCCACGACCACGCCGTAGCCGTCGGCCGCGAGCCGCCGCGCGATGGCCGCACCGATGCCCGTGCCGCCACCGGTGACCAGCGCTGCCGGGCTCATTCCGGGATCGTCTCGAGGTCGTCGACGGTGTAGGCGAACTGGAAGCGGAAGCCCTTGCCGACCCGCAGCGGCGCCAGCGCGTCGTGCTCCTCGCCGGGTGCGGGGTACAGCGCCAGCGTGGCCGCGCCCTCGTGGATCTGGGAGGCGGAGCGGTTGCTGGAGCGGGCCCGCACCAGCTCGTCGACGGCCGGGTCGTCCCACCGGCCCGCGGCCAGGCGCGGGAAGTGGCGGTGGTTGACCAGGGGCGGGTCGTTGTGGGTGGGGCCGGCCTCGCTCAACCGGTCGGGACTGACCGTGCCCTCGACCAGCAGCCGGCCGTTGGCGGTGAGCGTGCCGGCGAAGATGCGGCCCTCGGCCCGGCAGTCGAGCCCGAAGCTGCGCGTCATGTGCACCTCGCCCAGCTTCTTGGGGAAGCCCTGGATCCAGCCCCGGATCAGGGCGAAGTCGCGATCGACCCAGATGTAGGGGCAGGTGGTGACGTGCTCGCCGCCCAGCATCGCGTTGGCGACGATGAAGAACTCCTTGTACTGGCCGCGCACCGGGTCAAGCAGCTCCTCGCCCGAGTCGGAGCAGGACTGCCAGTCGACGAACAGGGCGGCGCAGCGGCCGGGGTCGTCGGCAAAGGGGGTCAGCCGCCGGGGCAGCACGGCGGCCACCGCGTCCGGGTCGGCCCAGAACTCGATCACCAGGAAGTCGCCGACGTAGTGCCACGGCGGTGAGGGGATGATGGACGCGCCGCCGTGCGGCGAGAGCGGCAGCGAGTATCCGCGCGGGCCGTCGCTCACGGCCGCTCCAGGGACCCGACCACCTCGTACATGACCGCGTCGTCGGCCGGCGAGACCTCGATACCGAGCCGCTCCCGCGCCTCCTCGATCTTCGCCATCGCGGCGTCCGCGGCATCGGCGTCCTGGAACACGGTCACCGACACGGCCGAGCCGTCCTCGGCCAGGCAGTGGTAGAGCGCGGTCAC
>DATNEO010000173.1:0-2841 GCA_035553035.1 Gaiellales bacterium | reverse complement strand
CCGCACCGGGGCGGCGCAGAACTGCTCGTAGTCGATGAACTCGATCTGCTCCGGATCCTTGCTGCAGACCGGGCAGTTGGGGTCACGATGCATCTTCAGCTCCACGAACTCCATTGCCAGGGCGTCGTAGCGTAGCTGGCGTCCGATCAGCGGATCGCCCACGCCCAGCAGCAACTTCACGGCCTCCGTTGCCTGGAGCATTCCCACCACTCCCGGCAGCACGCCCAGCACGCCGCCCTCGGCGCACGACGGCGCCAGCTCCGGCGGCGGCGGCTCCGGGTACTGGCAGCGATAGCACGGCCCGACGCGCGGAGCGTAGACCGTGACCGATCCCTCGAACTGGTAGATCGATCCGTGCACGACCGGAATGTTCGCGACCAGGCTGGCGTCGTTCAGCAGGTAGCGGGTGGGGAAGTTGTCGGTGCCGTCGACGATCACGTCGTAGCCGGTGATCACGTCCAGCACGTTCTCCGACGTGAGCCGTTCGGTGTACTTGACGATGGTGATGTCGGGGTTGAGCGCGCTCATGGCGATCTCGGCCGAGTCGACCTTGGCCATGCCGATCCGGTCCTCGGTGTGCAGGATCTGCCGCTGCAGGTTGGAGCGGTCGACCACGTCGGAGTCGACGATCCCGATCGTGCCGACGCCTGCCGCCGCCAGGTAGAGCGCGGCCGGCGAGCCCAGCCCGCCTGCGCCGATCAGCAGCACCTTCGAGTCCAGCAGACGCAGCTGCCCGGCCTCGCCGACCTCAGGGATCAGGGTGTGGCGGCTGTAGCGCTCCTGCTGCTGCGGCGTGAGCGTCTGCGGCAGCTTCCACTCGTGGCCGTTCTGCTTCCAGTTCGAGAAGCCGCCGGCCAGCGACACCACGTCGGTGTAGCCGAGCTCGTGCAGCGTCTTCGCGGCGAACGCCGAGCGGTTGCCGGCCGCGCAGTAGACGATCACGGGGGCGTTTCGGTCGGACACGGTGTTCTCGATCCGCGACTCCAGGTTGCCACGGGGGATGTGCACGGCGCCGGGGATGTAGCCCTGCTCGTACTCGTCGCGCTCGCGCACGTCGACCAGCACCGGGCGCGTCCCTGCGCCCAGCAGCTGCTCCGCCTCTGCGGCCGTGACCTCGCGGATCTCGCGCCGTGTTGCTGCAAGATGTTCGCGGTACGTGGCCACGCCCATCACCTACCCTTTCACTGAAACCCCTCACGCGGAAGCGCGCCAGGGGCCGGAATGTCCCTCTGAATTGTAGCGGGGTATGGATCCAAACTCCATGCCCTCACGACTGTGAACGAGCCACCCCGCGAACATATTCCCGGCCGCCGCCGGCGGCTGGCCGTGCTGCTCGCGCTGGCGGCTGTGATCGGCGTCGCAGCCGCCGCCGCGGTGGCCGTGAGCGCGCGCGACGACGGCTCGCAGCCCGCCGCGGCGGCAGCCTCCTGCCGGGCGCTTTCCGGCCGCCCGCCGCTGGCGCTCGACCTGCCGGGCGCGGCGCTGCCGCCCCAGGAGCAGAACAACGACGCCGTGCTGCGCGCGGCCGAGCGGCGCCTTCCGCCCGGCGATCTGCGCATCTCGGTGGGGCGGCTGGTGAACGCCTACGCCAGCGCCGGCGCCGCGGCCACGCTGCGCGGCCTACAGCGGCTCGACCAGTCGCAGCCGGTGGTGCGGCTGCACGAGGGGCTGGTGGAGCTGTGGGCGGGCGACTGCACGGCCGCCGAGCGGACGCTGCAACGAGTGCGCACGGACGACCTCTACGGCTACTACGGCACCGTTGCCGACAACACCCTGCACACCGACCAGCGGCCGGGGCTGCCGATCTACATCCCGCCCGACGGCACCCCCCACGGCTCGCTCGAGCAGCTGGCTGCGCGGGTGCGAACGCATCCCGACGACGGCCCGGCCTGGCTGGGCCTGGCCTACGTCGAGGAGGCGGCGGGCAACCGGCGGGCGGCGCTGGCGGCCGCCAAGCAGGCCCGCGCCGTCGATCCGACCGCCGTCTCCCCGCGTGTGGCGGTGGCCGTGATCGGCTACGACAAGGCCGACCCCACCGCGTCGTTTGCCGTGCTGGGGCCGCTCACCGCCCAGGCCAGCGATCCCACGGAGGTGCTGTTCCACCTGGGGCTGCTGCTCTACTGGCGCAAGCAGGACACCGACGCCGTCGCCCAGTGGCGGCAGGTCGTCTCGGAGTCCCCCGGCTCGATCTACGGCAAGATCGCAGCGCAGCTGATGCGCCAGATCAGCTGACGCGGGTGGCGCCGACGTACATCTCGGAGTACCAGCCCGAGAGCGACGAGATCTCGACGACGGTGCCCGTGTGGGGCGCGTGGATGAAGCGCCCGCCACCGATGTACATGCCGACGTGGCCGAGGTGGTCGAAGAAGACCAGGTCGCCGGGGCGCAGGTCGGCCCGCGAGACGTGGCGGCCGGCGCGGTACTGGTCGGCGGCCACGCGCGGGATCTGAACGCCCAGCCGCGCGTAGACGTACTGCATCAGCCCCGAGCAGTCGAAGCCAGAAGGGCTCTCGCCGCCGTACACGTAGCGTACGCCCAGCTCGCGCTTGGCCAGCGCCACGGCGCGGGCGCCGAGGCTCCCGGGGTGGTGGGCCCGGTGATGGTGGCGGTGTCGGTGGTGGTGCGCCTGGTGATGGTGGGTGTGCGTGCCGCCGGCGGGCGGTACGTACGTGAAGTCGGCGCTGGCGGCGAGGTGCAGAGCGGCCCGCGTGTGCGGTCCCACCTGGCCGTCCACCAGCAGCCCGTGGCGGGCCTGGAAGGCCTTGACCGCGTGCAGCGTTATCGGCCCGAAGTCGCCGTCGGCGGTGACGCCGAGCGCCCGCTGCAGCACGGCCACGGCCG
>DATNEO010000172.1:0-5570 GCA_035553035.1 Gaiellales bacterium | reverse complement strand
CTGACCGACCAGCTGATCGTGCGCTACGCGGACGGCGGCTGAGCCAGATCGAAGCGCAGCGGCGTCAGCGCGGCGCGATCCGCCATTCCCCGCCGCGGCGCCCGCCGCGCGTCGATCTCGTACCGCCAGGCCAGCGTGCGGGCCTCGACGGCGGGCGGCAGCCCTACCGGGATGTCGAAGCTGCACGGATACCATCGCCGGTCCATGCCCAGCTCGACCGTGGCCTGCTCCTTCCACAGCGACCGGCTGCGCCACAGCGGCGGGTGGCGGCGGTTGCGTATCCGCAGGTTCGTACGCCACGCCTCCTCGAAGCCGGCCACGACCACGACGCTGCCCTCCTCGAGCCCTTCCTCGGCGTGGACGCGGCACTGGATGTGGCCGCCGCCCTGCAGGCGGACGTCGGACAGCTCGAGGTGAAACCGGCGTCCCGGGTGCGACGCGATCACGCGGTCGGCATGGTGGCTCTGGTGGATCGCCTGCTCACCGCCCGAGATCACCAGAGGCACCGCCCCATGCCGGCGGTTGCGGCGCGTGCCGCTGAGCGCCCGCAACGCATACCCGAGCCCCGTCCGCTCACCCGACCAGCCCGGCGGCAGCCAGTCCGGCAGCGAGAGCTCGAACTCCGCGCGGCCGTCGACCGGCGCCACCTCGCAGTCGCTGACGCCGAACGAGAGCGTTGCCGAGGGAGAGCGCTCGAGCCGCACGACCGTGACGGTGACCGGTTCGTCGGCGCCCAGCACCTCGCCACGGAGCGAGCCACCCGCCGACCAGTCGTGACTGGCCAGGACGAACTGCAGTTCCTGGCCGGCGCTCCGGCGAGTTCGAAGCCCCACCACAAACCTCCACGCGACGTGCCTGCCCGATCGTTCGGGGTTCGGTCGTACTCTACCCCCGCCGCCGCGGGCGGTCTGGGGCCCAGCCCCCGCGATCTACTCCTCGTCCGGGCGGTTCTGCACGTACTGGTACCCGAACCGGCCCTTCACGCAGAGGTTGCCGCGCGTGATCCCGTGATCGAGCGGCGAGGTGACCTTCACGATCGAGTTGTCCTGCACGTGCAGCTCCAGGCTGCAGCCGACGCCACAGTAGGAGCAGATCGTCTCGGTCACGGTCTGCTCGCTCTCGTCCCAGGTGCCGTCCTCGCGCATGTCGTGCTCGCTCTTGAACATCAGCGCGCCGGTCGGGCAGACCGCGATGCAGTTGCCGCAGTAGACGCAGGCCGAGTCGGGGAGCGGGGCCGCATACTCGGTCGAGATGCGGGCGTCGAACCCGCGTCCGGCCACCGCGATCGCAAAGGTGTTCTGCCAGTCGGTGCCGCAGCCCTCGACGCACTTGTAGCAGAGGATGCATTTCGCGTAGTCGCGGATGTAGCTCTCGTTGTCCACCTTCACGGGCTGGGCGACGGTCGCGGCCGTCTGGCCGTCACCCGCGTGGTGGTGCCCGGCCTGGGCGCGGTCGCGCGCGCCCTCCGGTGCGGGCGGGGCCGGCGGGCCGTACCGCTCGGGCTTCGCCTCGTACTCCTCCATCCAGCCGTCCACGTTCGGCGCCGTGGTCAGGTCGACGCTGGATGCCAGGAACTCGAGCACCATCTTGCGGCTGTGGCGTACGCGCTCGGTGTCGGTCTTGACAACCATGCCGTCCTCGGCCTTGCGTGCGCAGCTCGGCACCAGCACGCGCGAGCCCTCGACCTCGACCACACACACGCGGCACGCGTTGATCGGCGTGAGGGTGTCGCCGTAGCAGAGCGTCGGCTGGTCGCGTCCCTGCGCGCGGCAGGCATCGAGGATGGTCGAGCCCTCGCGGACGCGGACGCTCTCACCGTCGATCTCGAGCTCCACGGTGCGGCTGATGGTGACGGGGACGACGCTCACTCAGGCTCCCTGGGGCTCGAACACGCGAAGGCTGTTGATGGCGGAATCGATCGCATTGGCGGCAGTCTGCCCGAGACCGCAGATGGACGCGTCACGCATCGCCTGCGCGATCTCGGCCAGCAAGGCGGTCTCGTCGGCCACGCTGCCGCGCGGCCGGTCGGAGGCGAGGCGCAACAGCGCCTCCTGCTGGCGAACCGTGCCGACCCGGCAGGGAACGCACTGACCGCAGGACTCATCGCGGAAGAAGGCGGCGATGCGGAGCAGGATCGGCACCAGGTCGACGGTCTGGTCGAACACCAGCACCACACCCGAGCCGAGCGTCGCCCCGGCCACGCGCGTCGCCTCGAACGAGAGCTCGAGGTCGAGCATGTCCGGGCCGACGAAGCCGCCGGCCGCTCCGCCCAGCAGCACCGCCTTGAGGTCGTTGCCGTCGCGGACACCACCGGCCATATCGAGCACCTCTCGCAGCGTGACGCCGAACGGCGCCTCGTACAGGCCCGGCCGCTGGACGCACCCTGCCAGGCAGAACAGTCGCGTGCCGGTGGACTGCTCGGTGCCTATCCGGGCGAACGCGGCGCCGCCGTCGTGCAGGATGCCAAGCACGTTCAGCAGGCTCTCGACGTTGTTGACGACGGTGGGCTTGGCGAACAGGCCGTTGTCGACCGGGAACGGCGGCTTGCTGCGCGGCTCGCCGCGGTACCCCTCGATCGAGTTGAAGAGGGCGGTCTCCTCGCCGCAGATGTACGCGCCGGCGCCCTTGCGCAGCTCGATATCGAAGCGAAAGCCGCGGCCCATCACGTCGTCGCCCAGCAGCCCGCGAGACCGGCACTGCTCGATCGCGTGCTCGAGCCGTGACCAGGCCAGCGGGTACTCGCCGCGCAGGTAGATGTAGCCGTGCTCGGCGGCGGTGGCAAACCCGGCGACCGTCAGCGCCTCGATCAGCGCGAACGGATCGCTCTCGACCACCACCCGGTCCTTGAAGGTGCCGGGCTCGGACTCGTCGGCGTTGCAGACGATGTAGTGCGGCATCGAGGGGTTCCGGCCAACGGCGTCCCACTTGCGGCCGGTCGGGAAGGCGGCTCCGCCACGCCCCAGCAGCTTGGAGTCGGTCACCTCGCGGATCACCCCGGTTGGCCCGATGTCGAACGCGGTTCGCAGCGCCTCGTAGCCGCCCGCGCTGCGGTAGCTGTCCAGGCTGCCCGGATCGACCGTGCCGACCCGGTGCAGCAGCCGCAGGCCGTCGCCGCCGTCCTCGGTCTGCGGCGCCAGCGTCTCGGTGCGCTGCTCGCTGGTGCCGGCCAGCGCCGCCGACACGTCCGCCGCGCTGGCGTTGCTGATCGAGTGGTCGCCGGGCGTCTCCCCCGCCCTGGTCACCAGCACCGCCGGCGCCTGTTCGCACAGCCCCAGGCAGGGGCTCTCCAGCCAGATCGCCGAGCCGTTCGAGGGGCGCTCACCGGAGGGCCCGATCGTGCGCTCGAGCTCGGCCACCAGCTCGCCGCTGCCGCTGCACATGCAGGCGATGTCGGTGCACACGTGTGCGACCACCGGCGCCCGCGGCTCCAGCGCGAACAGGGCGTAGAAGCTGGCCACGCCGTAGGCCTCGGCCGGCGGCACCGTCAGGCGGCGACAGGCGTAGCCGAGCCCGGCCTGGCTGATCCAGCCGACCCGCCCCTGCAGCGCGTGCAGCACCGGCAGCAGCAGGTGGCGCTGCGCCCTCGCGGCGTGGCCGCCGTGGGCGGCGTGGCCGTCGTCTCCCCGGTCGCCACCGACCCAGGCCGAGTCCGGCGGCCCCAGCACGGAGTCGACCGCCGCGCGCTCTGCCTCCGTCGGCTCCTGGTTCGTGAGGCGCAGGTCCATCGGCTAGCGGGCCGCCACGTTGGCGCCGGCGGCGGTCTGCTGCTCAGCCGCCGCGGCGTCGAGCTTGTCCACGCGGATCGCGCTGGCCTTGAACTCGGCGGTGCCGGACTTCGGGTCGGTCGCGTCGATGGTGAGGATGTTGGTCTCCACCTCGTCCGGGAAGTGCAAGGTCATGAAGGCCAGACCGGGCCGCAGCGACGAATCGATCCGCACCGGCGCCTCGACCGACCCACGGCGCGAGCTCACGCGCACGCGCTCTCCGTCGGCGACCGCCAGGCGGGCGGCGTCCTCCGGTGACAGGTCGAGCGACTCCCCACGCCGCAGCGGTGAGCTGTAGCCCCCGCTCTGCACACCCGTGTTGTACGAGTCCAGACGGCGCCCGGTCGTCAGCCGGATCGGGAACTCGCCGGACAGCTCGTCCACCGGTGCCACGTTGTTGACGACGTTGAACGGGGCCTGCTCGCCGCTTGCCTTCGGCTCGTCCCACAGCCGGGCGTGCAGGAACTGCTCGCCCTCGTGCTGCTCGTCCCAGCAGGGCCACTGGATGCCGCCCAGCTCGGCCAGCCGCGGGTACGTCATGCCGCGGTGCATGGGCGACAGCGACCGCAGCTCGGTCCACACGTCCTCGGGGCCGCCGTAGCTCCAGTCGTGGCCCATCCGGCGGGCGATCTCGACCACGATCTCGATGTCGTCGCGGGCTTGGCCGGGCGGGTCGAGCGCCTTGCGCACGCGCTGTACGCGGCGCTCGCTGTTGGTGACGGTGCCCTCGGCCTCGCACCAGCTGACCGACGCGGGCAGCACGACGTCGGCCAGCTCGGCCGTGCGGGTCAGGAAGATGTCCTGCACGACCAGGTGGTCGAGGCTCTCGAGCAGGTGCAGCGTGTGGGCCGCGTCCGCCTCGGACTGCGCCGGGTTCTCGCCGACCACGTAGAGCGAGCGCAGCTCGCCGCGCTCCATGGCCTCGAACATCTGGGTCAGGTGCCAGCCGTACTTCGGCTGGATGGTCGTGTTCCAGGCCTCCTCGTAGCGAGCCCGGGCGTCGTGATCGGACTCGACGTCCTGGAACCCCGGCAGCTTGTTGGGGATCGCGCCCATGTCGCCCCCGCCCTGCACGTTGTTCTGGCCGCGCAGCGGGTTCAGGCCCGAGCCGTAGCGACCGACGTGGCCGGTCAACAGCGCCAGGTTGATCAGCCCGAACACGTTGTCGACCGCGTTGTGGTGCTCGGTGATGCCGAGCGTCCAGCAGATCATGGCCCTGTCGGCCCGGGCATAGGCGAGCGCCGACTCGCGGATCGCGTCGGCCGGGATGCCAGTGTCACGTTCGGCCCGCTCCAGCGTGTAGGGCTCGACGCTGGCCGCGTACTCCTCGAAGCCCGTGGTGGCGCGGTCGATGAACTCACGGTTGTGCAGGCCGGCGTGGATGATCACCCGCGCCATCGCGTTCGAGAGCGCGACGTCGCTGCCCACGTCGAGGCCGAGCCAGGTGTCGGCCCACTGGGCGGAGCCGGTTCGGCGCGGATCGACGACGAACAGGCGCGCGCCGTTGTTCACGGCCTTCAGCACGCGATGGAAGAAGATCGGATGGGTTTCACGAGCGTTCGAGCCCCACAGGAAGATCAGATCGGTCTCCTCGACCTCCCGGTAGGAGCTGGTACCGCCCCCGGCCCCGAACACCGTCGCCAGACCGACGACGCTGGGTGCGTGTCAAGTCCGGTTGCAGCTGTCGATGTTGTTGGTGCCCATGACGACGCGCGTGAACTTCTGGGTGATGAAGTTCACCTCGTTGGTCGCCTTGGAGCAGCTGAACAGCCCGAACGCATTCGGGTTGCCGGCCGCGCGCACCGC
>DATNEO010000171.1:0-21714 GCA_035553035.1 Gaiellales bacterium | reverse complement strand
TTCTTCGTGTTCCTGGTGCCGTTCGGCTACCTGATGGACGCGTTCATGTACAACCGCTGGTTGAAGCGGCAACAGGGGTGACGCTCGAGGTCGTCAGCCTCCCCCTCGGCGCCTACCAAACCAACTGCTTCGTGGTGACCGTCCAGGGCTCGACCGATGCCGTGGTCATCGACCCCGGCGACGAGGCCGGTCGCATCACCGACGTGCTGGCCGAGCGCGGCCTCACGCTGGTCGCGATCCTGGTCACGCATGGGCACCTCGACCACATCGGAGCCGTCCGTGACCTGGTGGCCGCCACCGGCGTCGAGGTGTGGATGGCCCGTGGCGACGCCGACGACCTGCGCAGATTCCAGCCGGCCCCGTACGATCCGGAGCACCTGGTGGGCGGCGGCGACACGGTCAGCGTCGCCGGCATCGACTTCCGCACGTTCGATGTGCCCGGACACACGGCCGGCTCCGTCGCCTTCGCAACCGACGGCGTTGCCTTTGTTGGCGACGTGCTGTTCGCCGGCTCGATCGGTCGCACCGACCTGGCCGGCGGCGACCTCGACACACTGATCGAGAGCATCACGCTGCTGATGCGGGAGTTGCCGCCGGAGACGGTGGTCGCACCCGGACACGGCCCGGCAACCACCCTCGAGCACGAGCTCGCGTCGAACCCGTTCCTCGAGCCGCTGCGGTGAGCGAGCGCTTCCAGCCGCCGCGCGGCACCCGCGACTGGTTCGGTGATGACGCCGCCGTTCGGCGGAACGTGATCGACCTGGCCCGCTCAGTGTTCGAGCCGGCCGGCTACGGCGAGGTGGTGACGCCCGGGTTCGAGGACACCGAGCTGTTCGCCCGCTCGTCCGGCGAATCCTCCGACGTCGTCAGCAAGGAGATGTACACGTTCGAGGACCGCAGCGGCCGCTCGCTGACCCTGCGCCCGGAGAGCACCGCGCCGGTGATGCGCGCCTACCTCGACGGCATGTCCCGGCTGCCGCAGCCGGTCAAGGTCTGGTACTGCCAGAGCCACTTCCGCTACAACGCCGTGCAGCGCGGCCGCGCCCGCGAGCACTACCAGTTCGGCGTCGAGGCGATCGGCTCGCCCGATGCGGCGGTCGACGCCGAGGTGATCGCGCTGCAGCACAGCTGGTACCGGCTGTGCGGCGTACCGGCGCTGCGTCTGGAGCTGAACTCGATCGGCGACGCCACCTGCCGCCCCGCCTACGTGGCGCTGCTCGAGGAGTTCATCGACGCCCACATCGACGAGCTCGACGACGAGTGCCTGGATCGGCGCAAGACCAACCCTCTGCGCGTGCTGGACTGCAAGAACCCCTCCTGCCAGGCCGTGCTGGCGGACGCCCCGCGCATCACCGACCACCTCTGCGACGACTGTGCCGACCACTTTGCCGAGGTACGCCGCCACCTCGACGCACGCGGGGTGGACTACGAGCTGGTGCCGACGCTTGTGCGGGGCCTCGACTACTACACGCGCACCGCCTGGGAGTGGAGCGCGGCCGGCCTGGCCACGTCGATCTCGGGCGGCGGCCGCTACGACGGGCTGGCCGAGCAGATCAGCGGGCCGCCCACGCCCGGCGTCGGGTTCGGTGCAGGCCTGGAACGGCTGCTCGAGGTGGTGCGTCCCCAGCCCCCGGCGGCCGGCGGCAGCGTGCTGTTCGCGGTGATCGCCGAGCAGGCGCGCCCGCGCCTGTTCGCGCTGATGGACGAGGCCCGCGCAGCCGGGGTGAAGGCGGACGCCGCCTACGGCTCCCGCCGGCTGAAGCGAATGCTGGAGCTGGCCTCAAGGCGCGGCGACAGCAGGGTCGTGATCGTCGGTGACGACGAGTGGGAGCACGAGCAGGCGACGGTGCGTGATATGACCTCGGGCGAGCAGCGAAGCGTGGCGCTGGACGAGCTGGTGAAGGAGCTTGAGGGTGGGCTTTAGAACGCGACTGGGCGGCGAGCTGCGGGCCGAGGACGCCGGCACGCGGGTGACGGTGGCCGGCTGGGTGGCCCGCCGACGCGACCACGGCGGCCTGGTGTTCGTCGACCTGCGCGACCGCGCCGGCATCGTGCAGCTGGTGCTCGACCCCGACCAGGGCCAGGCCCACGCCGCCGCGCACGACCTCCGCAACGAGTACGTCGTGCAGGCCGAAGGCGTTGTCACCCCGCGATCGGCCGAGACCGTCAACCCGAAGCTGCCCACCGGCGAGGTCGAGATCCGCGTCGACCGGCTGGAGGTGCTGTCGGCGGCGTCGGTGCTGCCGTTCCAGCTCGACGAGGAGAACGTGGACGAGACGCTGCGGCTGCACCATCGCTACCTCGACCTGCGCCGCGACGTCATGCGCCGCAACCTGTGGACGCGCTTCCGGCTCACCCAGATCATCCGCCGGCACATGGAGGACAACGAGTTCTGGGAGCTGGAGACGCCGATCCTCTACAAGTCGACGCCGGAGGGAGCCAAGGAGTTCCTGGTGCCGACCTCGAGCCGGCCGGGCCAGTTCTACGCCCTGCCGCAGTCGCCGCAGACGTTCAAGCAGCTGTACGCCATCGCCGGCTACGAGCGCTACTACCAGATCGCCCGCTGCTTCAGGGACGAGGCCACGCGCGCCGATCGCACACAGGAGTTCACGCAGCTCGACATCGAGATGGCGTTCCTCGACCCCGAGGAGCTGTTCGGCCTGATGGAGACCCTGTTCGTGCGCATCTGGATCGAGCTGCTGGGCGCGGAGGTGGCCGCGCCGTTCCGCCGCATGACCTGGGACGAGGCAACCCTCCGCTACGGCACCGACAAGCCCGACCTTCGGTTCGGTGCCGAGATCTCGGACGTGACCGACCTGCTGGCAGCCACCGAGTTCAAGGCGTTCCGGGGGGTCGTGGACGGCGGCGGAGTCGTCCGGGGACTGGCCGTGCCCGGCGCCACGGAGTTCTCGCGTAAGGACTTCGACGACCTGGTCGAGTTCGCCAAGGGCTGGGGCGGCAAGGGCGTCGCCTGGCTGCAGCTGCAGACCGGTGGCGAGATCCGCTCCCCGATCGCGAAGTTCCTCTCACCGGACGAGCTGGCCGCCATCGTCGAGCGCTGTGGCGCGGCCGAGGGCGACACCATCTTCCTGGTGGCCGACGCTGAGGAGGCGGCGGTGCGGGTGCTTGGCCCGCTGCGCTTGCACCTGGGCGAACGGCTCGGCCTGATCTCCGGCGGCTGGGAGTTCGTGTGGGTGACCGGGTTCCCGATGTTCGAGTGGCTGCCCGACGAGTCCCGCTGGAAGGCCTCCCACAACCCCTTCTCGGCGCCGGCGCCCGGCTCGGAGCGGTTCTGGGAGGATCCCGCCGCGGCCCGTTCCCACCAGTACGACCTGGTGCTGAACGGCAACGAGATCGGCGGCGGCTCGATCCGCAACCACCGCCCGGAGACGCAGAGCAAGGTGTTCGAACTGCTGGGCATCTCCGCCGAGCGGGCCGAGCAGAACTTCTCGTTCCTGTTGCGGGCGCTGGCGATGGGCGCCCCGCCCCACGGCGGCATCGCGTTTGGCCTCGACCGGCTGGCGATGCTGGTGGCCGGGGTCGACTCCCTGCGCGAGGTGATCGCGTTCCCCAAGGCGCAGGGCGGGGTCGATCCCCTGACCGGTTCACCGAGCCCCGCGACACCGGCCGCGCTGGCCGAAATGGGCTTGCGGCTGGCAAATCCTACCGCCTGAACGACTGAGCAGATTTGGAGAAGGGACGCCGCGGAAGCTCTGCTACGGTGCGACACCAACCGATGTTGATGGAGGCGGCCGGATGACAGACGAGTCGGCGAACGGGACACGGATCGGCGAGGAACGGCGGATCGCCCACACGGGCGCCTTGGCGCGCTGGGCCGGGCACTGCGCCCGGCACCCGTGGCGCGTGATCGGCACCTGGCTGGTCATCTTCGTCTCGCTGATCGTGCTGAACGTCGCGTTCCACGGCACGCTCGTCAACGACTTCAACATCCCCGGATCGGACGTCCAGAAGGCCACCGATCTGATCAACGCCAAGTTCGGCGGCCAGAAGGGATCGGCGCTGCGGGTGGTGGTGGCCGCCCCGCAGGGCCAGAACCTGAACTCGGCCGAGGCTCAGGCTGCGATCGCCAGGATGCTAGCCGCCAGCAAGCAGTCGCAGACCTCCCTGGATACCGTCAAGTCCGATGTCAGCGCCATCACCAGCCCGCTCGCGCCCGCGGGTGCGCATCAGCTGGCCAAGGACGGTCGGATCGCCTACTTCGACGTGCAGTTCGATCGCACCGGCTTCGAGCTGCCGCGCTCAGGAGTCGTCGATCTCGAGAACCAGCTGCGCGACATCGGCGCGCCGGCCGGCCTGCAGGTCGAGTTCACCGGCGATGCCGAGAGCGCTCCGCCCACCCAGGGCCTGAGCGACATCATCGGACTGATCGCGGCGTTCATCATCCTGATTGTCCTGTTCCGCGCGCTGGTGCCGACGGCGATCCCGCTGCTGTTCGCCATCACCGCCGTGATCACGGCCTTCCTGCTGCTGTACCTGGCCGCCGCCGTCTGGCACTTCAACACCATCACCGAGATCCTGGTGCCGATGATCGGCCTCGGCGTCGGTATCGACTACACGCTGTTCATCGTGACCAGATTCCGGCAGCTGCTGCACGACGGGCTGACGCCGCACGAGGCGGCCGCCGCCGCAGGCGCCACCGCGGCACGGGCCGTGATCTTCGCCGGCGTGACCGTCGCCATCTCGATCACCGGCCTGGCCGTGATCGGCATCGACTTCATCACCAAGCTCGGCATCGGCAGCGCGCTGGGCGTGCTGACCGCAGTGCTGCTCGCCAACTCGCTGCTGCCGGCGGTGCTGTCGCTGCTCGGCCACAAGATCGACCGCGGGCGCCTGGGCATGAAGCCGATCGACGAGTCCCGCGAGGGCCAGTCGCGCACGTTTGTCGCCGCCTGGGGCCGGTTCGTGTCACGCAACGCGAAGATCGTGCTGCCGGTCGTGATCGTCGTGCTGGTGCTGCTGGCCTCGCCGGTGCTGGCAGTGCGCCTGGGCCTGGCCGACGCCGGCACGGCGCCGAAGGACCAGACCACGCGCAAGGCCTACGACCTGCTGTCCGAGGGCTTCGGCCCCGGCTTCACGTCGCCGATCCCGGTGGTGGTGGACATGCGCGGTGACCACCAGTCGGCCGAGAAGATCGCAGCAGCGCTGGCGAAGGTGCCCGGCGTCGCGCAGGTCAACAAGCCGATCTACAACGCCAAGACGCCGGAGCAGGCGTCGGTCGCGATCATCAACACGTACTCGAAGTACAAGCCGCAGGACGCGAAGACCGACGACATCGTCTCGACCTTCCGCGGCACCACCATCCCGGCCGCGCTGGCGGGATCGCAGGCGCGGGCCTACGTGTCCGGCGAGAACGCCGCCTTCACCGACATCGGCAACCAGATCCTGAGCCGCACGCCGTGGTTCCTGCTCTACATCATCGGTGTCACCTTCCTGGTGCTGGCGATGGCCTTCCGGTCGGTCGTGATCGCGATCAAGGCGGCGCTGACGACGCTGATGTCGGCGCTGGTCGGGTTCGGCATGCTGACGTTGGTCGTGCAGCTCGGCCACGGCATGGGCATCATCGGGCTTGACCGCACCGGCCCGATCGAGAGCTTCGTGCCGCCGATCGCGTTCGCCATCCTGTTCGGCCTGTCGATGGACTACGAGGTGTTCCTGATGAGCCGGATCCGCGAGGAGCACGTGCACGGCAGCGATACGGTCACCGCCGTCAAGGACGGCATATCCGGCGTCGGCCGCGTGATCGTGGCCGCCGCGCTGATCATGTCCAGCGTGTTCTTCTCGTTCCTGCTCAGTCCGGACAGGGTCTCGAAGGAGTTCGGCCTGCTGCTCGGCATCGCCATCCTCACCGACGCGCTGCTGATGCGAATGACGCTGGTGCCGGCGCTGCTGACGGTGCTGGGAGAGCGCTCCTGGGCGATGCCGGCCTGGTTCGACCGGATCCTGCCGAACGTCACGATCGAGTCGCCGGGCGAGCGGGAGGTTCCGGTCATCGAGCGGGAGCCGGTCGAGGTCGGGGCGGGCTAGCCGAGCGGTCAGTCCGAGCTGGACACGACCACCAGCAGCCCCCGTCCGGGGATGCGGGCGCGCACCTCGTAGCCGCGTACGCGGCAGCGGCAGTGCTCCGCGACCCGGCGGGCGGCGCGACGGGTGACCGCGTGCAGCCGGGCCGGGTCGCTGACGCCGAGCCCGGCCAGGGTCATGGTGACGTAGCCGTTCCAGTCGCTGGCGCTGGTCAGCGGCTCGTTCATCGCAGCCATCTGACCCGAGAAGCGCATCGCCAGCGTCGGTCGCCACGGCACCAGCTCGGCCAGGTGCTGCGGTGGTGGGCGGCTGCCGGGCGCCAGCTGCAGCACCGACAGCAGTGCCACCGCGGCCACGCATCCGATCAGCCATCGCATCCCGATTTGCGGATTCTGCCAGCTTCGCTACCGTGTGAGAGCCGGCGTCATTTCGTCACGCGCACTTCAGTTCCATAACCGTCGTGCGACTCTTCAAGCGCAGGGGCAGAGGTCGGAGCGGTCGAAGCATCCAGAAAGTGGCCGCCCGCGAAGCCTCAGGCGTCGGCACGCGCCGATAAGGTGCCGGGCATGGTCTATCTCGACCACGCGGCCACCTCTCCGCTCTGCGACGAGGCCCGTGCCGCGATGGAGCCGTACCTGACCGAGCGGTTCGGCAACGCCTCCGAGCCGCACGCGGCCGGTCGCGCCGCCCGTGAGGGGCTGCAGGCTGCCCGCGCCACTATCGCCTCGCTGCTGGGCTGCGCGCCGGCGCAGGTGGTGTTCACCTCCGGCGGCAGCGAGGCCGACAATCAGGCCGTGTTCGGCCTCACCGGCCGCCCGCTGGGGCGGATCGTGGTGAGCGCGGTCGAGCATCCCGCCGTGAGGGAGCCTGCCCGGGAGCTGGAGCGGCAGGGCTTCGAAGTGGCCTGGGTGGGGGTCGATTCGTTCGGCGTGGTCGACCTGGACGCTTTCGACCGGGCGGTGCGACCGGGTGACCGGATGGCGGCGGTGATGTGGGCGAACAACGTCACCGGCGTCGTGCAGCCGGTCGCCGAGCTGGCGGCGATCTGCGCCCAGCGGGGCGTGCCGCTGCACACCGACGCGGTGCAGGCGGCGGCGTCGCTGCCGGTGGACTTCGCGGATTCGGGCGCCGAGACGATGGCGCTGGCGGCGCACAAGATGCACGGCCCGAAGGGCGTGGGGGCGCTGATCGCGCGCGACCCCTCGCGCCTGCGGCCGCTGATCTGGGGTGGCGGCCAGGAAGCGGGCTCGCGAAGCGGCACCGAGAACGTGGCCGGGGTGGTCGGGTTCGCGGCCGCGCTGGCGGCGGTGCGCGGCCGCAGCGATCGCCGCCGCACGCTCCGCGACCGGCTGGAACAGCGGGTGGGCGGGGTCCTGACCCCGGTGTCGGCGGAGGTCGACCGCCTGCCCGGCCACTCGCTGCTGCTGGCCAACGGCATCCGCTCCGACCTGCTGGTGCTGTCGCTCGACCGGGCGGGCTTCGCCGTGGCCGCCGGCAGCGCCTGCGCGAGCGGAGACAGCGAGCCCAGCCACGTGCTGCTGTCGCAGGGCATGACGGCAGACCAAGCCCGCAGCGTGATCCGCGTCTCGATCGGCATCGACACCACCGAGGCGGAGGTGGACGCGTTCGCGGCCGCCGTCGGTCAGTGCGTCGAGCGGCTCCGCGCCGGCGCGCTGCTCTAGGCCGAACCATCTAGGCTGCCTCCGTGTACCACCCGTCCGTGATCGCCGCATCGCTTGACCTGACCCGGGCCGGATCGGCCGGCCCCGGTGCCGCCTGGGGCGAGGCGGGCGATCCGAGCTGCGGCGATGCCGTGCGGATCGAGCTGGCCGTAAGGGACGGGCTGGTGGCGCAGGCCCGGCACCGCAGCTTCGCCTGCCCGCACGCGACCGCTGCGGCGTCGCTGGCCTGCCGGCTCTCGGAGGGGCGCGACCTGCTGGGCGCCGCCACCATCGGCGCCGGCGAGCTGGAGAGCGAGCTGCGGCCGGAGCCGCACAACCGCGAGTGCGTGGCCCTGGCCGCGGACGCGCTGCACGCGGCGATCGCGCGGGCGCTCGACCGTGAGCGAATGGCGGTGCGCGCCGACCGCGTCGCCGTCGCCATGTCCGGCGGGGTCGACAGCGCCGTCGCCCTGCTGAAGGCGCTCGAGGCGGGGCTGCAGCCTGTGGGCATCACGCTGCGGCTCTGGATCGACCCCGATGCTCCCGACTCGGACCGGGCCTGCTGCTCGCCGCAGTCGGTGCGAGCGGCCCGCAGCACCTGCCACGCGGCCGGCGTACCTCACGTCACGCTCGATCTGCGGGACCGCTTCCGGTCACAGGTGGTGGAGGACTTCGTGCGCGGCCACGCTGCGGGCAGGACGCCCAACCCGTGCATGCGCTGCAACGGCAGCTTCCGGTTCGACGCCCTGGCCGCCTTCGCCGACCGGGTGGGCGCACCTCGGCTGGCAACCGGCCACTACGCCCGGATCGTGGAGCGGGGCGGACACACGGTGCTGGCGCGCGGCGCCGACCCGGACAAGGACCAGTCCTACATGCTGGCCCGCGTGCCCGAGCAGATCCTGTCTCGCACCTGGTTCCCACTGGGCGATCAGCGAAAGACCGAGACGCGCGAGCAGGCGCGTGCCGCCGGGCTAGCCGCGGCCGGCCGGCGTGAGAGCCAGGAGGTCTGCTTCGTGGGCGGTGGCGACCACCGGCGCTTCCTCGAGCGTCACGGAGGCGCCGGGCGCGCGGGAGCGGTGGTCACGGCCGACGGCCGCGTGATCGGGCGCCACGACGGCGTGCACCGGTTCACGCCCGGCCAGCGCAGAGGGCTTGGCGTCGGCGGCGGCGAGGCGCTGTTCGTGCTGGAGGTCGATCCGGCCCGCGGTCGCGTGGTGGCAGGGCCACGGCCGGCGCTGGCACGGAGCACCGTCACGGTGCGGCCCGGGACGATGGTGCTGCCCATGGGCAGGGTGCAGGCCAAGCTGCGCTACCGGTCTCCGGCGTTGCCGGCTACCGTGCGTGAGGTGGAGGGCGGGCTGGAGCTCGAGCTGGACGAGCCGGCGTACGGCGTCGCGCTTGGTCAGGCCGCCGTCCTGTATGACGGAGACGTGATCGTGGGCGGCGGAGTGATAGCCGGGTAATATGGGCGGCGATGGACGCTTCTGATGCCTGGCGTATCGCGCTCGCGATCTTCCTGATCCTGACCGGGGTCGGGATCACGTACGCGCTCGTGCGCCTGGGCGGCCTGTTCAGCACCGCAGACACCAGCCTCAAGCAGACGATGGGCGAGGTCGTGCCGATGCTGGGCAAGGCATCGACCACGATCGACCACGTGAACGACGAGCTGGAGAAGGTCGGGCACATCACCGACAGCGCTGTGGATGCGGCCGACTCGCTCGACTCGAGCGTCCGCACGATCAACTCGGTGCTGGGCACGCCGGCGAGGGCCGTGTCGGGCGTCTCGGCCGGGATCTCCCAGGCCTTCCAGAGCCTCCGCGGCAAGCGCGGCCAGCGCGGCGGCGTGGTGTGAACAAGCTGGCGGGCACGCTGGTGCTGGCGGCGGCCGCGGCGGCGCTGCTCGCATACGACCGCGCCAAGCGCATTGCCGAGGACGAGAACCGGCCGCTCGGCGAGGTGCTGGCGGAGATGCCTGGCACGTTGCTCGCCGATCTGCGCACGATCCCCGGCGACCTGCGCGAGGCTGCCGGGGAGGGCAGGAGCGCGGCCGAGCGGCGGTCCCAGGAGATCGACGACGATATCGCCGACGCGCGCGCGGGCGCGTAGTCCCGGGTCCGGCTTCCGCCTGAACCGCTAGTCGTACAGGCGCGCGATCAGCTCTTGCCGGTCGAGTAGCCGCTTCGGCTGGCCGCCTATGCGGATCTCGAACCCCGCGCCGCGCGGGTAGAGCACCTTGTCGCCAGGAGCGACGCCCGACGCGTCGTCTCCGGCCGCCACCACGATTCCGGCGATGCAGGCCGACTCGGCCGATGCGGGGATGATCAGGCCGGCGTTGGTCTCGGTCTCGTCGTCCACCGGCTCCACCAGCACGTAGCCGTCCAGCGGCTCGATGCGGCCGGTGAAGGGCTCGGAGTGCTCGAACCGGCTGAGGGTGTCGTCCTCGTGCATGCTCTCAGGGTAGCGCCTGCGAGGCCGTACCGGAGTCCCGCACATCGGCCAGCAGGTCGGCCAGCCGGAACGGCTTGCGGTGGAACGCGGCGCCCAGCTCGGCCACCCTCCGGCGCGTCTCCGGATCGTCCACCACCGACATCACGATCACCCGGCACGCCAGCCCCTCCTTGCGCACACGGGCCGCCACCGCGAGCCCATCCATCACGGGCATTCGCACATCGATGATCGCAACCGAATGGCCGCCGCCCCGGATGGCTTCGAGTGCCAGGCCGCCGTTTCCAACTTCGTCAACGTCGTACCCGTTGGATCTCAGCGCCTCGGCGATCATGGCGCGCAGCCCGACATGATCGTCTGCGATCAGCACACGGAGGGGTCGATCGGAGCCGGACGCATGGAGCGGCGTGTCCACCTGACGGGATTGTCCGGCAGCGCACAAGCCGCCGCCATCACCGCTTTGTGGTACAGGTCGCCGGCCGTCCCGCCGGTAGAATGCCCCGATGCGCACGCACGAGATCAGACGGCGGTACCTGGACTACTTCACGGCTCGCGGCCATGTCCAGCTGCCCAGCGGCTCCCTCGTGCCACCGGACTGGGACGCCTCGGTGCTGATCACGACCGCCGGCATGCAGCCGCTGAAGCGCTACTTCCTGGGCATCGAGCAGCCGCCCGCGGCACGCGCGACATCCGTCCAGAAGTGCTTCCGCACGGTCGACATCGACGAGGTCGGGAACACCGCGCGGCACCTCACCTTCTTCGAGATGATGGGCAACTTCTCGTTCGGCGAGTACTTCAAGCAGTACGCGATCGAGTGCGCCTGGGACCTGTCCATCCGCGCGGACGGCTTCGCGCTCGACCCCAGCCGGATCTGGGCCAGCGTCTACGAGGGCGACGAGCGGGTCGACCCCGACGAGGAGGCGATCGCGCTGTGGATGGCGCACACCGGCGTGCCCGGCGACCGGATCGTGCGCCTGGGCGGCGATAACTTCTGGCAGGCGGGGCCGACCGGACCGTGCGGCCCCTGTTCCGAGCTGTACTTCGACCGCGGGCCGGAGCACGGCTGCGACCGCCCCGAGTGTGCGCCCGGCTGCGAGTGCGACCGTTTCCTCGAATACTGGAACCTGGTGTTCCTGCAGTACAACATGCTCGAGGGCGGCGCCCTGGAGCCGCTGCCCGCGCCCAGCGTCGACACCGGCTGCGGCCTGGAGCGCGTGGCGGCGCTGATCGCGAGCGTGCACTCCGTCTATGAGACCGACGCCTTCGGCGACGTGATCCGCGAGATCGAGCAGTGGTCAGGCGCGCGCTACGGCGTGAACGAGGCCCAGACCAAGTCGCTGCGGGTGCTGGCCGACCACGCCCGCGCGATGTCGTTCCTGGCCAGCGACGGCATCGAGCCGTCCAACGAGGGCCGCGGCTACGTGCTGCGCCGGATCATCCGCCGGGCGCTCCTGCACGCCCAGCGGATCGGCATCGAAGGACCGGTCACGGAGCGCCTGCACGGCGTCGTGGTGGGCCTGCTCGGCGACGTCTATCCGGAGCTGGGCGAGTACCGCAGCTCGGTCGCGGCGCTGCTTGCGGCCGAGGAGCGGCGGTTCGCGCAGACCCTCCACAACGGCCAGCAGCTGCTGCTGGAGGTGCTGGAGCGGTCGGGCGCCCAGATCGAGGCGGCCGACGCGTTCAAGCTGCACGACACCTATGGTTTCCCGTTCGAGCTGACCGCCGAGATCGCAGCCGAGCACGGGGTGACGGTCGACGAGCCCGGCTTCGCGCGCCTGATGGAGGAGCAGCGCGAGCGGGCTCGCGCCAGCACCGCCGCCGTCGGCTACGGCGCCTCCGAGCTGGACGCCGGCTTCACCACCGAGTTCGTCGGCTACGAGCAGCTCGACGTTCGCAGCCAGGTGGGCGCGCTGGTCGAGGAGGGTGACGGCCTGCTGCGGCTGAAGCTGCGCGAGTCGCCGTTCTACGCAGCCGGTGGCGGCCAGGTCTCCGACCAGGGCGTTATCGAGTCAGACAACGGACGAGCTGTGGTCGAGCAGGTGATCAGACAGGACCCGGACCAGCAGATCGTGGCCCGCCTCGAGCACGGCGCGATCGCTCCCGGCGAGCGCGTGCGCGCGCACGTGCTGGGCGAGGCGCGGCGCCCGACGATGGCCAACCACACGGCGACGCACCTGCTGCACGCGGCGCTGCGCGAGGTGCTGGGCGACCACGTCACCCAGGCCGGCTCCTACGTGGGGCCAGACAAGCTGCGCTTCGACTTCCGCCATGACGCCCCGCTCACGCCGGCGCAGGTGCGGCAGGTGGAGGGGATCGTGAACCGCCACGTCTTCGAGAACCGGCCTGTGCACAGCTTCGTGACCGAGAAGGAGCACGCCCAGCAGCTTGGCGCGATGATGCTGTTCGGCGAGAAGTACGGCGACCAGGTGCGCGTGGTCGAGGTGCCGGACGTGTCACGCGAGCTGTGCGGTGGCACCCACGTCCGATCGACGGCCGAGATCGGCCCGTTCGTGATCCTGCGCGAGGCCAGCTCGTCGCAGGGCGTGCGGCGGATCGAGGCGATCACGTCGCAGGCCGCGTTCGAGTACCTGCGCGACCGGGCCGACCGGCTGGACGAGGCCGAGCATGAGGCAGCCGGGCTGCGTGCGGAGCTCAGGAAGACGACCCGTGACGGCGGCGCACCGGCCTCCAGCGGCGGCAACGGCCGCGAGGCCGGCCTGGTCGAGTCGGCGTCCGAGCAGGATGGCGTCCGGTTCGTCGCGGCGGTGGTCGATGACATCGACGCCGACACGCTGCTGGCCATCTCTGACCGCGTGAAGGCGCGCCTCGCCCCGGCGGCGGTGGTGCTGGGCAGCTCGACCGAAGGCAAGGTGCATCTGGTCGTGGCGCTCGACCAGCCGGTCGTCGACCGTGGTCTCTCGGCGGTCGACCTGATCCGCGAGATCGCGCCGATCGTGGGCGGTGGCGGCGGCGGCCGTCCCACCATGGCCCGGGCCGGCGGCAAGGATCCGGGCCAGCTGGCGACCGCGATCGCGGCCGCAGAGACCGCGATCCGAGAGCGGCTCAGCTCACCCGGATGAAGGTGCTCGCGCTCGACTACGGCCGAGCCCGCACCGGCGTGGCGGTGAGCGACTCCACCGGCACGCTGGCGCGGCCGCTGACGGTGGTGCAGAAGGCCGGCACCGCGGCCGGCCTGCGGACGCTGCTGGATCGGATCGCCGAGGAACGGCCGGAGCTGGTGGTGGTGGGCCTGCCGCTGACCCTGCGCGGGGAACAGGGCGCGCAGGCGCGCGAGACGCTGGCGTTCGTCGAGCGCCTGCGCGGCCGCTGCCCGGTTCCCGTCGAGACCTACGACGAGCGGTTCACCACGATGCTGGCGGGGCGCACCACCGGCTCGAAGCACGGAGACGATGCGCTGGCCGCCGCCCATCTGCTCGAGGGGTACCTGACACGGCTCGCCGGCTGATCGCACTGGCCGTCCTGGTGGCGGCCATCCTGCTCGCCTACGAGGGCGTGCGCCGCGTGCTGCCCGACTCCTCGAAGCCGGCGGCGGACCCGCACGGTCCCATGATCACGGTCGCGATCCCGAGCGGCACCGATGCCGGGGGCATCGGCAGCATCCTGCAGCAGGACGGCGTCGTCAGCGACGGCGGCCGCTTCCGGAACTACGCGAAGGAGCAGGGCCAGGGATCGTCGTTCAAGGCCGGCCGCTACCAGTTCCGGGCGGGCACCGACTACGACGTGATCATCCGCGCCCTGGACAACGGCGCCGTCCAGGTGCGGCTGACCAAGCTGGTGGTGCCGGAGGGGTTCCGAAACAGCGAGATCGCTGCGCGGGTGCCGACGGTCGGCATCTCGACGGCCGCCTACAACCACGCGCTCGCCCGCGCCAGACCGCCCGCCGGATTCGGGCACCCCCGCAGCATGGAGGGGTTCCTGTTCCCGGCCACGTACCCCGTGCGGCCGCACGAGCGCGCGGCCACGCTGATCGCCCAGCAGGAGGGCGCCTTCCAGCAGGAATTCTCGCAGGTGAACATGAGCTACGCGCGCTCGAAGAACCTGACCAACTACGACGTGCTCACGATCGCCTCGATGATCGAGCGGGAGGCGCGGGTGGACAAGGACCGGGCGCTGATTGCGGCGGTCATCTACAACCGGCTGCACCTGGGGATGACGCTTGGCATCGACGCCACGCTGCTCTACGAGTACGGGTCGTGGACGCACCAGCTGACCGACAGCGAGCTGGTGGCCAACACCCCGTACAACACGCGCGTGCGGCACGGACTTCCGCCGACGCCGATCTGCAACCCGGGGCTGAAGTCGCTGCAGGCGGCCGCGCACCCCGCGCACGTCGACTACCTCTACTACGTCGCGAAACCCGACGGCAGCCACTACTTCACCAACAACTACCAGGACTTCCTGAACCATGGCGGGTGAGCGACGGATCGGTGGCGGCACGCGACTGGCCGGCGTGATCGGGTGGCCGGTCGAGCACTCCCGCTCGCCGCAGATGCACAACGCGGCCTACGCCACGCTCGGCATGGACTGGGCCTACGTGGCGATGCCGGTCGAGCCGGCGCGGCTGGAGCAGGCGCTTCGCGGTGCGGCGGCGCTGGGGTTCGCGGGACTCAACGTCACCATCCCCCACAAGCAGGCGACCGCGGCGATCTGCGACGAGCTGTCGCCCGAGGCGCGCCGGGCGGACTCGGCCAACACGGTGCTGATCCTGGACGGCGGGCGGCTGCGCGGCGAGACCACCGACGGCCAGGGCATGCTGGACGCGATCGGGGAGCTGCCCGGGCCGGCCGCGCTGGTGCTGGGCGCGGGCGGCGCGGCGCGGGCGGCGGTGGCGGCGCTGGCCGGTGCCGGCGTGGCGGTGACGGTATCGGCACGGCGGCCGGAGGCGAGCGAGCAGCTGGCACGGGAGCTGGGGGCGAGGGCAACCGACTGGCCGGCCCGCGACGCGCCGGACCTGATCGTGAACGCGACACCTCTGGGGCAGGCCGGCGAGGCGGCCGGGCTGCCGCTCGAGGCGGGGCTGCTGGACGGCCGCGTGGTGTGCGATCTGGCCTATCGCGGGGACGGCGCCGAGACCGGCCTGATCGCGGCCGCGCGGGAACGCGGCGCGCGTGGCGTGGACGGCCTCGAGGTGCTGGTGGGGCAGGGGGCGCTGGCGTTCCGGCTGTTCACGGGCGCGGAGCCGCCGATCGAGATCATGCGCGCGGCAGTGCGGAACGCCACGATCGCATAAGCTTGGCGCGTGATCGCGCTCGTGACCGGTGCTTCAGGGGGGATCGGACTGGAGCTGGCGCGGCTGTTCGCCGGCGATGGCCATGACCTCGTGCTGGTGGCCCGAGGCGGCGAGCGGCTGGCCGTGGTCGCCCGCGAGTTGGAGGAACGCCACCGGGTGGAGGTGCGGCCGATCCCGCGCGACCTGTCCAACCCGATCGCGCCGCTGTCGCTGTTCGACGAGTGCGGCGAGGTGGACTTCCTGGTCAACAACGCCGGGTTCGGGCACCGCGGGTCGTTCGCCGACGAGGATCCCGCCATCCTCAGCGAGATGCTGCAGGTGAACGTGGCGGCGTTGACGCAGCTGACGCGGATGTTCCTGCCGGCGATGGTCGACCGCGGCTCCGGCCGGATCCTGAACGTCGCGTCCACGGCCGCGTTCCAGCCGGGCCCGCTGATGGCCGTCTACTACGCCAGCAAGGCCTACGTGCTGTCGTTCTCCGAGGCGATCCGGGCGGAGCTGGACGAGACCGGCGTGTCGGTCACGACGCTGTGCCCGGGGCCGACCCGCACGGCCTTCGTCGACCGGGCCGAGGTGTCACGCAACCGGTTCACGAGCTCGCGCGTGATGGAGCCGTTCGAGGTTGCCCGGGAGGGCTACGTCGGCATGATGGCGGGCCGGGCGGTGGTGATCCCCGGCAAAGTCAACCGGCTGGGCGCGGCCGGAGCGCGGCTGGCGCCGCGATCGCTGGCGGCCGGCATCGCCCGCCGCATCCACGAGGCCGACGAGCCGAGCTAGAACCCGATCAGGTGCCGCGACAGCGGCGGGCCCCATAGCAGCGCGACCTCGGTGCCGAACGCCAGGAACGGCCCGAACGGGAACGTGGCCTTGCGGGCCTTGGCGCCGAGCCGCAGCAGCAGGTACGCCGACAGGGCGGTTGACGCGATGAAACCGAACAGCAGCGCCACGTACGCGTAGCGTCCGGTGCCAAGGCCGATCATCAGCGCCATCTTGACGTCACCCAGGCCCATGCCCCGCGGCGAGATCAGCCAGGCCGTGCCCAGAAACACGAAACAGAGGATGCCGCTGATGGCGAACTCCGCGATGCGGTCGGGCTGTGCGATGCACGCCACCACGAACACCAGGACGGCCCCCGGGTAGTTGATCAGGTTGGGGATGATGCGGTGGTTGATGTCGATCACCGACGCGGGCACGATCAGCGCGGTCAGAAGCAACGCCGGCGCCAGCTGCGGCTCGATCCCGATCTGCCACGTCAGCGCCGCGAACAGGCCGGCCGTGAGCCCTGCCATTAGCCAGCGTCGGCGCACCGAGGGGGGCGTACCCTCGCCCAGGGGAAATCGCTGGATCAGCCACTCGATCGGCCACCCAAGCGCGAAACCCACCATGGGGACTGCGAACTCCATTCGGTAGCTATCGGCCACGCTGGGCGCGGACTGTAGGCTGGCGCAGTGCCTGACGTGATCGTGATCGGCGGAGGGATCATCGGCGCCACATCCGCGTGGCAGCTGGCCGAGCGGGGGGCCGAGGTGCTGCTGCTCGAGCGCGGCCACCTGGCGTCGGGCGCCACCCGCCGCAGCCAGGGCTTGTTGCTCGAGCCCGAGGTCGATCCGATGCAGCCGCTGTTCGCGGAGTCCAACCGCCTCTACGACCACCTGGCCGAGCGTGCCGGTCTCGACCTGGCGCTCGACCGGGAGCCGATCGGAACGCTGTTCCTGGCCACCAGCGAGGCCCAGCTGGAGCGCCTGGCCGAAAACGTGCCCGCCGAAGGCCGGTTGCTCGATCGAGACGCGGTGCTCGAGGCCGAGCCGGGCCTGGCTCCGACCGTGTCGGGCGGGCTACTGCTGCCCGGCGGTCGCCGCACCGATCCGGCTGCGCTGACGGCGGCGGCCGCCGAGATGGCGAGGCAGGCCGGTGCCGCGATCCGCTGCCACGTCGACGTCAAGCGCGTCTCGCCGGGCGCGGCCGTCACGGACGGCGGGTACGAGCGCGCCGGGACGGTCGTGCTCGCCGCGGGCGCGTGGTCGCGGCGGCTTGCACACACGGCCGGCCACGAGCTGCTGATCCGGCCGGTGCGGGGCTGGCTGGCCGTGACCGCGCCGGTGCCGCCGCTGCTCCGCCACATCGTGTACGAGGCCGGCTACGCCCTGGCCCGTGGGCCACAGCCCGGCGAGCCGGTGCTGATGAGCGACCTCGCCGACGGCGACGTGGCCGTCTTCGGCACGCGCTCTGCCACCGCCATGACCGCGCACCAGAACGCCGACGGCTCGATCATGGTCGGCGCCACACGCGCTCCTGCGCTTCGCGAGGGCGACGAGAGCGCCGGTGCGCTACGCGACACCGCCGCGCGCGTCTGCCAGCTGCTGCCGGCGATGGCATCGATCGAGGTGGAGACCACCTGGAGCGGGCTGCGCCCGTTCACGCCCGACGAGCTGCCTTACATCGGCCACCTTGAGGAGGGTCTGGCCGTGTGTGCGGGGCACTCGAGCGACGGCATCCTGGCCGGTGCCGGTTCCGGGCGTCTGGTGGCGGAGATGGTGCTCGCCACGGAGCCGTTCACCGATCCCGCGCCGTTCTCCCCCAGCCGGTCGCATGCCGACTGCGATTAGGAGGGCGGCGGCCGGCGACGCGGCGGCAGTCGCCGAGATAACCCGCGCGGCCTACCGCCCGTACATCGAGCGGATCGGCCGCGAGCCGGCCCCGATGCGCGCCGACTTCGATGCCCTGATCGGTGCCGGCGCAGTCTGGTTGGCCACCGAGGATGGCCGGGTGGTGGGCGTGCTCGTGCTGGAGTTGCAGGACACGGCGCTGTTGCTCGAGAGCGTCGCCGTCGACCCGGCCCACCAGGGGCATGGGATCGGCCGATCGCTGATCGATCATGCAGAGCAGGTCGCCCGCGACGCCGGGCTGAGCGCCGTCGACCTCTACACGAACGCGCACATGACCGAGAACCTGCGGCTGTATCCATCGCTCGGATACGACCTCATCGATCGCCGGCGCGAGGACGGATTCGACCGCGTGTTCTTCCGCAAGTCACTCGCGCCGGGCGGGTAGGCTCTCGGCCCATGGAGCTCTCCTACGTCACAGCCGGCGAATCGCATGGGCCGGGGCTGACCGTCGTGGTCAGCGGCGTGCCGGCCGGCCTCGAGCTCGACCACGAGCTGATCCGTCGCGACCTTGCCCGGCGCCAGGCGGGCTATGGCCGTAGCCCACGCCAGAAGCTCGAGACCGACGACGTCGTGCCCAACGGCGGCCTACGCCATGGGCGCACGCTGGGCAGCCCGATCGCATTCTTCATCGAGAACCGTGACCACAAGAACTGGACCGATCCGATGAACCCGTGGCCGGTGCCGGAGGAGGCGCTCGAGGCCTACGGCTGGCGCGGCAAGCCGATCCGGCTGCCCCGCCCCGGCCACGCCGACCTATCGGGCGTGCTCAAGTACGGGCACACCGACGTCCGTAACGTGCTGGAGCGAGCCAGCGCTCGCGAGACGGCTGCACGCGTCGCGGCGGGCGCGGTGGCCAAGGCCATCTGCCGCTCGATCGGGATCGAGGTGCGATCACACGTGCTGCAGATCGGATCGGTGCGGGCGACGCCGCCGGCGTGGCTGACCGCCGCCGACTTCGACCGCGCCGAGGCCAGCGAGGTGCGGTGCCTCGACCCCGGCGCCGAGCAGGCCATGATCGCCGAGATCGAGGCTGCGAAGAACGACCGCGACACGCTGGGAGGCGTCACCGAGGTGCGGGCGTTCGGGGTGCCGCCCGGCCTGGGCTCACACGTGTCTGCCGGCCAGCGCCTGGACGGCCGCCTGGCGGGCGCGATGCTCTCGATCCAGTCGGCCAAGGGCGTCGAGATCGGCGACGCGATAGCGTCCAGCGGCCGCCGCGGATCGAGCGTCCACGACGAGATCCACCACGATGACGGTCGTGGGTTCTACCGCGAGACCGACCGGGCCGGCGGGCTCGAGGGTGGGATCACGAACGGTGCAGATCTGATCGTGCGCGTGATCTGGAAGCCGCTGCCCACCCTGATGCGACCGCTCGCAAGCGTCGAGCTGGGCAGCCATGAGCAGCAGGCTGCGCACGTCGAGCGCAGCGATGTCACGGTGCTCCCGGCGGCCGCGGTCGTGGCCGAGGCGGGCGTGGCGTTCGAGCTCGCCCGTGCGGCGCTCGAGAAATTCGGCGGCGACTCGATCGGGGATTTCGTGGCCGCTCACGCCGCTTACATGGCCCGCGTCGCGCAGGCATGATCCCCGGCCCCTACCGGAACATCGCCCTGATCGGGTTCATGGGCTCCGGGAAGTCGACGCTGGCCGGCCAGCTGGCGGAGCGGCTGGGGTGGGACGTGGCCGACAGCGACGCCGAGGTCGAGCGCGAGGCCGGAAAGCCGATCCCGCGCATCTTCCTGGAGGACGGCGAAGCCGCCTTCCGCGAGCTCGAGGAGCGGGTCGTGGCCCGCCTGTCGGAGCGGATGGACGCCGTGATCGCGCTCGGCGGCGGCGCCATCACCTCGCCGGTCACGCGCGAGCGGCTGCGTGACGGCAGCTTCACGGTGCTCCTCGATGTGTCGGTGCAGACGGCCTGGCGGCGGATCGAGGCGGAGGCCGACGACCGGCCGCTGGCCGTGGAAGCGCGCGGGTTCGCCGATCTCTACGAGCAGCGCCGGCCGCTCTACCACGCCGCCGCCGATGCGCTGGTCGACGCCGAGCAGTTGGAGGGCGGCGAGCCGCTGCTGGTGCCGCTCAGCCGCCCGGCCGCGCTGGCCGAGCTGCCGCGGCTGGTGGGCGCGCGGCGCGCCGCCCTGATCGCGGACCGGGCGGTGCTGCGCCTGGTGGGTGCGCCGGTGGAGCCGCTGGTGACCGTGCGGTTGCCCGTGGGCGAGGCGGCCAAGACGGTGGCGGTGGCGCGCCAGGCCTGGACGCGGCTGGCCGACCTGGGCCTGGAGCGCGGTGATGTGGTGGTGGGCCTGGGCGGCGGTGCCGCGACCGACGCGGCCGGGTTCGTGGCCGCGACCTACCAGCGCGGCGTGCCGTGGATCGCGGCGCCGACCTCGCTGGTGGGGATGGTGGACGCTGCCATCGGTGGCAAGACCGGCATCGACCTGCCCGGTGCCAAGAACTACGTCGGCGCGTTCCACCCGGCCGAGTGGGTGGTGGCCGACCCGGGTCTGCTGGAGACGCTACCGGTGCGGGAGTGGGCCTGCGGCTTCGCCGAGGTGATCAAGACCGGCCTGCTGGCGGGCGGGCGGCTGTGGGAGATGGTGCAGGCGTGGGAGCCGGGGCGGGGATCAACCGAGCAGCGGCTGGAGCTGATCCGCCGCTGCGCCGCTTACAAGGCGCATGTGGTGGCGACCGATCCGCGCGAGCAGGGCATGCGCGCCGTGCTCAACCTGGGACACTCGATCGGCCACGCCATCGAGGCGGCGGCCGGATTTACCGGCATCGCCCACGGCGAGGCGGTGGCCGTGGGGCTGTTGCCGGCGCTCTGGCTGTCGGGGAAGGTCGCTGGACTCGACCCCGCGGTGGAGGGCGACGTGCGAGCGCTGCTGCGGATGCACGAGCTGCCCACCGGGTTTGCCGGCGTCGATGCGGCGGCCGTGCGGGAGGCGCTGCGCCGCGACAAGAAGTCGGTCGAGGGCCGCGTCCGGTTCGTGCTGCTGGAGCAGGTCGGCAAACCGGTCTGGGGTGTGGACGTCGACGACGAGCTGATCGACCTCGCGATCGGGCGGGCGCTGGCGGGCTGAGCCCGCCAACGCCCGTGAACCTACTCCCCGTCTATGAGAGCAGCACCACCGGCACCCGCACCTGATGCTGCGGCTTGCCGTTGCCATCGGTGTCGTCGTCGGAGACGACGATCGTTCCCAGCTGGTCACGGCCGGCCGGGAACGGCACCAGGATCGTGTATCCGCCGCGGCAGCCGGTGCCGCAGCTGGCGGTGGTGTTGGCGCGCGCGATGGTGGTGCCGTTGTGGTCGAGGATGCGGATGTGCAGGCTGCCCTCGAACACGGTGGCGTTGCCGCTGACGCGCACGCTGCCGGAGAGGGCCGTGCCGATGGCCGGGTTCCAGACGGTGATCGGCGGCAGCAGGCCGGCGAAGCTGTCCTGCGTCATCGGCCGTGGCAGCCTCACGCCGGCCAGGCTGGACACGGCCCGTCCGTTCACCTGCAGGGCGACCCGGTCGATGGTCGGGAACTGCGCCAGCGTCCAGGTCAGCTGGGCGAGGCGCATGCGCACCTGGGCGGTCGTGCCTGCGGCCGCGAACTCGCTGCTGAGATCGACGGTGGCCGTGCCGTTCGCGACCGAGAGGCCGAGCAGGTCG
>DATNEO010000170.1:0-7410 GCA_035553035.1 Gaiellales bacterium | reverse complement strand
CGCGACGCCGTCTGCCAGCGGCCGCTGGAAGGCCTTGCGGCCGACGATCAGCCCCGCACCGCCGGCCCGCTTGTTGATCACGGCCGTGCGCACCGCCTGCGCCAGGTCGGAGTCGCCGGCGGACTCGCCGCCCGAGTTGATCAGCGGCACCCGGCCCATGTAGGTATTCACGACCTGCCAGCGCGTCATGTCGATCGGGTTGTCGGTGGTGAGCTCCTCGTAGACCAGCGGATCGGTCTTGCCGTAGCCCTTGAAGGCCAGGAAGCCGCCGTTTCGCTCCGGCTGCTTCTGCTTGATGATGTCGGCCTGGATGGTGACGCCGAGGTGGTTGGCCTGGCCGGTGAGATCTGCCGATACGGCGTAGTCGCCGTTCTCGGTCTTGAAGGCCGAGTTGCGCAGGTAGCACCACAGCACCGTGAACATGCCCAGCGCGTGTGCCTCCTCGAAGGCCTCGGAGACCTCGATGATCTGGCGGCTTGACTGCTCCGAGCCGAAGTACACCGTCGCGCCGACGCCGATCGCGCCCAGCTCGTAGGCCTGGCGCACCGAGCCGAACATGATCTGGTCGAACTCGTTGGGATAGGTCATCAGCTGGTTGTGGTTGAGCTTGACGATGAACGGGATGCGATGCGCGTAGCGGCGCGCCTCCATACCCAGCACGCCGAAGGTGGTGGCGATGGCGTTGCAGCCGCTCTCGATGGCCAGCTCGACCAGGTTGCGCGGGTCGAAGTAGGCGGGATTCTTGGCGAAGGAGGCCGCGGCCGAGTGCTCGATGCCCTGATCGACGGGCAGGATCGACAGGTACCCGCTGCCGCCCAGCCGCCCGGTCGCGAACAGCTGGCCGAGGTTGCGGAGCACCGGCACCGGACGATCGGAGTCCATCCACACCCGGTCGATGAAGTCCGGCCCGGGCAAATGCAGCTGGCCCTTGTCGATGCCGTGCGCCTCGTACGTCAGCAGCGCCTGCGCCTCGTCGCCCAGTAACTGCTCGATCTGCGAACCGCTTGTGACAGCCATCTGCGCACCCCCGCCTGGAATTCAACCGTTTCTGGTATCACCATTGTAGTCGCGCCGGCCCGGTAGGCTTCTGTTCGTGATCGTCGTGATCGTGATCATCGTGCTGGTCGTGCTGGTGCTGGGGTGGCTGATGTACACCTACAACCGGCTGGTGCGGCTGCGCAACGAGACCGACCAGGGCTTCTCGGGGATCGACATCCAGCTGAAGCGGCGCGCCGACCTGATCCCCAACCTGGTGGAGTCGGTCAAGGCCTACGCGGCGCACGAGTCGGGCCTGTTCGAAGAGCTGGCCCAGGCCCGGGCCAGCACGCTGTCGGCGCAGGGGGTGGCCGGCGCGGCAGATGCCGCCGGCAAGACGGGCGCGGCGCTGGGCAGGCTGTTCGCCGTCGCCGAGGCCTACCCACAGCTGCGGGCCAGCGAGAACTTCAAGCGGCTGCAGGACGAGCTGACCGACACCGAGGACAAGATCGCGGCCGCGCGACGGTACTACAACACCGTGGTGCAGGCCTACAACACCGGGCAGCAGACGTTCCCCGCCAGCGTGGTCGCCGGCACCTTCGGTTTCAGCCCGCGCGAGTTCTTCCGGCTCGACGACGACGGCGACCGCGCCCCCGTCGCCGTCTCGGTGTGACATGACGCTGCAGCAGCAGATCCGCGCAAACCGGGTGCGCACGACCTTCGTGCTGTTCGGGTTCGCGATCCTGGTGGGCATCTTCTCCGCCGCCGTCTACTTCGCCTATCAGCCGGGCGTGGCGGGGTTCATCGGCATCATCGCGATCGTCTACGGCATCGTCTCGTGGTTCGCGGCCGGTGCGATGATCGCGGCCGCATCGGGCGCCCACAAGGTCACCAAGGAGCAGCAGCCGGAGCTGTACCGGGCGCTCGAGAACGTGGGCATCGCGGCCGGCCTGGCCAAGACTCCCGACCTCTACATGATCGACGACCCCTCGCCCAACGCGTTCGCCGCCGGCCGCGACCCCGACCATGCCTACGTCGCGGTCACCACCGGCCTGGCCAAGATGATGGACAAGCGCGAGCTGGAGGGCGTGCTGGCGCACGAGGTGTCGCACATCCGAAACCGCGACGTGCGGCTGATGAGCCTGGCCGCAGTGCTGGTGGGCGTGATCGCGCTGGCCTCCGACCTGCTGATGCGGATCACGATCTTCGGCGGCGGCAGCGACGAGCGTGAGGGCGGCGGCCTGGGCGCGATAGGCGTGATCGCGGGCCTGGTGGCGGCGGTGCTGGCACCGGTCGGCGCGACGCTGCTGCAGATGTCGCTGTCGCGCCGCCGCGAGTACCTGGCCGACGCCAGCGCAGTGGAGATCACGGGCGACGCCGAAGGCCTGGCGATGGCGCTGGCCGCCCTGCGCGACGACACGCAGCCGCTGCACACGGTCACGCGCGCCACCGCGCACCTCTATATCGAGTCGCCGCTGCGCGACCACAAGGGCCTGCGCTCCAGCCTGGGCGGGATGTTCGACACGCACCCGCCGCTGGAGGACCGGATCGCGGTGCTGGAGAAGATGGGCGGGTTCACGCTGCCGGCTCCGGCCTCACAGCCGGCCACCGCGCAGTAGCCTCGCCGCCAGCTCGGCGCCGGCAGCCTCGAGGTCGCCCTGCTCCAGGGTGTCCGCGCCCAGCTCGGCGAGTGCGGCGGCCGCATCCGGCTCGACGATGCCGCCCACGGCGACGCAGGCCACGCCGGCGCTGCGGCAGCGCTGCGCCACCGCCGACACCACCTTGCCGCGCAGCGTCTGGCCGTCGATCCTGCCCTCGCCGGTGATGCAGAGATCAGCCCCGGCCAGGGCTGGATCGAAGCCGACCTCGTCCAGCACCAGCCGGGCGCCGGGCACCGCCTCGGCGCCCAGCTCCATCAGCATCGCCCCGATGCCGCCGCCGGCACCGGCACCGGGCCGTCCCGCCGATGCCAGCCGAAGGGCGGCCAGACGCCGCTCCAGCTCGACCACCTGCTGCGGGCTCGCGCCCTTCTGCGGCCCGTACACCGCGGCCGCGCCGGCCGCGCCCAGCAGCGGGTTGTCCACGTCCAGCGCCGCCACCAGCGACACGCCCTCCGGCACGCTCCCCAGCGCCCGCCGAAGACCGGCGCCGCCGTCGGTGGTGGCGGTGCCGCCGACGCCGACCACGATCCGCGTGCCGCCGTCCGCGATCGCCCGGCCGATCAGCTCACCCGCGCCCAGCGACGTCGCCGCGAGCGGATCCGGCGCCAGGTCGGCGACCCGCCACATGCCGCAGGCCTCGGCCACGTCAATCGCCGCCTGGCCGGCGCCCAGATCCGCGTACCGGGCCTCGACCGGGCGACCGCGCGCGTCGTGCGCGGGGGCGGCTCGCCAGGTGCCGCCGCGCGCCGCCAGCAACGCCGCGGCCGTGCCCTCGCCGCCGTCGGCCAGCGGAACCAGGCGCAGATCGTCCTGCCTGTGCGCGCCCCATCCCCGCGCCAGGGCCCGCGCCGCCTCATCGGCGGTGTAGGTGCCCCTCAGCTTGTCCGGCGCGATCACGACCCGCACCCGCGCGACCCTATCCGGTGGCGAGGATCCTGGTGCTGGTGGCCTTCCACGAGGCGATCACCCGTACCCCCGGCTGGAGCGCCAGCCGCTCCGCGGACTCGGGGGTGATCTCGGCGGCGATGCCGTCGATGGTGACGCGCACCCGGTTTCCCATCGGCACCACCCGCTCGATCGCCCCGGCGATGTGGTTCTGGGCCGAGTCGTCGACCGGAGCCAGCGAGAGCGTTATCTCCCAGGGGGCGACCAGCACCGCCACCCGCCCGGATGCATCGCCGGCGATCCGCACCGAGCCGCCGCGGTCGAGATGCACCCGGCCGCCGGACGCCATCCCCGGCAGGTAGTTGGTTCCCGCGAACTCGGCAACGAACGAGGTCAGCGGCGCCTCCAGCAGCTCGCGTGGCGTGCCCTCCTGCACCACCCGCCCCTGCTCGATCACGGCCACCCGGCCGGCCAGCGACACCGCCTCGTCATAGGCATGCGTGACGACGATGGCGGGCACCGCCGCATCCCGCAGCACCGCAGCCAGCTCCGCGGCAACCGCGCCGCGCGTGGCCGGATCGAGCGCCGACAGCGGCTCGTCCAGCAACAGCGCCTGCGGCTGCAGCGCAAGCGCCCGGGCCAACGCCACCCGCTGCCGTTCGCCGCCGGACAGCCGCGGCGGCCGGGCAGCCGCCAGGTGGCCGATCCCGACCCGGTCGAGCAGCGGATCGATGTCCGTGCCGTCGGCGCCGTAGGCGACGTTCTGGCGCACCGTCATGTGCGGGAACAGCGCGTAGTCCTGGAACACGAACCCGCAGCGGCGCCTCTCCGGCGCCAGATCGCGCCCGTCGCCGAACCACAGGTCACCGTCGCACTCGATGCGGCCGCGCGAGGGCGCATCCAGCCCCGCGATCAGGCGCAGCAGCGTCGACTTGCCGGCACCGGAGGGGCCGACGACGGCCAGCACACCGTCGACGTCGAGCTCCACCTGCAGCGTGAAGCTGCGCAGCTCACGTGTCACAGAGGCGTGAAGCGCCGTGCCCTCCCAACGCCGAGCAGCTTGACGGTCAGAAGCACGCCGCCGCTGGCGGCGATCAGCACCGCGGCGGTCGCCAGCCCGGCGTCCAGGTTGTCGGACAGGCCCAGGTAGATCTCGATCGGAGCCGTGCGCGTAACGCCCGTGAGGCTGCCGGCGAAGATGATGGTGGCGCCGAACTCGCCCACGGCGCGTGCCCATCCCAGCGCCATGCCGGCGCCCAGCCCGCTGCCCGCGAGCGGCAGCGCGACCCGCCGGAAGGTGCGGCCGCTGCCCGCGCCCAGCGTGCGGGACGCTTCCAGCAGCGTGCCGTCGACCGCCTCGAAGGCCGACACGGCCTGGCGGATGTAGAGCGGGGAGGCGACAAAGGTCATCGCCATCACCACCGCCAGCCGCGTGAACGGGATCGAGATGCCGGCCAGCGCCAGCTGGTGGCCGAGCAGGCCACGCCGCCCGAACGCCATCAACAGGCCGATACCCGCCACAGCCGGAGGCAGCACCAACGGCAGCTCGACCGCGGTCATCACCAGCGAGCGGCTCGGGAAAGAGCGGGTCGCCAGCAGGTAGGCGAGCGGCGTGCCGACCACCACCATCACCGCCAGCGACACCAGGCTCAGCTGCAGCGACAGCCACAGGGCGGCGCGTGCCTCCTCGGAGCGGATGCCCGCCGCGAGGTCGCCGTGCAGGAATATCGCGATCAGCGGCAGCAGCAGGAACGACAGCGTCAGGCCCGCGGCCAGCGCCCCGATCAGCTCGAAGGGGCCGGGCCGAATCCGTCGCTCACCAGTACCTGCTGCCCCTGCGGGCTCATCACCAGGTCGATCCACTGCTGCGCCGCCTTTGCGTTCTTCGAGCCAGTCACGATACCGATCGGATAGGTGGCGGTGGCCTGGGCGGAGGCCGGCAGCTTGAAGGATTTCAGCTTGTCGCCGGCGGTGTTGGCGTCGCTGGTGTAGATGAACCCGGCGTCCGCCTCGCCCAGCTCCAGCTTGGTGACGATGTCCGTGACCTTGGCCTCTTGGCTGACGATGTTCAGCGACGATGGCTTGATGCCCAGGTTGTCGAGCACGGTCAGCGTGTACGCCCCGATCGGCACGCTCGGATCGCCCACCACCAGCTTGGCGTTGCCGATGTTGTTGACGGAGGTGATCCCCGCCGGGTTGTCGGCGGGCGTGGCAAGCACCAGCGTGTTGGTCGCGAAGTTGGTGGTCTTGCCGAGCAGGTTCTGGCTCTGCACCTGCTCGGGGTACTTGGTGCTGGCCGCGGCGAAGACGTCGGCCGGGTCGCCCTGCTCGATCTGCGCGGCCAGCTGGTCGGATCCGAGGAACTCGAACTCCACCTTCCAGCCGGGATGCTGCTGCTGGTAGGTGGTCGCGATCTTGGGGAAGGCGTCGATCAGCGACGAAGCTGCGAACACCACCAGCCTGCCCCCCGACGGAGCCGACGAGCCACCGCTGGACGAGCCCGAGCCGCTGCCGCTGCCGCAGCCCGCGGCCACCAGCAGCGCCGGCACCACGAGCAGCAGCCGCGATCTCACAGCCGCGCCACCATCACCGAGGTGGCCTTGACCGTGGCCACCGCCCGCACCCCCGGCACCAGGCCCAGCTCCTCGACGGCATCGCGGGTGATCACCGACACGATGTGGTTGCCGCCGGATTCCATCTCGACCTGGGCGATCACCCCGGTCACCTCGACGCTGGTGATAATGCCCTCGAACCGGTTGCGTGCCGAGAACGACGTGTCCACCTTGTGGACGACGTGCCCGCCCAGCCGCGAGATCTCATCCTCGGCGACGACGCGCCGGTTGGCCGAATCACGCTCGGTGGCGATACGGCCGCTCCGCTCCCAGCGCCGCAGCGTATCCACGCTGACGCCCAGCGCTCGCGCGGCATCACCGACGGGTAGCATCCGTCCCATAGAACCGCGCACGCTAGCACCTACGTATCACCTATGCAAAGTGTGATCTGGACGCCTCCGGCGGAGGCGGTCGATCGCGCCCGGGTGACGGCGTTCATGCGCGAGCACGGGATCGCCGACTGGCGCGATCTGAGCCGCCGGGCACAGGACGACATCGGCTGGTTCTGGGATGCCGTGGTCGCGCATCTGGGGCTCGAGTTCGCGACGCCCTACACGCAGGTCTGCGACCAGAGCGACGGGCCGATGTGGACGCGCTGGTTCGGCGGTGGCCGGATCAACCTGACGCACAACTGCGTCGACCGGCACGCCCGGGAAAGCCCCGAGCGCACGGCCGTGATCTGGGAGAGCGAGGACGGCCGGGTGCGCACGGTCAGCTACGGCGAGCTCGAGGCCGAGGTCAACCGCATCGGCAATGCGCTGCTGCAGCTGGGCGTCGAGCCCGGTCAGACGGTGGGCCTGTTCCTGCCGATGTCGGTCGAGGTGGTGGCGGGCTTCTACGCGATCTGCAAGATCGGCGCGATCGCCGTGCCGATCTTCTCCGGCTTCGGCGCGGCGGCGGTGGCCGCGCGGCTGAGTGACGCGGGTGCGGTTGCGCTGCTGACGGCCGACGCCGTGCCGCGCCGCGGCAAGCCGGTCTCGATGAAGGAGGTCGCCGACGCGGCGCTCGAGCAGGCGCCGTCGGTGCGGCATGTTGTGGTGTGGGACCGGCTGGGCACGCGGCCGGCGATGCGCAGCGGGCGTGACCACCACTGGCACGAGCTGGTGGCGAGCCAGCCGGCAGAGCTGCCCGCGCCGCCGCTCGACCCGGAGACGCCGATGATGGTGATCTACACGTCCGGCACGACGGGGCGGCCCAAGGGCGCGGTGCACGTTCATGGCGGGTTCCTGGTCAAGATCGCCGAGGAGTGCGCGTTTCAGACCGACGTTGCCGCCGAC
>DATNEO010000169.1:0-13350 GCA_035553035.1 Gaiellales bacterium | reverse complement strand
GATGGGCTTCGCGCGCGACATCGCGCGCCGCGTCTGCTTCCTGGACGAGGGCGTGCTGCTGGAGCAGGGGCCGCCCGAGCAGATCTTCAGCTCACCCCGCGAGGAGCGCACCCAGCAGTTCCTGCAGCGCATCATCGAGGCCGGCCGCATGTGAGAAGCCGGGCGATGGGCCGTTGGTAGACTGCGCCGCCGGGGCCGTTAGCTCAGCTGGTAGAGCAGGGGACTCTTAATCCCAAGGTCGTAGGTTCGATCCCTACACGGCCCATCCGCTCTCACCTGGCTCGACACCGCCCGGGGGCGGGGTGTCACAGCTCCGGACGCACTGCTCCGACTGCGGCCAGCGCCCGGTCGATTCCCTGGTCGAGCCGAAGCCGCCGCCCCTCGGCCAGGCCGTCCGCCCACGTGGCGGGGTCAGATTCGGCCACAGGGGCAAGGAGCTGCTCATCGACCAGCACATCCGAGCCGCTCAATTCAAGCCCGCGCTCAGCACTGGCATGCGTCACGACGCCACGCAACACCGCCGCGGCGGCCAGGTCGCCACGTGCCGCCAGCAGGCCGGCGGCGCACGACACCGCGCCGATCACCGTTGCGATGTCCCCCACGTCGCGGCCTCCGGTCAGCGCCGCCGAGACATGCTCGGCCGCCGATCCGAGTGATTCCTCGAACAACGCGGCGACGGCCATACCCAGGTGGTAGGACGGCTCCCGGCCGCGATCGCCCAACTCCTGAGACAGCGCGAGGGCCGACTCGTAGCGGCTCCGCGCGGCGGCGTAGTCGCCGGCGATCAGCGCAGCTTCGGCGAGGTTGGCTTCGAGGATCGCCAGGTCGCGGCGGTCGCCGGCCACGCGCAGCAGCCGGGCGGCCTCGATGAACAGCCGCTCTCCGGCATCGGGCTCGCCCAGCTCGTAGCGTCCCACCGCCAGCAGGTTGACTGCGAAGGCACGCATGATGTCGTCACCGGCGGCCTCGGCCACCGCGGCCGCGCGTTCCGCCAACGCCACGGTTAGCGCGAAGTCACCTCGCAGCATCGCCAGTGCCGCCATCTGGGTTAGCCCTCGCGTGTGCACGCGATCGCTGCCGGCCGACCGGCTGATCTCGAGGCTCTGCTCGGTGAGTGACTGCGCCTCCTCGACATCGGCGCTGTTGAACGCCGCCAGCGCAGCTGCCAGAAGCGACTTCGCGCGCAGCCGGTCGTCCTCCCCGTCGTACGCCGCCAGCCCCTGTCGTAGCCAGCCGCGGGCCTCGTCGAAGCTGCCCCGCGCGTCCCAGAAGTCGACCAGCGCGGACGAGATGCGAAGCGCGACCTCGGCATCGCCGGCTGTCAGTGATGAAGCGACGGCGGCGCGGATGTTGGCGAACTCCTCGTCCAGACGGCCCATCCACCCCACCTGCTCCGGGCCCAGCAGGTGCGGCTCGGCCTCCTCGGCAAGCGTGCACACCCAGGCCGCATGGCCTCGCCGAACGGCTTCGTGATCGCTTGCCTCGAGCCGATCATTCGCGAACTCGCGCACGGTCGCCAGCATCAGGAACCGCGCATGCCCCTCCACGTCCCGCCGTCGAAGGACCAGGTGCTTCTGCACCAGCGCCTCCAGCACATCGGGGTCGGCGGAGCACACGGTCTCCGCCGCATCCAGCGAGCAACCGCCTGCAAACACCGCCAGGTTTCGAAACAGCTCCTGCTCGACCGGGGACAGCAGGCCATAGCTCCAGTCGATTGTGGCCTCGAGCGTCCGTTGCCTGTCGGGGATGTCGCGGGCGCTCGAGCGGAGCATCGGTAAACGCCGTTCGAGTCGCTCCAGCATGGTCGGCGGCGGCAACAGCCTGACCCGGGCGGCGGCCAGCTCGATGGCGAGGGGCAGCCCGTCCAGCAGCCCGCAGATCTCGGCGGTCGGAGCGTCCGCCTCGAAATCGGGATCGACCAGCCTCGCCCGGTCGGTAAAGAGCTCGATCGCGTCGGTCGACTCGAGCGGCGAGAGTGGGAACTCCTGCTCTGCATCGATGCGCAGCGGCTCGCGGCTGGTCGCGAGGGCGATAAGCCCGCCGGCCCGGCCCACTAGCCCGGCCACGTCCGCGGCGGCATCGATGACGTGTTCGAGGTTGTCGAGGATGAGCAGCATCCGCCGCATCTCCAGGTGCGCGGCCAGCGTCTCCAGCAGCGGCTCACCGGGGCTCTCCCGCACACCCACTGTCTGCGCGATCGCCGGAATCACAAGCCTGGCGTCGGTGAGCGGCGCGAGTCCCACGAACAGCACGCCGTTGGGAAAGTGCTCGACCAGCTCCAATCCGGCCTGCACGGCCAGCCTCGTCTTCCCCGTGCCTCCGGCGCCGGTCAGCGTGACCACCCTGCTTCGACCCGACCGGATCGCGCTCACCAACTCTGCCAGCTCGCGCTCGCGGCCCACCAACCGCCGCCCCGGTATGGGCAGGTTGGTGTTGCTGAGGCTGCGCAGCGGCGGAAAGTCGAACGCCAGCCCGTGCCCCTGAACCTGGAAGATCCACTCGGGCTCCGGAAGATCCTTGAGCCGGTGCTCGCCCAGATCGCGCAGCTCGAACGGCGCGTCGGCCGCGTCGGCCGACGACCTCGAGAGCAGCACCTGGCCCCCGTGCCCGGCCGCCGCGATGCGGGCGGCACGGTGCACGTGGATGCCCGCGTACCCCTCGGCCGTGCGCAGGGGCGTCCCCGTGTGCAGCCCCATGCGCACGCGCACCGGGCCGCCGGCCAGCCCCAGTTGCGCCTCCACCGCCGCCGACACCGCGTCGCCGGCCCGTGGGAACACGACGAAAAAGGCATCGCCCTGGGTGTCGACCTCCACGCCGGCGTGGCGCGCGAACGCACGTCTGAGGACCCTGCGGTGCTCGGCCAGCACATCCGGATAGCCATCGCCGTACTTCTGCACCAGCCGGGTCGAGCCGTCGATGTCGGTAAACAGTAGGGTCAACTCACCGTCGGGCAGAGTGCGCACGCGTGAAGGATCCCGCGCGCCGGGATCGGGCGCAACCGAGTGATCCCAATCGGCGGGGCACACACGGCCGCGCAGGCCGGCCGGGGAATCGGGGTGTGACCGATCCCGGCACCATCACGACGTCCTATCAGTCCGGCAGCGTGACGCCGATCAACGCCCGCTCCGACATCCACACGGCCCGCCGCGCCGTACCACGCCCAGGCAGCCGGTCGGAGTCGACGGTGCGGGGAAACGAGGGTACAGTTGTCCATGGTTCCAGCGTAGAGGCGGGGGGCAGATGAAGGGTCGAATGCCGGTAGCGGGCAGGCGCGTGGTCGTGGTCGGCCTTGCCGTGCTTGCGGCCAGTCTGTGGGTGACGAGCGCGCTCGGCGCGTCCACGAACCTGTCCGGAACCGTCTCGGTCGGCGGCACGCCGTACAACAAGAGCATCCCCGTCTCTCAGGCCGGCCAGATCAGCGCCACCATCTCCTGGACGGCGCCCTCGGCCGTGCTCACGGTCGCGATCGTCAACCCGTCCGGGGCCCAGGTGGCCCTGAACGCAACCAACGCGAACCCCAAGACGGTCACCTTCAACGCCACCGACACCGGCACCTACAAGATCCGCGTCAAGGCCAAATCGGGCAGCGCCGTCTCGTTCACCGGCACCGTCACCTACCCGGGCATCGCCCTGCCCACCTTCGCCGCCCAGATCGGCAGCGGCTCGACCGGCCACGCCACCGTGTACCCGTCCGGCCTCGACGTCGGCCCCGACGGCACCATCTACGTGGCCGACACCGGCAACGACCAGGTCGCCGCCTACTCGCAGTCCGGCACGCTGCTCTGGCGCAAGGGCGCCCGCGGCGTCCGCACCGCCGGCAACTTCGCCAACCCGCGCGACCTCACCTACCTGAACGGCGACCTCTACGTCGATGACACCGGCAACAACCGCATCCAGGTGCTGGATGCGTCCAACGGCAACACGATCGGCTCGCCCTGGACCGGCCTTCCCTCCACGCTCGGCATCACCGCGGGCAAGGACTCGGCCGGCACCAACATCATCCTGGTCAGCGAAGACACGTCCAACAAGATCGCCGTCTACTCGACGACGGGGACGCTGAAATGCACCATCTCGGTGCCGCTGCTGAACGGCAAGACGGCGCTGCCCCGCGATGCCGCCACCGACGCCGCCGGCAACATCTACGTGGCCGCCTACCAGCAGGACCACATCGACACGTTCCCGCCCGTCGTCGGTAACACCTGCCCACAGAACGTGAACGGCGGCTGGGGCACGTCCGGCAACGGGCCGCTCCAGTTCAAGCGCCCGTACGGCGTGGCCGTCGATGCCAGCGGCAATGTCTACGTTGCGGACTCCGACAACGAACGCATCCAGGAGTTCAACGCCACCGGCACCACGCTGATCGCCACCTACGGCGACAAGACGCCCGCCGGCGGCGGCAGCGGCGACTTCTTCCAGCTGCGGCGTGTCGCAGTCGCGAACGGCCAGGTCTACGGCGCCGACCTGTGGGGCCTGCACATCGACCGCTTCACGGCGCCCGGCCCGAAGCCGGCCCAGACATACCCGGCCATGTTCGCGCCACCGCAGCAGGGCTTCTTCAACGAGCCCTCCGGGTTGACGTTCGACAACAACGGCAACCTGTACGTGGCCGACAGCGTCAACCAGCGCATCCAGCAGTTCACGCCGGGCGCGAACGGCGAGGCCTGGTCGAAGGGCGCTATGTGGGGCGCCCGCGGCTGGGGCGCCAGCGACCTGAGCGGCTTCAACTGGCCGCGCGACATCAGCTACGCGCCGTCCACGAACACGCTGTGGGTGGCGGACACCAAGAACAACCGGCTGCTCGAGTTCAAGACCGACGGAACCTCAACCGGAACCTCAATCACGGTGGGCGGCGCGCTGACCTGGCCGTATGCGGTCGACGCCAGCGGCGGCAGCCTGATCGTCGCAGACACCTTCGCCAACAAGGTCGAGAGCCGGACCGGCTCGACGGTGAACTGGTCGGCCACCACGGCCAACGGCATCGCGTTCAAAGCCCCCTACGACGTGGCCGTCGCAGGCGGCATCGTCTACGTGGCCGATTCTGCCAACAAGCGCATCGTCGAGCTGAACGCCAACACCGGCGCCTACATCGCCACCGTCGGCACCAGCTACCTGCACTCGCCGCAGGGCGTGGCGATCGATCCCACCAACGGCAACATCTGGGTGTCGGACACCAGCTTCAACAAGCTGGTCGAGTTCCCCGCCGCCGGGGGCGCCCCCATCCAGACGGTGAGCGCGCCCAACGGCGCCTTCAACCACCCGACGCACCTCGACGTGCACGTGGACGGCTCGGGCACCGCCTACCTGTACGTGGCTGACGTCTACAACGACCGCGTCGTGATCCTCAACCTGAACGAGGGGCCATGACCCGCGTACGCCGCCGCTGGCGCGCGCCGCTGACCGCGCTTGCCGTTGCCGTGATGGGACTGACCCTGGCCTCGGCCGCCGGCGCCGCGCCCACCGTCACGTTCCAGAAGTCCTACGGCTTCAGCGGTCCGGCCGGCCTGTACGCCTACGGTATGGAGTGGGACGCCTCAGACAACACGATCCTGGTCGGCGACTACTGGAACTACCGCGTGCAGCGGTTCTCAGCCACCGGCACGCACCTGGCCACCTACGCCGACGTGACCGGCCCCAAGGCCAACGGCGGCATCGCCAGCGCGCCCTATGACATCGCCTCCGACCCGACCGATCCGGTCGGCGGGGGCTCGTCGTTCTGGGCGGCCGACCAGGGCAGCTCCAACTTCGCCGAGTTCTCGCACTCCGGCGCCTGGCTGCAGACGATCGGCGCCCAGCAGTCCACCGTCACCGGCACCGACGCCACTCATCCCGGCCACAGCTACGCCTTCGGCTGTGGCAACGGCCAGATGAACGTGCCCACCCACATCATGGTCGACACGGTCGCCTCCAACCACTTCCTGTACGTGTCCGACCCGGCCTGCCGGAACGTCTACATCTTCAACCACCAGGGCGTGTTCCAGGGCCAGCTGGACTGGACGGGCTCGGGCGTGGGCACGCCGATCCCGCGCGGCCTGGCCGAGGACGCCGCCGGCAACATCTACGTGGCCGAGTACAACTCGCGCCGGATCTTCGTGTTCAACTCGACCACGCGAAAGATCATCGCCTCGAGCGCCGCCCAGAGCGACCTGCGCGACGTGCGCGGGATCGCGCTCGATCCCACTCGCCACCTGATCTACGCCGCCGGCGCGGCGCTGAACCGGGTCTACGAGTACTCCTACGACCCCGCCACCATCGCCAGCGGCACCGGCCCGGGAAGCACGGTGGTGCGGTTCGTGAACGAGTGGCGGAACACCGACGGCACCAACTACGCGCTGAAGCACCAGACCTTCGACTCGATCCGGTTCGTGGCGGTGGACGGCTCCGGCAACGTCTACACCGGCGACACCTGGGGCTGCCCAGCCTATGCCAGCCAGTGCGTGTCCACGACCCCGGTGCAGGACCCCGGCTACCGGGTGCTCAAGTTCACGCCCAACGACTGGACGACCAAGCCCAGCTGCAACCCGGGCAACGCGACCGCGCAGAACACGTGCGCCGGCGCGACCCCGCTCAGCTGGTCGGCCGGCACCGAGCCGCCGCCGCAAGGCGGGTTCAATCAGCAGAACGGAGTCGCGGTTGTCCCCAACGACCCGGAGGCCACCGGCGGCGCAGACGGGCTCTACGTGGTCGACACGTTCGAGCAGCGGGTGCAGAAGTTCGACACCAACCAGACCTGCTCGTCGGCCGGCAGCTGCCCGGCGTGGATCCGCCAGTGGGGCGGACGCGCGCCGTCCAACCCCAACAACGAGGGCTTCGGCTACCCGCGCGCACTCACCTACGAGCCGGACGGCCACCACTACATCTGGGTCGGCGACAACAACAACGACGTGATGGCCTTCACCCAGCAGGGCGGGTTCGTGCACCGCTTCGGGTCGCAGGGCAAGTCGCCGGGCATGTTCTCGGGGGGCGTGCAGGGCATCCGCGTGCAGGGCGGCCGCGTCTACGCGACCGACGTGGCAGGCTGCCGGCTGCAGGTGTTCGACGAGGCCCAGCTGCTGTCGGTGCCGAGCGGCACCAGCGCGCTCGAGGATGTCGTCGGCGGCTGCGGCACCACCGGCAAGCTGATGAGTGCGCCGCGCGGCATCGCGGTCGATCCCACCAACCCCTCGACCGTCTACGTCGCTAACACCGGTAACGGTGTCATCACCAAGTGGCAGCTGAACCTGGGCGCGCCCGGCAGCTTCAACGGCGGCGGCACCGCCACCCAGATCAAGCCCAGCTGCGACGGCAAGAATCTCGCCCAGCCCTGGGGGATCACCTACGAGGACGGCTGGTACTACATCGGCGACGTCAAGAACGACCGCGTCGTGCGCTGGCAGCCGGGCACCGGCAGCGGCACCTGCCAGACCGTCGTCAACGGCAAGTCCGGCGGTGCCGGGTTCTTCCAGGCCGGCATGGTCGGCTCCAACTTCGTCGAGTTCGGCGGCGACCCGTCGCCAGGCGTGCACCGCATGTACATCAGCGACAACAGCCGCCACATCTTCTCGTTCAACGTCACGGGCTGACGCTCGGAGCGGGCGCCTAGCCTGACGCCATCCACGGGACGCGGTCGGCGGGCGCGGCATTTGACCGCTGTTCTACGCTGCCTGCATCCGTCCCAGGAGGCCGCGTTGCCAGGTCAATGCACCCATCTCGACCAGATCACGATCACCGACCTGCCCGAGCCGATCGCAGGCTGTGAGGACTGCCTGCGCATGGGCAGCCGCTGGCTGCACCTGCGCATGTGCACCAGCTGCGGCCACATCGGCTGCTGCGACTCGTCGCCCAACCGCCACGCCACCGCACACGCAAACGAGAGCGGCCACCCCGTGATCCGCTCCGCCGAGCCAGGCGAGGACTGGTTCTGGTGCTACCCCGACGAGGTGGCCTTCACGGTCGGCTCACAGGCATGACCGACCAGACGCCCGCCGCGCTTGAGACATCACGGCCGGTGCTGCTGGCGGTCGACGACGAGCCGTCGGTGGCGCGCGCGGTCGAGCGCGACCTGCGCCGCCGCTACGGGCGCGACTATCGCGTGCTGCGGGCCGGCAGCGGCGAGGAGGCGCTGGCCACCCTGCGCGAGGCGAAGCTCCGGGGCACCCCGATCGCGCTGCTGCTGGTAGACCAGCGCATGCCGGGCATGTCCGGCGTCGAGCTGCTGGAGGCGGCGCTCGAGATCGCGCCGGACGCCAAGCGGGCACTGCTGACGGCGTACGCCGACACGCAGGCCGCGATCGACGCGATCAACCGCGTCTCGCTCGACCACTACCTGCTGAAGCCATGGGATCCGCCGGAGGAGCAGCTGTACCCCGTGGTCGATGACCTGCTCGATGTCTGGCGGGCCGAGGCGCCGCCCGCCGCCGACCGCATCCAGCTGGTCGGCCACCGCTGGTCGCGCGAGTCGCACGACGCCCGCGACTTCCTGGCCCGAAACCAGGTGCCGTTTCAGTGGCTGGACGTCGAGCGCGAGGACGAGGCACGGCGCCTGCTCGCGGCGGCCGAAGGCGACGGCGTGCTGCCACTGGTGCTGTTCCCCGACGGCGGCTCGCTGCACGGGCCCACCATCACCGAGCTGGCGGAGCGGACGGGCGTGCTGCGCCGCGCGGAGCGGCCGTTCTACGACCTCGTGATCGTGGGTGGCGGGCCGGCCGGGCTGGCGGCCGCCGTGTACGGCGCATCCGAGGGCCTGCAGACGGCCCTGGTCGAACGCGACGCCCCGGGCGGCCAGGCCGGCCAGAGCTCCCGGATCGAGAACTACCTGGGCTTCCCGGTCGGGCTCAGCGGCGGTGACCTCGCCCGCCGCGCCACCACCCAGGCCCAGCGCTTCGGCGCGGAGCTCCTGACCGTGCAGCAGGTGACCCGGATCGAGCAGCGCGGCCCGTCCAAGGTCGTGCACCTGGCCGGCGGCGAGGAGCTGGGCGCGGCGGCCGTGATCGTCGCCACCGGCGTCGACTACCGCCTGCTGGACGCGCCCGGGGTCGAGGAACTGACCGGTCGCGGCGTCTACTACGGCGGCTCACGCACCGAGGGCGTGTCATGCCGTGACGAGCACGTCGTGGTCGTGGGCGGCGCCAACTCGGCCGGACAGGCGGCGATCTACTTCGCCGGCTATGCCCAACACGTGACCATCCTCTATCGCGGCGACAGCCTGGCCAAGAGCATGTCCCGCTATCTGATCGACACGATCGAGGACACACCCAACATCACCGTGCGCACCAACGCCGAGGTGGCAGCAGCGCACGGCGAGGAGCAGCTGGAGCGGATCACCGTGCGCGACACGGCCGGCGGAGCCGAGCAGGAGATGGAGCTGGCCGCGATGTTCGTGTTCATCGGAGCGCGGCCGCAGACCGAGTGGCTGCCCGACGAGGTGGCCCGCGACAAGCGCGGCTTCATGCTGGCCGGCTCCGAGCTGCTGCTCGAGGACGTGCGTCCGCGCTGGCGGCTGGAACGAAACCCCTACCTGCTCGAGACGACCATGCCCGGCCTGTTCGTGGCCGGCGACGTCCGCAGCCAGTCGATGAAGCGCGTGGCCTCCGCGGTGGGCGAGGGGTCGATGGCCGTCAGCTTCGTGCACGAGTACCTGGCCGGCGCGGAATGATCGAGCTGCTGGCCGACCTCGACCTGTTCCAGGGCGTCGACGACGAGACGCTGGCCGCATTCGCGGCGGGTGGCGTCGAGGGAACGCTCGAGGTTGGCGACGCGGTCACCGTCCAGGGCAAGCCGGTGGAGCGGTTCGTGGTGATCGCCGAGGGCACGATCGAGTGGTCGCGCAGCATCAACGGGGTCGACATGGTGCTGAGCGAGCGGCACGGGCCCACCTACTCCGGCGCATCCAACCTGCTGACCGGGGATCCCGCCGTCGCCACCGGCCGCGCGAGCACCCCGGCGCGCGTGGTCACCTGGGACGCCGACAGCTTCCTGGCCTTCCTGCACGAGACGCCGCTGGCGATGCGGACGGCCGTACGGCTGATCGCGCCGATCGCGCAGGCGGCCGAGTCGATCGTCCGCCAGCAGGAGAAGCTGGCCGCCCTGGGCACGCTCTCCGCAGGGCTCGCCCACGAGCTGAACAACCCGGCCGCGGCTGCCCGGCGCACCGCATCCGAGCTGGCCGAGGCGATGGAGACGCTGCAGGACACCGCCCACCAGTTCGTGTCCAGCGGCTTGGAGCGGGAACAGGTGGCGCGTCTGGTGGAGCTGCAGCAGGCTGCCCGCAAGGCTGCCGCCGGGACTGCCTCAGGCGACGCCATGGACGCCGCCGACCGCGAGGACGCGCTGGCCGCGAAGCTCGACCAACTGGGCGCCGAGGGCTGGCGGCTGGCCGAGCCGCTGGCCCGAGCCGGCGTCGACGACGCCTGGCTGGAGCAGGTGGCCGAGGCGGCCGGGGGCGCACGGGTGGCGGCGGTCGAGTGGGTGGCGGCCTCGCTGACCGCAACCGGCCTGGTCGCGGAGCTGCACGAGTCGACGGCGCGCATCTCGGAGCTGGTGTCGGCGATCAAGGACTACACGCACATGGACCGGGCGGCCGTGGCCGAGGTCGACCTGCACGAGGGCCTCGACAGCACGCTGACGATCCTCGGCTACCGGCTGAAGCAGGGCAGCATCACGGTCGAGCGGCGCTACGACCGCACCCTGCCACGGGTGACGGCACATGGATCGGAGCTGAACCAGGTCTGGACGAACCTGATCGTGAACTCGCTTGACGCGATCGACGGCAACGGGACGATCACCATCACCACCAGGCGCAGCACCGCGGGCGTGGCCGTCGACATCGCCGACGACGGCCCCGGCATCCCGCCCGAGCAGCAGTCCCGTGTGTTCGAGCCGTTCTTCACCACCAAGGGCGTGGGCGAGGGCTCGGGCCTCGGCCTTGACATCGTGCGCCGGATCGTGGCCGGCCACCGCGGCGACATCACGCTGCGCTCGCAGCCCGGGGCGACCGTCTTTACGGTCACGCTGCCGGCGGCTGCGGCCGTGTAGCGCAGAGCCTGCACGCACGGCTATAACTCGCCGGATGCGCAAGCAGTCGATGCAGTTCTTCGAGCGCCTGGTCGACGCCGCCGGCCCCAGCGGCGACGAGCGGCTGCCGGCCCGCGTCTGGCGCAAGTACACCTCGGCCTTCGCCGATACGCGCCACGACACGCTCGGCTCGAGCTTCGCCGAGGCGGTGCCCGACGGCGACCCGAAGGTGGCGGTCTTCGGGCACATCGACGAGATCGGCCTGGTCATCAACCACGTCGACGACGAGGGCTACCTGTGGTTCGGCCCGCTGGGCGGGTGGGACCCGGAGGTGCTGGTCGGCCAGCGCGTGCGGATCCTGGGCAAGGCCGGCCCCGTCGCCGGGGTCGTCGGCAAGAAGTCGAGGCACCACCAGGACGCGGCCGACCGCGAGAAGCCGTCGAAGCTCCGCGACCTGTGGATCGACGTCGGCGCCGCGAACGCGAAGGACGCCGCCAAGCTGATCGGGGTCGGCGACCTGGCGGTGCTGGAGCAGCCGCTGGTGCAGCTGGCCAACGGGCGCATCGCCACGCGCGCCGCTGACAATCGCTGCGGGGCGTTCGTGGCCGCCGAGGCCGTTCGCCTGTACGGCGAGCAGCCCGGCTCCGCCTCGCTGACCGGCGTCGCCACGATCGGCGAGGAGACCAGCTTCCTGGGCGCCTACACCTCCGGCTACGCGTCGGCTCCGGACGTCGCGATCGCGGTCGACGTGACCAACGCCACCGACTACCCGAGCACCAGCAAGCAGCAGTACGGGCACGTCGAGCTGGGCAAGGGGCCGGCCCTGTTGCGCGGCGGCGGCGTGCATCCGAAGGTGTTCGAGGGCCTGATGGAGACGGCGGACGCGGAGGGCATCCCCTACCAGGTGGAGCCGTCCGGCGGTGACACCGGCACCGACCTGGACGCCGTCAAGCTGACGCGAAGCGGCGTCCCCGGCGGCGTCGTCAGCATCCCGCTGCGTTACATGCACTCGCCCAACGAGCTGCTCGACCCGGCCGACCTCGAGGCCTGCGCGGTGCTGGTGGCCGCGTACGCGCGGCGGCTGGCGGACGCACCAACCGCCGAGTAACCGGCGGTACCATCCCGGCATGCGCCGCATGCTGACCGTGGCCCTCGGAACGATTGCGGCCGTGCTGCTGTTGGTGGTGGTGCTGTTCGGCCGCGCCCACTCCGACGCGATCAAGCAGCCGGCCCAGCTGACCCTGCCCGCGCCGGCCGGCCGTGCGCCGGCCGCCACCTTCACCGCCACCACCATCAACGGCGACAAGGTCGGCCTCAGCAGCTTCCGCGGCAAGCCGCTGGTGATCAACTTCTTCGCCGCCTGGTGCGATCCGTGCCGGCGCGAGGCGGCCGCGTTCGTGCAGCTCGACCATCGCTTCGCCGGCCGCGTCAACCTGCTGAGCGTGGCCGTGCGCACCCCGCAGCTGTCCAGCGTGCGGGGGTTCGTCCACGACCATGACATGTCGTGGCCGGTGGTGTGGGACGAGCACGGGCACCTGATCGACCCCTACCACGTGCTGGGCCAGCCGATCACCTACATCATCGATGCGCAGGGCCGCGTCGTGTATCGCATTATCGGCCAGACCACCGAACAGCGCGTGGGCGGCGTGCTCGACCGGCTGCTGGCATGAACGTGTCGGCCACCGCGCTCTCGGTTGCGTTCGCGGCCGGGTTCGTGTCGTTCGTGTCGCCCTGCGTGTGGCCGCTGATCCCGGGGTACCTGTCGTTCGTGAGCGGCGTGGCGGGAGCCGACCTGACCGACCACCGGCGGCGGGTGACGGTGGCTGCATGCTGGTTCGTGGCCGGGTTCACCGCCGTCTTCACGCTGGTGGGGGCGGGCACCGGCGTGCTGGGCGCGCAGTTCCTCGACCATCAGCGCGGCCTGGAGCTGGTGGCCGGCGCGCTGGTGATCGCGATGGGCGTGGTGATGCTGGTGCCGACCGCCAGCGTGATGCGCAGCAGCTGGAAGCTGCCGGCGCCGGCACGGCCCCACGGCCCGATCGGCGCCGCGGCTGCGGGCGCCGCCTTCGGCGTCGGCTGGACGCCCTGCATCGGCGCGCAGCTGGCGGCGATCCTGGCCATCGCCGGCAGCCGCGGCCACGCCGGCCAGGGCGCGCTGCTCTTGATGGTGTACGGCCTGGGCCTGGGCGTCCCGTTCATCGCCGCCGGCATCTGGCTGCCGGTCGTGATCGGCGCCACCCGCACGCTGCGCGACCACTGGGGCGTGGTCACCAGGATCTCGGGTGCGGTGCTGATCGTGGCCGGCGTGCTGCTGGCCAGCGGCCGGCTGACCGACCTGACCGCCCGCCTGGCCGGCTGAGC